>JACQXA010000004.1:839547-1181594 GCA_016208975.1 Nitrospinota bacterium
CAGTCCATCCTTTTCGAGGGTGACAGGGTTGTGGGCGTGAAGGTGGACAACACCGGCGACCCGCTGGCGGATAACTGTTACGCCAAGGTGACTGTGTTCGGTGACAAGGGTTTTGTGTCCCGCGATCTCATCAACAAGTTCAACCTCCGCAAAAACGGCCAGACCTACGCCGTAGGCGTAAAAGAGGTCTGGGAGTGCCAGAAGAGCTACGAGGGCGAGGTGTGGCATACAACCGGGTATCCCCTGGCGGCGGGCCATCTGGGCGGCGGGTTCGTATATGGCTGCAAGGATAACAAGCTCATCATCGGGCTTGTGATGTCGCTGGACTTCCCCGACCCCAACCTGCGGCCGCCGCTGGCCCTGCAGGATTACAAGAAACATCCTTTCATCCAGGAGATGATAAAAGGCGGCAAGCTGTTAAAGTATGGCGCGTCCATTCTCCCCGAGGGGGGGCAGTACGGCCTGCCCGAGCGGTTTGCGGTGGATGGAGCCCTGATGGTGGGCGACGCCTTGGGCACCCTGGACGTTAAAAAGTTCTCCGGCGTGGACAAGGCCATGGAGAGCGGCTACGTTGCCGCCGAGGTGGTGTGGGAAGCCATGAAGAAGAACGATACTTCCGCCACGGCCTTGGCCCCTTACCAGCAGAGGCTTATGAGCGGCTGGGTTGGCAAGGAACTTTCCGAGGCCCGATATTTCCGCCGGGCTTTCGCCGAATATCCGCAGATGCTCGGCTGGTTCATGCCCACTTTGCAGTCGAATATAGACTCCGGCATGGGCGTGATGACCGCCGGGTTCATGACAGGGCTTTCCAATCCGTTCGGGGCGTTGAAACTGTTGGGCGCCAAGAACATGATTGAAAACCCGGGCGAGGCGGGCTCGTGGTCTTACAAAAAGGACTACACGCACATCGTCCCGGAGTTTACGCCCAAAAAGGAGCTTTCCACCGGGTACGACGATGGCACTGTGTATTCCACCGCCGACGTGGTGTTTTACGCCCACACCCATTACGAGGAAGACAACAAGCACATCGACGAGTTCAACGCCGACACGTGCATGAAATGCATCGCCCAGTACGACCGCCACGGCAAAGACACCCCGTGCGTGGGGGACTGTACCGCCGAGGTTCACCAGACCATCGAGAAAGACGGCAAACGCCGCCACGCAATGGCGCTGGAGAACTGCGTACAGTGCACAACCTGCGAGATAGTCTGCCCTTGGGAGAACCTGCGGGTGAACGCCGCCCAGCACGGTTACGGCCCGGACTTCATGGGAATGTAGCTTCCTGCCCGCCAGCTTCTTATCATGGCCGCCGGAAATCCGGCGGCTTTTTTTATTTAGATCTTTAGCAAGCGATTGAAGCCGGCTTTGCGCTTATGCGCCTTTCTCGCCGCTCTGCTTTGACGGGCATTTCACATCGCCATAGGAGCAGAACACGCAACAGTCGCCCGGCTTGGGTTTGAGAGTCGCGCCGCAACTTAGGCAATCGTAAAAATGCTGGCATGCGTCCACCGGCATGGATTCTTTCCGGGTGAAACCGCAATTGGGGCAGGTTATCGCTGACTCCAGGTTTATGCGGCTCATATTCTTTGTTCCCTCCCGGCTATCAAGCGGCGAAACAAATTATTAATGAACAGGGCGCTTGCCCCGGTCACCAATATATTATCCCACCGTTTCTTTTATAACCATATGCGGCGTATAATTTACACCTGGCTGGTGGAACGGCCTGTCCAAACAATATAAAGGGGGAGAACCGTCATGCCCATCACCAAAGAAGAGTTCATCGCCAAGCTCAACAAAGACCTGGAATGGGAATACGCCGCCATGATCCAATATATCCAGCACGCGGCGGTATTGTCCGGGGCCAAGTATGTTTCTGTCCAGAAAGAGCTTCTGATCCACGCCCAGGAGGAGTCCCAACACGCCATTTCCATCGCCACGCAGATTGATTACCTTGGTGGAACACCCACGGTAGCCGTGGAGAAAATAGAAACCTCCCCCAACAGTTTTGAGATGCTCAAGCAAGACCTGAAAGGGGAACGGTTCGCCATAGAAAGCTACCTGCAAAGGATAGCCGAGGCGGAGGAGTTGAGGCTATATGGCCTGCGCCGGGCGCTGGAGGACATCCTGATACAAGAAGAAGAGCACGAACGGGACATCCAGAACGCCCTGAAGGATTGACGGCCCGATGACCGGTTACCTGGTCTCCGCCCATCCGGCCATACAGGCGCTGGCGGCCTCCATGTTCACATGGGGGTTAACGGCGCTGGGGGCGGCTTCGGTGTTCCTGCATCGGGAACCGTCCAGGAAAACGCTGGACGTGATGCTCGGGTTCGCCGGGGGGATAATGGTGGCGGCCTGTTTCTGGTCTCTGCTCGCCCCTGCCATACGGATGGCTCACGACTGGCCGGTTCCCGCGTGGTTCCCCGCGGCCACGGGATTTGTGCTGGGCGCCGGGTTTTTGAACATGGTGGACCGGTTCCTGCCCCATCTGCACCTGGGCCTGCCCATGGAATCCTCGGAAGGGGTGAAAACCAAATGGCGCCGGGCCACTCTTTTAACCCTTTCCATAACGCTTCACAACATACCTGAAGGATTGGCCGTGGGGGTGGCGTTCGGCGCGGCGGCCCACGGTTTGCCAGAGGCCAGTTTCGCCGGGGCCGTGGCGCTGGCTTTCGGCATCGGCATACAGAACCTGCCCGAGGGAGCGGCCGTTTCCATCCCGTTGAGACGAGAAGGCCTTTCGCCATCGAGAAGTTTCTGGTACGGCCAGTTATCCGGCATGGTGGAGCCTTTGGCCGCGGTGACGGGGGCCGCCGTGTTCTTCCTCTCCCTCCCTTTCCTTCCATACGCCCTGGCGTTCGCCGCCGGGGCGATGATTTATGTGGTGGCCGAGGAGGTGATACCCGAGTCCCAGCAAGGCGGTAATGCGGATCAGGCCACCATGGGGTTCGTGGCGGGTTTTACTCTTATGATGATTCTGGATGTGGCTTCCGGTTAAACTGTATTGAAGGGGATTGTTCTGGCATGATGGAAGTCAAAAACTATCACGAACGGACCAAACACCGGATAGACCGGTACGCCGAAGGGCCCGGTTATCTGGATTGGGACACCCAGCCTAATCCTTACAGGTCTTTCACCGGAGCCCCTGTCACCCCCCTGCCCTTGACCTCGGACGAGTTGGAGGCCACCTGGCAGGAAATCCATCAACCCGGAGCGGTAAAACCGGCCCCCATTAATTTAAATACCATGGGCGGGCTATTCGAGCTTTCCCTGGGCCTTTCGGCCTGGAAAGAATATGGCGAAGCCCGCTGGGCTTTGCGGTGCAACCCCTCCAGCGGCAACCTGCATCCCACCGAGGCGTACCTGGTATCCAACGGCACGGGTGGAATCCCTTCCGGCGTGTTTCACTATGACTGTTACAACCATCAACTGGAGTTGAGGGTGTCTCCCGCTGGCGGGTTCCCCATGATACCCTCAGGCGCGTTTTTAATCGGCGTTTCCTCTATCCATTGGCGGGAGGCGTGGAAATATGGGGAGCGGGGTTACCGCTACAGCCAGCTGGACCTTGGCCACGCCGCCGCCGCTGTCCGCTACGCCGCCGCCACGCTGGGCTGGCGCGCCTCCATAATCCCCGATGTTTCTGACGCCGATTTAGAGACCCTTCTGGGTTTGAACCGGGCCGATGATTTTAAAAATGTGGAAATGGAACATCCAGGCTTCCTGATTCTTATAGACGCCATAAAAGACGGCTCGGCGTCTTTCGGGGCGGAATCCGCCCGGCAAGCCGCCGAAACAGCGCGGACCGGCGCATGGCATGGGGCCGCCAACGTGCTTTCAGCCACCCACGCCCATCAGTGGCCAATTATCGAGGGCGTTGCCAGCGCCGCCGTAAAACCCGCCACCGTGGAGACGCCATGGTCTATCCCCACCCGGGTGGAGCCTGTCCCCACCTTTTGCGACGAACACGCCGCCCATGTGATAAAACGCAGAAGAAGCGCCCAGGCGTTCGACGCGGAAACCACCATGCCACAGGAAAGTTTTTACAGGATGCTGGATGTGGCCCTGCCCAGGTCCGGTGTGCCACCCATGGATGCTTTTCCCTGGGAGCCCAGGATACATCTGGCCATTTTCGCGCATCGCATCGAAGGGTTGAAACCGGGGTTATATATCTTTCTTCGCAGGGATGGGGCATACGCCCGTCTCCGGGCCGCCATGCGGCCGGAATTTGTGTGGACCATGCCGGAGGACATCCCCCCTCACCTGCCGCTGTTCCACCTGACCACCGCCGACGGCCAGCGGGCCGCCCGCATGTTGGCCTGCCACCAGCAGATAGCCTCCGACGGGGCTTTCGCGGTGGGAATGTTATCGGAAATGGGCCTTTGCCTGAACGAGGGCGCCTGGTGGTATCGCCGCCTGTTCTGGGAAGCGGGGGCTATCGGCCAGGCTCTCTATCTTGAAGCCGAAACCATGGGCCTGCGTGGCGCGGGGCTGGGCTGTTATTTCGACGACGCATTTCACGACATGCTGGGGCTGAAAGACCAGACCTTTCAAAGCCTGTATCATTTCACCGTGGGAACAGCGGTGGAAGACACGCGGCTGGCCACCCTGCCTCCTTACGGGCATCTGTCTGGCAGATAGGCTAGCGGTACTCCTCCAGCCTTTCTAACAGTTTTTCCACCGCCCGGGCTATGTCTGTGAACACAGAGATGAAATACTCGTCCCCCTGCCCGTAGGGGTCTTCTATCTCCGGGCTTTCCCTGTCCGGCAAAAGCTCGCCGAGCAGGATTATTTTTTCGGACTCGCCCGGAGCCAGCGCCAGGGCCGAGTAGTAATGGTGTTTTTCCATCACCGCAACCAGCTCCGCGTCCTCTATCATGTTCCGGGTGAGGAGCCGCGCGCGGTGGTGGCGCAAGTCCAGCTCCCACAGTTTTGCCTCCGCCACAGCTTTGGAGGCGGCTGGATTACCCTCCAGCGCCATGGTTCCGGCGGATTCGGCAAATATGTTTTTCAACCCTCTTTCCGCCGCCGCCTTCTGCAAAAGATATTCGGCGAAAGGGGAGCGGCACAGGTTGCCGGAACACACGAAAAGCACGCGGCGCATGATGTTTTACTGGCCCAGCGCCCGGTCAAAAGGCTCCACGCTTTCGAACGGCCCAAGGATGGTCAGCTTTATCCTGGAGGTGTCGAAATAACGGGCAACCGCTTCGTTGGCCATCTCCAGCGTGACCGCCTCTATCTCCGCGGCGTATTCCTCCGGCGTCTTCACCTTGCGGTGCAGGGTTTCGTGGGTGGCGTATAGCGAGGCTACGCTCATGGAATCTTCCAGCGAAAGGTCGCTCCTGCCGTTTATGTTCTCCTTGGCGCGGGAAAGCTCGTCTTGCGTTATCCCCTCGGCGGAAAGTTTTCGAACCTCGTCCATTATGCAGGCGATGGCCTCTTCGGCTTTCTTGAGGTTTACGCCGGTGGATATTTTCAATGCCCCGGTGTCGGTATAGGCGTGCCTGCCGGAACGGATGTAATAGGCCAGCCCGCGCCGCTCCCTTATCTGGTGGAACAGCCTGGAGGACATGGTTCCACCCAGCGAGTTGTTTACAAGCTTTAACGCGGGCTGGTCTTCATGGTCGTCGCCTGGAATGGGAAAGCCCATAACTATGTGCGCCTGTTCGATCTCTTTTTTGCGAAGGAAACTGCGGGTGGGAGGCGCTATGGGTTTGAACGGCGCTGACACAGGCTTTACGCCACCGGCGCCGAAGGTGAAAAACTCGCTGGCAAGTTTCAGGTTCTCTTCATGGGTAATGCCACCGGCCACCACCAGCACGCAATTTCCGGCGGTGTAGAAATGGTCGCGATAACCCAGGAAGTCCTCCCGCCTCACCCGCTGGATAACTTCTTCCGGCCCCGCTATGTCCCAACCCAAAGGCTGGTCGCCATAGAAATGCTCTTTAAAATCCATCTGGGCGCGGCTCATGGGATCGTCATTGTACATGCGGATCTCCTCGATGATCACGCCCCGCTCCCGGTCTATCTCTTTTTCGTCGAACTTGGAGTTCAACAGCATGTCCGACAGCACGTCGTAAGCTATCCGCATTTTCCCGGCGGACAGTTTCACGAAATAGCCCACCCGCTCCTCGCCGGTGAAGGCGTTGAAGGCGCCGCCAACGCCGTCTATGGCCGAGGCCACTGCCATGGCGTCCGGATAGCGTTTGGCGCCCTTGAAGAACATGTGTTCCATGAAATGGCTCAGGCCGTTATGCTTTTTCTCCTCGTAGCGGGAGCCCGCCGCCACCAGCATCATCACCGTGACAGACCGGGCCGACGGCATGGGGACGGTTATAACCCTGAGGCCGTTGGGCAAGGTTTCTTTAACGAAATTATTTTCGGCTTTCAACAAAATCACTCCATCAGGTTGAGCCAGGCCCTTAATGCCAGGCTTGCGTGAACATTAATTCATCATTTTATCCCACATGAGGGATGGATGGGGAAATAGAGGCGGAGGCGCTGGTTCCCGGACAAGATTTGGAAAAATGTCACCCCGAGCTTGCCGGGGCGTGATTTGGCTCATTATAAAATTGATTGTCTCCCGGGGCAAACCGGTTGTAATATTTTCACGTAAGCTTGGAGAATCTTTGAACAATCCTTTGGTTTGGGAAAAATGAAGGACCTAAGTTACCGGATCATTCTCAAGCCGGAGCCCGAAGGCGGCTTCACCGTTACCGTTCCAGGCTTGCCTGGGTGCGTTACTTACGGTGAATCCCTGGAGGAAGCTCGTGTGATGGCCGACGACGCCATTAAGGCGTATCTTCAAAGCATGGAAAAGCACGGTGAGGCCATTGTGGACGACGCTGGCACTTTTGAAAGCCAGTTGATCGTGCATTATGCCTAAATCCCCTGCTTTAACTTCAAAGGAAGTAATCAGAATTCTTGAAAGAAACGGGTTCGTTTTCGATCACGCCACCGGGAGTCACCGGGTTTATTATCATCAACAAAACAAACGCCGGGCGGTAGTTCCGTTCCATAAAAAAGACCTGCCAAAGGGAACTTTGATAGCCATCCTAAAAGAAGCCGGGATACAAAGGGAAGAGTGGTCAAAATAATCAACCGCTCCCAATTGCTGGTGGTGTCTCAGTTTGAATCTCAAATAAAAGACAGATCCTTCATTTCGCTTGCGCTTCGCTCAGGATGACAATGTTATCAACGGCTTTTATATTGTCATTCTGAGCGTAAGTGAAGAATCTCCCCTGTACTTTCAAACTGAGACACTACCCAATTTCCCACTGTTTATAACAGCGTCTCAATACCGGCTACGCCAGCTTAAATCTTCCGGCCCACAGCGTATAGCGCGTTGACCGCAAGCCATATCCCCTCGGCGCTTTTGAGGGACTCCACTTCCTCCATATGCTCCCGCCGGAAATTTCCCAGACGTTCAGGGGGAATAGCGTTTACAAAACGGCGGAACCCGGCGTTCCACACCAGGTCCCACCATTGGCCAGCGCCGGTGAGATGATAGCCCACGTTATTGGCGCCAACGTTTATGGAGCCCAGCCCGGCTTTTGCCATCAGGGTTTCACACTCTTCCGCCGTGGCCAGTTTCTGCCACGACTGGGGCGTTTCCACCCCATATTTTTTCACCCGGTCAAAAAACATTTCCGCGATGGGCGAAAAAGAAGATTTCTGGAAACTGGTGAACAATATCTTGCCGCCAGGCTTTACTTTTTCCATCACATGGCGCAACTGCCGCTCCATGTCTTCCACGAAGAAAATGCTGAAGGAAAAAACCGCCGCGTCAAAACTTTCGTTTGGCAGGTCTATGTACTGCATGTCCATGGGGATGAGATAGATATTGGATATGCTTTCCCCGGCGATTTTAGCCCTTGCCCGCTCCAGCATCCCCTGTGAAAAATCTATCCCCGTAACCCGCCCGCGGGGCAACGCCCCGGCCAGCGCCATGGCGGCGTGGCCTGTGCCCGTGGCCACGTCCAGAACGCTTTCGTCCCCTTTCAGGCTTAAATATCCCGGAAGCAGTTGGGCGCTTTTCTGGAAAAAACGCAGGGCCGGGTTGTCGTACCCTTCCGCCACGGCGTTGAAGGAGTCGCAAATTTTCCGTTTCAGTTCCGTTTCATCCATAACAGGACGAAATTATACATTCAGAACGGGACCGGGGCAGGAGGTTTTTTAGATAAGCGGACGGATAGAAAATAAGTGTCCTTCCGTTCCATGGAACGGCGATGGGAGCCTGGGTTGCGTCTTCAAACTACATGGCCGGAACCAGCACGGAACAATCACTCTCTTCCATCAGCGCCCGGGCCGCTTTGCTTGGAGACAAACCCGCGTCGTACATCTTCCTGTACAATACCATCTCGTGATACATGGGGTTGATTATCTCCATGTCATAATCTGTGTCCATGTGCGCCTCGAAAAGGCGAAGCCAGCTGGCGAACACAAGGACCGGTCTTTTTCCCATTTCCATTTTTAAAGCCTCCAAACAATTTTTAATTGTTTGGAGAGTTCAATTGCAACTGTGATGCCAACACTCTTTCGCCATTATCCAGCTTTCCGGCTTATTTGAAGGCGCCTGAAAAGCTCCCAGCGATTATCTGAAAAACAATGTGTTGTGCGAAGCTGAAGACATTTGTCCGCCTCCATCTTTTACATCCATAAAGTTGACGCTTCCAGGCGGTGACAAATTTACGGGTTTGAAAATTGACGCCCCGCGTCAAACATCTCGCCAACATAGCGCCCTCTCCCCTCGCGCCTGGACTGCAAAATTTATACTGCCCGTGCTAACATGAAAAAAAGAGCGAATAGGATGTGGAACCATGAAAACCACCGGATTCATAGCGCTGGTCATAGTGGCGTTATTGACCAGTTCATGCGCCACTACCCGCCAGGATCAAAAATATATCGCCATAGGCGCAGGCGTGGGAGCGGCCACCATAGTTTTATTGGGAACCCCTTTAAGCGGAGTGGTGGTAGGCGCGGCGGCTGGAGGAGCGGCCGGTTACGCGCTCTCCCGGTATTAATAAAATTGCGAAACAACCGGTTTCCAAACCGGCAAAAGCCATCCAGCCGGTTGAACAAAAGGGGAGGCGTAGTTACACCCTCAACCGATATCCCCCAGTTCAAACCGGTCTTTCCAGCTTTCCTTTAGCGCCCCGGATAGTTTCCGGTTTTCGGGTTTGGAAAGGTGAGGGTCCTCCTCCACTATGTGGAACGCGGCCCTGCGGGCCTCGGCCAGAATGGCGTGGTCCCGCACGATGTCCCCTATCTTGAATTCAGGCAGGCCCGACTGTTTGACGCCGAAAAAATCCCCGGCGCCCCTCCGCGCCAAATCCTCCTCGGCTATCTTGAACCCGTCCAGGTGTTTTTCCATAACCTTCAGCCTGTCCCATCCCGGCGCGCCCCGGTGACACTCGGCCATCAACAGGCAGTGGGATTGATGCGCCCCGCGCCCCACGCGGCCCCGCAACTGGTGAAGCTGGCTTAACCCGAACCGGTCGGCGTGCTCTATCATCATCACGGTCGCGTTGGGATTGTCTATGCCCACCTCTATGACCGTGGTGGAGACCAGCGCGTCTATCTCCCCCCGGGCGAACCTGCCCATCACCTCGTCCTTCTCGGCGCTTTTCATCCGGCCATGGGTTAGGCCCAGCCTAAGGCCCGCCAGGTCTTCCTCGCTCAGGCTTTCAAACATGGCCGTGGCCGCTTTCAGCTCCAGCTTCTCGCTCTCCTCCACCAGCGGGTAGATGATATACGCCTGTCTCCCCTTTTTCACTTCGGCGCGAATAAGCTCCAGCGCGGCCCTGCGAACGGACGGATCGAATATCCGGGTGGTTATGCCCGCCCGCCCCGGGGGCATCTCGTCTATCACCGACACGTCCAGGTCGCCATACAGGGTCATGGCCAGGGTGCGGGGGATGGGCGTGGCGGTCATTATAAGGGTGTGGGTGTGGATACCGCGCTTGATAAGCTCCGCCCGCTGACGCACGCCGAACCGGTGTTGCTCGTCTATGACGGCCAGCCCCAGGTTGTGAAAAGCAACCCCTTCCTGTATCAACGCCTGGGTGCCCACCACAATGTGGCTCTCCCCCGAGGCTATCCGTTCCAGCGCCCGCTGTTTCCCCTCGGAGCCGGAGGTCACAAGCTCTATTTTCACCTTGGTGTCCGAGAGTAGCCTGGTCATGTTCCGGTAATGCTGGCTGGCCAAAATTTCGGTGGGGGCCATGATGGCCGTCTGCCGCCGGTTACGCGCAGTCATCAGGGCGCAGGCCAGCGCCACGGCGGTTTTTCCAGAGCCCACGTCCCCCTGCAGAAGACGGTTCATTGGTTTGTCCCCAGCCAGGTCTTTGGCTATCTCCTCCAACACCCTGCTCTGGGCGCCAGTGAGGGGGAACGGAAGCAAGGCGTATATCTTTTGTAATAGCTCCACGTCCACCCGCATGGCGCATTCGGGTACCGCTTTCCTCACGGTTCCGCGCTTCAACGCCAGCCCCGCCTGCATGAGGAAAAACTCGTTGAAGATGAGCTTTTTCTGGTGCCGGGTCTTGAATTCCGACAGATCCTGCACGCTCACCCCGTTGGGCGGCCAGTGGGTGAACTTCACGCTTTCCACGAAAGGAGGGATGCGGTACTTTACGTTCAACTCCCCGGGCACGAAATCCTCCAGCGCCTCCACGTAATCCATGGCGGCGTTCATCACCTGCCTCAGCGCCTTTTGCGAGAATCCCTCGGTTAGCCCGTAAACCGGCGTTATCCTCCCCAGGTTAAGCGAATTGGCGCCTCCGGTTTCTCCATTGTCCGCGTCCAGCTCTTCGGTGTCCGGATGGACCATCACCTTGCTTCCCCGGAACCGGTTCAGCGTAACCTTGCCGGAGATTATCCATTCGGAGCCTATGGCGAACCTTTTTACATACGCCTGCTCCGGGAACTTGAACCACGTCCCCCGCAGAACCCCGGTCTTGTCCGCGAAGGCCACCTCGAACACCTTCTTGCGTGACCGCGCCATTTGGGTGGCCGCCGCCGATTTCACCACGCCGCGCACCGTGGCCAGCTCATCCACGACAATCTGGGAGATGGTTTTTATATTGGCCCTGTCTTCATAACGCTGGGGGAAATAGAAGAGGAGGTCTCTAACGGTCTCCATACCCAGTTTTTTTAAAAGCTCCGCCCGGCGGGGGCCAACGCCTTTGAGGTATTGGACCGGCGAGTTTAGATTTATAGGGGTTGCGGCCATAGGCTAGATTATACTTTGTCCTGCCGCCAACTCCGCCACAGTGAAAAAACCCCTAATGCATTTTTCCGCAGGGGCCGATAAATACGCAAGGTTTGAACACAAGTTTACTGCGCAAGGAGAATGACTATGACCTCGGTAGCGGGTATTTCCAACGTAATGCCGGCAAAATCGCTAAAATCTTTCGCTTCAATGGCCCAATCCGCCACCAACGGCTTCATAGCCAACGGCAGACAGATCAATAACGGGGCCTCCGGCAGTTCCCGCATTAGTATAAAGGCGTAACCTCTCGCGATTCTCCGGCGAGGCCACGCGCCCGCCAGCGGAATTTTCCACCGCCCCCGCGCCGGTTAAATCAACAACGGCGCGATAACCAGCGATATGATGGACATAAGCTTTATGAGTATGTTCATGGCCGGGCCGGAGGTGTCTTTGAAGGGGTCTCCCACGGTGTCGCCAACCACCGCCGCCTTGTGAGCGTCGGAGCCTTTTCCGCCGTAAGCGCCGGACTCGATATATTTCTTGGCGTTGTCCCACGCGCCGCCGCCGTTTGCCATCAGAAGGGCCATTAACACTCCTGTCACCGTGGCCCCGGCCAGCATTCCGCCCAATCCCTCGGGCCCCAGAAGGGCTCCGGTGACCAGCGGCACGATAACCGCCACCATGCCGGGCAGTATCATCTCCCTCAGCGCGGCGGTGGTGGCTATGTCCACGCACCGGGCGGGGTCGGGCTTGGCTTTCCCCTCCATAAGGCCGGGGATCTCGTGGAACTGCCGCCGTATCTCCTCCACCATTTTCATGGCCGCCTTGCCCACCGAGGTCATGGTGAACGCGGCTATCAGGAATGGCACCACCCCACCGATGAACAGGCCCACCACCACGTTGGCGTTGATGATGTTTATGCTCTCAAGCTTCACCGTGGCGGTGTAGGCGGAGAAGAACGCCAGCGCCGTAAGCGCCGCCGAGCCGATGGCAAATCCTTTGCCGATGGCCGCCGTGGTGTTGCCAAGCGCGTCCAGGCTGTCGGTTATCTTCCTTGTCTCGGGCCCAAGCTCTGCCATTTCGGAAATGCCCCCGGCGTTGTCGGCTATGGGGCCGTAAGCGTCCACGCTCATGGTTATGCCCACCGTGGCCAGCATGCCCACCGCCGCCAGCGACACGCCGTAAAGCCCGCCGTACATGTTCGAAAAATATGTGGCCGCGCAGATGACCATCACCGGCAGGGCGACGGACTCCAGCGCCAGCGCGAACCCGTTGATGATAACCGTGGCCGCGCCGGTGGTGGAGGAGCTGGCCAGTTTTTTAACCGGGCCATAAATGCCCGTGTAATATTCCGTAAGAAACCCTATGGCTATGCCCGCCACGCAACCGAATAGAAGGGCCAACCATTGCCCCGTACCAACTCCCAGATTCCCTACCACGAACCAGGAGCCGCCCAGCATTATCGCCGCCGCAACCACGGGGGTGTATCTTAAGACTTCCGCCGGGTTGAGGTTCGTCATCATCTTCATGGACGCTATGCCTATCACCGACGCCACAAGCCCTATCATGGCCACCAGTATCGGAAGGGTCATGTATTCCGACTGCATATTGCCCATCACAGCGCCTATGGTGATGGCGGCCACTAGGGAGCCCACGTAAGACTCGTAGATGTCCGCCCCCAGCCCGGCCACATCCCCCACGCAGTCCCCCACGTTGTCGGCAATAACGCCGGGGTTGCGCGGATCGTCCTCGGGAATGCCCGCTTCCACTTTCCCCACCAGGTCGCTACCCACATCGGCGGATTTGGTGTATATGCCGCCGCCCACGCGGGCGAACAGGGCTATGGACGAGGCGCCCATGGAGAACCCCGCCACGTCCACCGCTCCGGCCGGGCCTCCCCCCATTTTGACGTAAAGGAAGTAAAACGCCGCCACCCCTATAAGCCCCAGGCTGGCCACGGTGATGCCCATTATGGCCCCGCCGGAGAAGGCCATCTGCAACGCGGCGGTGACACCCTTTTCGTTGGCCGCGGCAGAGGTGCGCACGTTGGCCCTTGTGGCGCCCATCATGCCTATGAACCCGGCGGCCATGGAAAACAGCCCGCCCACCACGAAAGCCGAGGCGGTTTTAACGGAGATGAATATGGAGAGGAGGATGAAAACAATAACGATAAAACCGGAGAGGATGGTGTATTCCCGTTTCAGAAATACCATGGCGCCGGTATGGATCATATCGGCGATTTCCCGCATCTTGTCGTTACCGTCGGGATGCCTTACGATGGACGCGTAAAGCCAGAGCGCCACCAAAAGGCCGCCGACGCCGAAAACAGGAGCAAGCCATACCAGCGGTTCCATGTTCCCTCCAGATAAATTTTATTACCGGCTTGGGCCAGGGCGAACCGGCTATTAGTTGAATTCTAAACCAAAAACCTCTCCTCCAGTAGATTCACGGCTTTTCCCAACGATTCCTCAACAATGGATTTTTCCCCTTTTTCGAACGGATCCAGCACATGGTCGGAGGCGGTTTTACCCGCTGGCGGGCGGTTCACGCCGATGCGGAGCCTGTGGAAATCCGGCGAGCCGAACTGCGCCATGATGGATTTCAGGCCGTTGTGGCCGCCATGGCCGCCGCCGGTTTTGTAACGCACATCCCCCAGGACAAGGTCTATATCGTCATGGACCACCAGCAGGTCGCCGATGGTGGCCTTGTAAAACTCCAGTACCGCCCGGATGGGATGGCCGGACAGGTTCATGTACGAGAGGGGTTTTATTATGATGACCGGCTGGCCGTGGATTTCGGCGGAAAGGGTGAACGTTCCGTTCTTCACCTTCCCGCCAGACAGGCCATGCCGGCGCATGAGATGGTCTACAGCCATGAAACCGGCGTTGTGCCGGGTTTTTTCATAGTCCGGGCCTGGATTCCCAAGCCCGGCGATGAACTTCACGTCTATATATGGCTATAAAGAAAAACCCACTGGCGGGATTACTTCCCGCCAGCGCCTTTCCCGCCACCAGCGGGTTTGGCGGCCCCGGCGGCAGGCTTGGCGGCGGCGGCCGGAGCGGCCCCGGCGGCTGGCGCGGCGGCGGCTGTCGCGGCGGCGGCCTCCTCGGCGGGCGTAGCCTTCACGGCCACAACGGCCACAACGGCGGCTTCCGGGTCTTCCAATACCTTCGCGTTGGCTATGGCGGGCAGGTCTTTCACCCTCAGGGTCTGGCCCAGGTCCAGGTCAACGATGGAAACGGTGACCAGGTCGGGCATCTGCGTGGGCATACACTCCACCGATATCTTGCCCAGGCTTATCTTCAGCTCGCCGCCCTTTTCCTTCACGCCTTTGGCGGGCCCGGCGAACTCCAGGTCCACCTTCACGCGGACGGGCTTGTTAAGGTCTATCTCCAGCAGGTCCACGTGGATGAGCTGGTCGGTCACAGGATGCACGTCCAGCTTCTTCACCATAACGTGGCGCTTCTTGGTGTCGCCATCGAACTGGGTGGTGATTATGTGGTGCGAGCCGCCGGTGGCCTCCAGTATTTTCAACAGTTGCTTGGCGGAGGCGGACACGGACACATTCTCGCCCATGCCATATACCACGCCGGGCACCAGCCCTTCGCTCCTCAATCTCCTGGCCGGGCCTTTCCTGCCGGCCTGGCGCACGGACCCGGATAAAACGTCGTTCTCACTCATGACAAGTATCTTCCTTCCTTGATGCTATAAACTAGTATTCGAACAGAGAGCTCACCGAACTCTCCTGGTGTATCCTCAATATGGCCTCGCCCAAAAGCTTGCCCACCGAAAGCACCGTTATCTTGCCGCAATCCAGCATGTCCTGGCTTAACGCTATGGTATTAGTGGCTATAAGCTCGGTGAGGTTGGATTTCATTATGCGGTCTTTGGCGGGGCCGGAAAGCACCGGATGTGTGCAACAGGCCGAAACCGACCTCGCCCCGGCGCCCAACAGCGCCGCCGTGGCCTCGGTCAACGTCCCGGCGGTGTCCACCATGTCGTCCACCACAAGCACGTCTTTGCCCTTCACGTCGCCTATTATGTGCATCACCTGGGCCACGTTCTTGGCCTCCCGGCGTTTGTCTATTATGCCAAGCCCGGCCCCCAGCGATTTGGCGAAGGCCCGCGCCCGTTCCACGCCACCGGCGTCCGGCGAGAAAACCACCAGGTTTTCCGGCCGTTTCTTTTTGACGTAATCGGTAAGGATGGGCGCCGCGTAAAGATGGTCCACCGGCAGGCCGAAGAAACCCTGTATCTGCCCGGCGTGGAGGTCCATGGTAAGCACACGGTCTGTCCCGGCGGCGGTCACAAGGTCGGCCACCAGCTTGGCCGTTATCGGCGTGCGGGACTGCACTTTCCTGTCCTGCCGGGCGTACCCGAAATATGGCAGAACGGCGGTTATCCGCTTGGCCGAGGCGCGCCGGAGCGCGTCTATCATTATAAGGAGCTCCATCAGGTTGTCGTTTACGTTGGTGGAGGTGGACTGGATAACGAAAACGTCCGCGCCGCGCACGTTCTCTTTTATCTGCACGAAAATTTCCCCGTCGGAGAAATTCGTCACCTCCCGCTCGCAAAGCGGGGCGCCTATGGAACCGGCGATCTCCATCGCCAACTGGGGATTGGATCTGCCGCTTATCAGCGCAAGCCTGCCGTTACCAGAGTCACTCATGTTTATATAGCCCCACCAACCTAAGAGCCAAACCAATCCAACCGGCGCCGTTTTTTGCCCGCCAGAAACCCGCCACCGGCGCGAGCCATGGCTGGGGCGGGAGGATTCGAACCTCCGAATCCGGGATCCAAAGACCCGTGTCTTACCGCTTGACGACGCCCCAACAGCAAAAAGAAACTACTGATAATATACGCTATCGCCTTAAAAATCCATTAAAATTTATGCGCATGGGCGCGGCGGGGGGCATGCGGCGCAAAGGGCATGTCTTGGTATTTCAAACAGATATATACGGGAACTGCCAGCTTCCCCGAGGCCGCTCTTTGGACGCTCCCCCGAGGTCGCCCGACCTCGGATCCCTGTTCCCCGCCTTGGCAAGGCGGGGTGGCGAAGGCAAAGCCTTACGCCGGGGCGGTTCCCGCGGTTGCAGTATGAGACCCTAACGGTTCGCTTCCCGCTCCCACCCCCTCGTCGCCTCTGGCGACACTCCCCCTCGGGCAGGGGGAGAAAAACAGACTGGGCCGCAGGTGAAGGATCCCGGCTAAATAGATTTACTAAAATCCAGCTTCCCCGTGGCCGCCCGACCACGGTTCTTTGGCGAGTTGGATATACCCCTCCTCGACAAGCTCGGGGTGACACGTTGCTTCCCCGTGGTCGCCCGACCACGGATCCCTGAGCGGAGTGGAGAAGACCGGGGTCAGCGACCCCGGTGAAGCGATCTTGAGGCGACCCGGTGAGGCGATCTTGAGGCGCCCCGGTGAAGCGAGAAATATTCAAGGAAGGTGGCACACATTATTGCCATGGTGAGTCCGGCGAACCATGACCAGCCATCCACCCCTCGACAAGCTCGGGGTGACACGTTGCTTCCCCGTGGTCGCCCCGGGCTGTTGCCCAAACCGTTTCCCGCAATGTCACCCCGGCCAAGCGAAGCGCGAGCCGGGGCCACGACCTTATATGTATTTGAAAAAAGGCCCTGATCCCGGGTCTCCGCCTGCGCTACGCCCGGGACGACATCGCTGAAACGGCGCTAAACTAATTGGGCAACAGCCCGGCCCGACCACAGCTCCTCTGATTTTCATGGTGGGGGCCTGCCAACCAACCACCCCGACAGGCGGTTTAAAACGCTATCTGGACGCCATGGTGAACAAAACCATGGAGTTCATGGACGGCCTATTGAGAAAATATTCATCCCTCGGGTCAAGGTCCCTGTTTATGTCGTCGGATTCAACCCTGTCTTCGGGAGTGAAATACACCACCGGGGATTTTAACAGCAGGTTTTTGATACCCTCCAGGTTCAAATTGGCCCCTTCAAAATAGGCTTGCGTTTCCGGGGCGCCCAGCGTGGCGGCCATGGCTTCCTTGTCCACGGGAACGGGCTGTTCGGCGCCGATCATTATGTCCCCCACCCTCGTGACGTAAGGAAACGCCCGGAGGAACGTCATGGCCGCCCGCTCCGTGGGTATCCATTGGATAACGAACCCGCCCGGGGCCAGGGCGCGGCGGGTCTGCTGGAAATACTCCAGCGAGTAAAGAAGCCCGCTGTTGGCCTCGTAAGGGGTGATGGCGTCGGTCTGGATTATGTCGTACTTCTCGTGGGAGGTGTAGAGGGCTTTCCTGCCGTCCCCCACAGTGAACTTGTAGCGGCTGTCGCCGAACAGTTTGGCCAATAGAGGGTCGCCAGCCTCGTTCAAATGGCGTTTTAGCGTCTTGTAAACCGGCGCCACTATCTCCACGGCGTGGATGCTCTCGGTGGCCCCGTGTAACCCCAGGGTATAGGCCTGCCCGCCGGAGCCTACGCCGATGAGCAATATCTTCTTGGGCGCCGGATGCAACATCGGGCCGAAAATGCTGTTGTAAACATGGAACGCGGAGAAGGGAAGGTATCCCTGCACCTTGCCGCCATTCGAAAGGACCAGCACGCCGGGAGCGGCGTTTTCATCCTCGCAAAGGGCGGTCATGCCGGTGTGGTCCGCGTTTACAAGGCATTTTCCCTTGTTACCCGTATGAATGACAGACCAGAAAGATTCCAGGCTGGGGAACATGATGGCGCCCATGGCCAGCGCCGCCGCCAGCCCCCACCGCCACCGCATGGGTTTGGCTTCCACCTGCCCGGCGCGCGCAAAGAAGCCTTCGGCCAAAAGCATGACGCTCAGGACGCATACCACTGTAAGGGAAAGGGTAATCCCGCCAACCATGAATATCAGCAGGCCTGTCACCAGGCTTCCGGCGGTGTTGCCAAGGATGTTTATCCATTGCAAGGCCCCCACCCGGCGGCCTATCAGGGCCAGGTCGTCATGCACGGCTTTCTGGACGATGGGGAAGGAGAACCCCAGCAAAAACCCGGGCAGGGCCGTAAGGGCGAAGGTAAAACCGAACATCACCCACACGTTTTCATACCCGTGTTTCAAGAAGGTGTGTTCGCTGAGCCATACCTGCGCCTGATGGATTCCATACACATAATAAAGCGCGCCCAGCGAGGCCACGGCGTAAAACGCCGCCAGCCCTATGACCACCGTGAAGAACGCGCCTGGGTTCTTAAGCCGTGGCGCCACATAAGAGCTGGCTATGATGCCCAGCCCGTCGGCCACAAGAAAGAAAGCCAGCACCAGCGAAAAGGTGTAAGGCGATGAATGGAACAGCGCGCCTATAACGCGGAACCACACCAGCTCCAGCGATATGGCTATAAAACCGGACACGAAAAATAAAAACGCCCAGCGCCGGAACACCTTTGTGGAATCCCGGGCGCCACTCTCCATCCCCGAAGTGGAAGCTTCCAGTCCGCTTCTCCGCTCCGGAACCAGCCCCACCGCCGCCAGCGCCATGGCCCCGGCGGCCACCAGAAAATTCAGCCCCACAGCCACGATAATGGCCCCTTCGTAACCATAGGCCCCCACCAGCTTCCACCCGGCCAGCATGGCCCCGATCCCCGCGCCAATGGTGTTGACTCCATACAGCCAGCCGATCCTCGCCGGAGCCTTGCCAATCTCCCTGACCATGGCCTTGGAGAGCAGGGGTAAAGACATGCCCATCAGGAACGTGGGGATCAACAGTCCGGCGAAAGCCATGGCGAAAATCAGGACGTAAGAGTCCACCTCGGACACCACTTGCCCGAAAAGGAAATCGTAAAGAAAGCTTTTGGAGAAATACGAGAATACGCCTATGGACACCTCGCAAAGGGCGAACAGTATGAAAGCCGTTTTGTTCATCAGACTGTCGGCCAGCCTGCCCCCTGCCAGGGCGCCTATCCCCAGCCCCAAAAGGAACGCGCCCACGATTATTGCGCTGGAGACGCTGTCCGACCCGCTGAACAGCCCCAGCATCCTCTGCCACGCCACTTGATAGATAATGGCGCTCACCCCCGAAAGGGTGAAGGCGGCGTACAACGCCGGGGTAAGGATTTTCTCACGGGCCTCATCGCTTGCGGCTTTAAACCCGCGCCTCGCCATTAAAAAGAACGCCGCAAGGGCGAACGGCCAACCGATAAAGATTAACCAGCGTTTCCACATGGGGGATGTGGCGTTCAGCGATATCCCGTCCAGCGCCACCCAGGAACCCTGGGCGTTTTTTATCACTATCGGGTTGGATGGATCTTCCAGCCTCCTGGCTGGAATTTGAACAACCTCGTCATATACCAGCCCGGACACGTTCCAGCTGGACTTGCCGGAACCCTTCTTTATGAAAACCTGGGTGAACAGCTCTCCCCCCGCGTAAATCTCCAGCTTTGGGGGATGATCGTTATGCGCGTCCAGAATATGCAATACCAGCGTGGTGTCTTCCCTGAAGGGCGGCTGAATCCTTATCTCGCTTTGAACGCCGTCACCCCATGAATCCATCGGGCCGGGTAGCTGGATGGGCGCTTTATCTTTCGGGCTGTTAAGCTCCACCGATTCCCGGTTTTTCCAGAAGCTGTCCCTCATCTTGCCCGAAACGCCATAGGAGACACCTATTATGTCCCTCATGACGAACTGGGCGGAGAACAAGACAAGGACAAGGATAAAAACTGAACCGGTTATGATTTTTAAACTGCGCATACCTGTCGGAATTGTTTTGGATGTTAATCTAAGCGCTTAATATTGTAGCGGAATAAACAGAAATATATACACTTATTTTTATAGAGCAGGCGCTGAATCGGGTCGTCAATTTTTTGACAGTGGACGGTGGGGCGCTATTGCTTCCCCGGGGTCGGGCGACCCCGGTCTTCTCACATCACGGAGTGCCGTGGTCAGCGACCACGGTGAAGCGTTTAGAGGGCGACCACGGGGCGGGGGCGGAGATTTGCAGAATCAGAGGCCGTCAATTGTTAACTGTGGACGGTGGGGCGCTATGGCTTCCCCGGAGTCGCCCGACCCCGGTCTTCTCACATCAACGGAGTACCGTGGTCAGCGACCACGGTGAAGCGTTTAAAGGGCGGCCACGGGCGTTATAGAGCGACCACGGGGCGGCGGATGATTTGCAGAATCAGGCCGTCAATTGTTGGCAGTGGACGGTAGTAGCTATGGCTTGGGGCTACCGGCGGGAGCGGGTGGCGCCGATTGGGCCGCGGGGGCCGTGGACTGGCCCGCTGGTGCGGATGTCAGCGACTCGTTAAATTTCTCCATCCAGTCCCCTTCCATCGCGCCGGTGTATTCCGTGGGCTGGGTGCCTTTGATAAAAGCTTCCATCAGGCTGTCTTCACCGGTGGAGTCGGTAAGAAGGCCGGTTTTTTTATCTACCCTCACGAAAATGATATCGTCCGGCGGCACGAATTCCGTGGCGATGCGGTTCTTTAACGCCTCTTTCATGAACCGCATCCAGATGGGTATGGCCGCCCGGGCGCCGGTTTCCTTGTGTCCTATGGGTTTGTTGTCGTCCCTTCCCACCCACACGGCGCAAACCAGGTCCGGAGTGAAACCGATGAACCACGCGTCCACGAAGTTGTTGGTGGTGCCGGTTTTCCCGGCGATGTGGCGGCCCAGTCCGGAAACTGTTTCCGCCGTGCCTTCCTGAACCACGCTTTCCATGACGCTGGTCATAAGGTAGGCCACTTCCGGCGAAATCACCTGCTCGCCCGAAGGCTCGTTGTTTTCCAGAATGGCCCCGTCGTTATCGGCCACGCTTTTTACATAATACTGGTTCATCCGCGCGCCGCCGTTGGCCAGGGTGGCGAAGGCCCCGGTCATCTCCTCCACCGTCACCGTGGAGGCGCCAAGCCCCAGCGAAAACGTGGGATCCAGCGGGCTTGTTATGCCGAACCGCCGGGCGTAATCCACCGCCGTCCTCACCCCTATTTTGCTCAGCACCTTCACCGTCACCACGTTGCGGGAGAAGGTGACCGCCTCGCGGATCCGGGTGGGGCCGAAATATTTTTCCTCGAAGTTCGTCGGCGTCCACTCCTTCATTCCGGTGAGCGCCATGTCGAAGGACACGGGAGAGTCCATCACGATGGTGGCGGGGGTGAACCCGTTATCCAGCGCGGCGGTGTATATTACCGGTTTGAAGGCCGAGCCGGGCTGGCGCATGGCCTGCACCGCCCTGTTGAACTTGCTGGTCTCCGCGTCGTACCCGCCCACCATGGCCTTTATACCGCCGGTCCGGGGGTCTATGGCCAGCAGGGCCGCCTGTACCTCGGGAGTCTGGTCCAGCATCAAGGGGTAAACCCCGTCCTTGCCCGGCTTGTCCAGGATCTTTACTTCCACCACGTCGCCCCGTTTCAAAACTTTGCGGGGGTCTTCCACCAATGGCGCCCACATCAGGTCCGACCCCGGTTTGGGCTTGTGGGCCCATCCCAGGTTTTCAACGGTTATGAGCCCCTTGGCGTCCTCAAAACCTATGCGGGCCTGGGTTTTGTCCACATACAGGACTACGCCTTTCAGTTTCCGCCCCGGCTTATAAAAAGCCGCTTCTGTCTGCCGGGGGTCGTCTTTGGGATTTAGCGTGGCCCAGTCCGGCTTGTGGCCCGCGTCCAGTTTTATGTTCGCCAGCGGGCCGCGATAGCCCAGCCGCTTGTCCAGTTCCTCCAGCCCCGCCGTCACCGCCGCGTCGGCGTGTTGCTGGAGCTTTACGTCCAGGGTGGTGTTCACCTTCAACCCGCCCCGGTAAAGCCGGGTGGCGCCATATTGTTTTTCCAGGTACCGCCTCAGGTGCTCGGCGAACCACGGGGCGCGGTTGGCCGGTTTTTTGTGGCCGGAAAGCTTGATGACTTCCATGCCGGCCCGTTCCGCCTGGTCCGGAGTGATGGCGTTTATAGCCAGCAGGCGGTTCAGCACATGCCCCCGGCGCGCCCGGGCTTTCTCCATGTTGTTATAGGGAGAATAACTGGAGGGCGCCTTGGGCAGGCTGGCTATCATGGCTATCTCTCCCAGCGTGAGGGCGGAAAGCTCCTTGCCGAAATATGTCTCCGCCGCCGCGGCGACCCCGTAAGCCCCATGGCCGTAATACACCTGGTTGAGGTAAATCTCCAGTATCTCGTCCTTGGAATAGTTCCGCTCTATCTCGATTGAAAGCAGGGCCTCTTTTATCTTCCTGTCGAAGGTGCGCTCGGGGGAAAGCAGAAGCACCTTGGCCACCTGCTGGGTGATGGAACTGCCCCCCTGCACCACCTTGCCCGCCTTGAGGTTCTCGAACATGGCGCGGGCGATGCCCTCGAAATTTATCCCGTGATGCTCGTAAAACTTGGCGTCTTCCACGGCGATGGTGGCCTGCATAAGCAGGCGCGGTATTTTGCCCAGGGGGGTGTACATCCTTTTTTCGGTGTAGAAATCGGCTACGATATCCCCCTTGTCGTCATAAACCCGGGTGGCGAAACTGGGGTTGAACTGTTTGATGGCCTTTATGTCCGGCAGGTCTTCGCCGAAAAGCTTGGAATAGTAATACCCCACCCCCGCCGCCGCGGCCACGGCCAATATCACAAGGATGGAGCCGGTCATGGTCAACACCCTGAGCGTGTCTCTCCTGCGCTCCCTGGCCGGGATGGGTGGAGGGGTCACAGTTTTATTCTCAGGCTGTGGCGCGGGCTTTTCAGGAGTACTACCGGGAGTTTCGGACATTTCAACCCTTCTTAGGCGGAACAGGCAGATTAAGTTGTTTCATCACCACCTTCAGATCCTCCCACGTATCTTTTTTGGCGGCGGGATTGCGCAGAAGATACGCCGGATGGTAAGTGGGCACAAGGGGCACGCCATGGTAATCGTGGATTTTGCCCCGCATGCGCGAAATGGGCGTGCCGGTTTTCAACAGCGTGGTGGCGGCCACCGCGCCCAGGGCGCAGATTATCTCGGGCTTTATTATGTCTATCTGACGGAGCAGATAAGGCTCGCAATGCTCCACCTCTTCCGGCGCCGGCGTCCGGTTGCCGGGAGGGCGGCATTTTAGGACATTGGCTATGTACACGTCGGCCCTTTTCAGGCCCATGGCGCCAATCATGTCGGTAAGAAGCTGGCCGGCCCGGCCCACGAAAGGCTCCCCCAGCCGGTCCTCATCGGCCCCGGGCGCCTCCCCCACGAACATCAGCCGCGCATATGGGTTGCCCACGCCGAAAACCGCCTGCGTCCGCAAGTTCCCCAGCGGGCATTTTGCGCAAACCACCACCTCCGCCCGGAGGTTTTCCAAAGCTTCTTCCCGGCTGGCCGGTTTTGCGCTAACTGTTTTTGACGGCAACGGCAACTCCACATCCCGCGGCTCCCGGGTTTTCTCCGGCCCGCGTAAAATTTCCATCCAGTTGGAGGGCAAGGCCCCCAACACCTCCCGGTGCCCGTGCAGGCGCAGGGTTTCAAGCTCCAGCCTTAAAGCCCTCAACCGCGCCAGGGTGGCATGGGTTTGCCCGGCCTGGCTCATTTGCCGCGCCCGCTGGCGTTGCGCTCTTTCACCGCCAGGTCCAGTATGGCGCGGGCCACCTTTGGTTTTTCCGACCGCGCCACGCTCTCCATGGCGCCGGAGCGGGTGATCATCGTCACCTCGTTATAGTCCGATCCGAACCCGATGTCTTTCCTGGACACGTCGTTTATCACTATCATGTCCAGGTTCTTGTATTCCAGTTTTTCCCTGCCGTATTCGACGGCGTTTTCGGTTTCGGCGGCGAACCCCACCAAAAACTGCGCCGTCTTGCGCCGGGAAAGCGTAAACAGTATGTCCCGGTTGGGCTCTAAAGTGAGGCTCCAGCTCTCCATCTTCTTCACCTTGCCGCCGTTGAGGCCCGCCGAACGGTAGTCCCCCACCGCCGCGGCCATTATAAGCATGTCCGCCCCGTCGAATTTCCCCGACAGCGCATGATAAAGCTCCTCCGCCGACTCCACCCGCTCCACGGTCACGCTGGCGGGCGGCTCCACCTCCATCGCCGCGGCGATGAGCGTTACATCCGCCCCGCGTTGAAAGGCCTCCTCGGCCAGCGCCACCCCCATTTTGCCCGACGAGCGGTTGCCGATAAAGCGCACCGCGTCCACCGGCTCCCGGGTTCCGCCGGCGGTGATTATGATTTTCAGCCCTTCCATGTCGCGCCGGGTTTCAAGGACGCGCTCCACGGCGGCGACGATCTCCTCCACCGGGGCCAGCTTGCCCTCCCCCTCGTCGCCGCAGGCCAACAGGCCGCTACCGGGCCCAACGAAGGTTATGCCCCGGGATTTGAGTTTTTCCATGTTTTCCCGCACGGCGGGGTTATTGTACATCCGGGTGTTCATGGCGGGGGCCACTATAACCGGTTTGCCGGCGGCCAATAGCATGGTGGTCAAAGTGTCGTCGGCGATGCCGTTGGCCATTTTGCCTATCACGTCCGCCGTGGCGGGGGCCACCAAGACCAGCGCCGCTTCCCGCAGGGCGCTGATGTGGGGCATGGGGTCTTCCCCCGGCAGGGGCATGCGGGCCAACAGCGCGGGGCGCCCCGTTACCGCCTCGAAGGTAAGAGGCGTCACGAATTTTTCGGCGTTGGCGGTCATCACCACCTGGGGCTCATAACCTGTGTCCATGAGCCTGCGGGCGATGTCCGCCGCCTTGTACGCGGCCACTCCGCCCGTAACGCCTAGTATTATCTTTCCTCGCGGGGCCATTTATCCGTCAAAAACTTAAATTATAACAATACCCGGCCCGGCGGTGGAAAGTGAAAATAAACCCGGGTCAGCTTTTCTCCCTGGCGGAAACGTACAGCCCCCAGGCCACCACCGCCACCATTATCCACTGCATAAAAAGCCTCTCCATGTCCAGCCGCACGCCAAAACTGGCGCTTATCTGCTGGCTGGCGCCGTTCACCTTGACCCCGATGGGGCCCAGGATGACCTGCGATAGCCTGTCCGGCGACGAGAAGACGCTGGCGTAGCCGCCCGGGGTTTGCACCCCCCCGGCGGGGCCCCAGGTGATGGTCCACGGGGGGAAAACGCCCATAAGAAAAATCACCAATATGCCGCCCCACATCGCGTATTTCTGATGCTTGTTCATGAGCGCTCCTATTTGTTTGAGTTTTTCCAGGCGGATATGAACTTTTCAACCCCTTCCAGCGTCCTGGCCTTCATCGCCTCAACCAAACCGGTTTGACCGGCTTTCACGCGGATGTCCAGAACCCAGGTGGGTATGGAACGTATCAGGGCGCTGTTCCTGACCAGCTTGGCGTCCTGCCGGAGGGCAAGGTGGATCAGATACGAATGTTCCGCCCCCTGTGAAGGCGTGTCCACGGTGACGTTGAGATATGGCGCCCCGTGCCGCTTCAGTTTTATGCCGGCCCCAAGACGAATGCCGGCTTCAGCGCTGGCCACATGCAACCCGGCGGTTTTCAACTTCTCCTCTACGGCTGATTGAACCCACTCCGATGTAAAGCCAAGCCCTTCAAGCTCCGCGTCCACCGGGTCGGCCACCACCATCAGGATCTTAAGCCCATCAAGCGAGGGGTCTTTCCCATTGTCCGCCGCCCCGGCGGGGATGACCGCCGCTAATATCAGAAAAAACGCGGCCAGGATAACGCGGAGCACGGTTACGATATCCCTTTAACCGTGTAACCGGCCTGAATCACCGCGTTGGAAAGCATCTCGTCGGTGACCTTGGTCTCGTCCAGGTCCACCACCGCATTCTTGGCCTCCAGGCTCACCTGTGCGTTTTCCACCCCGGCCAGGCCTTTTAGCGCGCCGGTTACCCATTCGGCGCAATGGCCGCAACTCATACCTTCTATGGTTATGGTTTTCGTCAGCATTCCCATTGTCTCCAGCCAGAAATCAGGTTTGTTTTTTCATGAGCGACTTGACCAGGTCCGTAAGCGACACTATCCCCTCAAGCCTGGAGCCGTTGGTGACGATCAGGCGGGAGATTTTAAGCTCGGTAAGCATCTTTGCGGCGAAGCGTATATCCAGCTCCGCGCTGATGGTGATGCACGGCTTGGTCATGATGTCGAACACGTTGAGCATCTCCAGCCGCTCGTCGTTGGCTATCACCTTTCGCGCTATATCGGTGAAGGTGAGGATGCCGAAAGCATCGCTGTCGCTCTTGGGGGTGACCACCAGGGACTTGACGGATTTTTCCGCCATTACAGCCAGAGCCTCAAGCAGGGAAGCGCCCGCGTCCACAGTCACCACTTCCCGGTTCATAACTTCCTTTACCCTTACGGGCATCGCCATTCTCCTGGAAAAAGTGTTTGCCGCTTTTCTATGGGAATTTTAACAGAGATTGAAAAACGCGGCTTAAATGTATTCCTCCGTTTCCTTTCTCAAAAGCAAAAGCTGGCTTTCAAGCCCCATAACCGTGTCTACCGGCAACGTGAAACATATGCCGTTGCCCGGTTTTACCATGTCGCCGGAATCATAAATGGCTTTCATGATCTTTGGGCACAAGTGGCGCTCCACCAGCATTATTACCGCTTCCTGCGGCCGGTCCAGCGAGAGGCCGAAAAAGGTTTTGGCCTCTTTTACTCCCGTACCCCGGGCCGAAAGCAGGGTGGCTCCGGTGGCCCCGGCGGCCTTTGCGGCCTCCACTATCTCCTCCTGCCTGTCCGCCGGGCAAATGGTGAATATCAGGTTGAACCTCATGTTTTCCACCCCCTCTCTTATTTGATTGAGTAAACAAGTTTTACGAACGATGCGTAGCCTAACAGGGCCATGATAGGGAACATCGAAGCCATGGCTATAAGCCCGAATCCGTCGAGCATCATTGACCGCCCCGGAACCCCTTGCGCCAGGCCCAGGCCCATGGCGAATATCACCGGAACCGTCACCGTGGAAGTGGTAACCCCGCCCGCGTCGTAGGCCAGGGGCACTATTTCCTTGGGGGCCGTAAATGTGAAAATGGCCACCGTGGCGTAACCGCACACGATATATACCCACAACGGCCCGCCGTAAAAAATCCTTGTCACGCCCAGCGCCATTCCGAAACCCACTCCCAGCGATACGGCGTTCCGTAGCGCAAAACCTTTCAGGCCCAACCCGGAAAGCTCCTCCACCTTGTGCGACACGGCGATAAGCGACGGCTCGGCCATGGTTGTGGAATAGCCTATGATGAAAGCAAACAAAAGCGCCGTGAGCCTGTTGGAAGGGTCCGCGAATTTCATGGCCATGGTTTCTCCGGCGGAATAAACCCCAGCGTCCATCCCCGTGAGGATCAGCCAGATTCCGGCCAGGACAAAAACAAAACCTGTGGCGATAACTTTTGGGTTGTGTATCTTACGGCGCAGGACCGCCCCATAGAAGAAAAGCACCATCACCGTAACCGGCGCCATGGACACCGTAACAGTCAGCGCGTTCTCGAAGGCCTTAGCGGCGAACTCGGTCATCCTATGATCATCCCGTAAAGGATGATGGTGATAATGGGCGCCAGGGAGGCGAACCCCACCAGCCCGAACCCGTCCATCGCCGGGTTCCTGCCGCCGATGGAGTTGGCCAGCCCCACCCCCACCGCCACCAGGAACGGCACTGAAACCGTGGATATGGCCGCCCCCGCAAAATCATAAGCTACCCCCACAATAGACTCCGGCGCCAGCGCCGTAAGAAGGGCGGCTAAAGAGTATCCCCCCAGGTAATAATAATGGATGGGATGCCCCAGCAATATGCGCAACACCCCGGCCATAACCCCCAAGGCCACCCCCAGCGCCGCCACGTTCCGCAAGGTAAATGCGGTGTATCGCCCATCGGAAAGCTCCTGGGTTTTCCCCGCCAGGGATATAAGCGTGGGCTCGGCTATGGCGGTGGTGTAACCTATGATCCCGGCAAAAGCCAAAAACCACCATATATTGCCCCGCTCGGCGAATAGATAGGCCATGGATTGGCCCAAGGGGAATATGCTGGTCTTAAGCCCTATATTGAATAATAACAGCCCCACAGCCATTAACCCCAGCCCGGAAAGCATCGGCCCCTGGCCTGATAACGGCTCCCCCAAGACAAATAGCTGGAAAAAAAGGACGGCGCCTATTAACGGCAAAACATCCAGAACGGATTTATAGAACAGATATAATAATTTGCGTGCAGTTCGCATCAGGCGCGCCAACCTGTAAAGTTTCGTGGATTATACGTTTTTTGGCCAAATCCCGCCAGCAATAGCGCCAATTCCGGAATTAGTTAAAGCGTTACTTTAACACCGCGGTTCTATGCTTCACATTTTTAGTATATTGACAACAGGGTTACCTGATGATATTATTTGCCGCATGTTGAAAAAGGCAGGTTTTACGGCGTTAGGTATTGCGGTGTTGGCCTTGGGCTTGCCCGTTACTGGGCAGGCTATGCCCAGCTATGCCCGCCAGCCCGGAGCTTCCTGTTTCAGCTGTCACACCCAGCCATCGGCGACCGATTTGAAAAACAGCCTGCTTTCTAATGGCAAGACGGATTCTAAAATCACCGCTTCGGCTCCCGTCACCGGGAAAATAAAGGCGGGGGTGTCGGTTCACAAGGCCCCTGCGGAAATAGGCCTGGTGGCTAAAAACCGATCCAAGACCGAGCCCGGCGTTCAGACCGAATCGGAGTCTTTCAATAAAATCGGCGACACCAGGACGCCCGCCCAAGGGCTTTCCGGGTTCGTAGCCGGGGAGAAATTCAGCGCCAGCCTTACCCTGCTAAATAACAGCGTTTCCGGAGCCGCCCCGGTGGATACCGGAGCCTCGCTGTGGTACCGGTTCGCTTACGCCCCGAAAGTGGACGGGTTGAACCTTGAAATGGGCGTCTTCGGCGAAACCCCGGTTAACGCCGGATACGCCTTAGGCGCGGCGGATCTGTACGGCAAAACCGGTTCGGCCAGTTCCTACGGCACATACGCCCAGATGCAGGGAAACCTTTTTGGTGACGTAACCTTAAATTTAAAAGCGATGTATATCAACTCAAGCGCCAATTCCAGCCAGTTCAAGGATGAAGCCCGCGCGTTGAAAGACATCACCGATGGATACGCCGCCGCCGCCCGCATAGGCAATAAAGATTACGGCTTAAGCGCCGCATACAGGGCCTATCGTGGAAAGCTTGAAGGGGTAAGCGCCGTGGAAAACGCCGCCACCCTTGGGGCGGACCTGGCCATCGCGGACAATTTAACGGTGAAATCCCAGATCACCGCGTACGGCATAAACCGCAACACCATTGTGGAAGACGGCGCTTTCACCCTCTGGCTGATATCGTCGTTCTAAAACTTTTCCCATCGCCCTAAGTCTTCAAAATCGCCCATAATCCCTTTTTTGGCCAAGCCACCCCCGTTATGCTGATAAAATGACCTGTTTGATTTATCAGGTATATTTGAACCGTCACGGAGGCAAGGCATGACCATCAAGGAAAAACTGGCTGAAGACATGAAAACGGCCATGAAGGCCAAGGAAGCCGCCAGGCTTTCCACCATCAGGATGATAAACAGCGCCATTAAGAATAAAGAAATAGACGCGCGGCATCCCCTCTCCGACGAAGAGGTGGCCCAGGTGATTGCCACTGCGGTAAAGCAAAGGAAAGAGTCCATCGAGCAATTCGGCGCCGCCGGCCGGCAAGACCTGGTGGAAAAAGAGCAGGCCGAGGTGGTTGTGCTGATGTCCTACATGCCCGCGCAGTTGACCGAGGACGAGGTGAAAGCGCTGGTTAAGGCCGCCATAGCCGAAACCGGCGCCCAGGCTCCAAAAGACATGGGCGCGGTGATGAAGGCGCTGATGCCCAAGACCAAGGGGAAAGCCGACGGGGCGATGGTAAACCGGCTGGTAAAAGAAGCCCTGGGCGGCTGACCGCCCAGCCCCGGATAACCACAGATGGCCACCATACCTGAGTCCGTCATAGAAGAGGTGCGTCGGCGCGCCGAGATAGTGGAGGTGGTGTCCCATTACCTGCCGCTGAAAAAATCGGGCGCCAACTACCGCGCCCTATGCCCGTTCCACCAGGAGAAAAGCCCCTCGTTCAACGTCAATCCGGCGAAACAGATTTTCCACTGTTTCGGATGCGGCGAGGGGGGGAACTCCATCACATTCGTAATGAAAAAAGAAGGTGTCACTTTCCCCGAGGCGGTGCGGATTCTCGCGGACAGGTATGGCGTGGACATCCCCAAGGAAAAACGGGGCGGCGAGGGTGAGCTGGACGACGTTTACCGGGCGCTGGAATCAGCGGCGGAGTTCTATCACCAGCGTTTGCTGAACGAGAAACCTGGCGCGGCGGTAAACCAATACCTCCAGAAACGGGGGGTGGACCACGCCATGGTGAATAAACTTCGGCTGGGTGTGGCGCCGGACGAATGGGACTCTCTCACCAGAAGCTTGATAAAACAGGGGTTCTCCACGCAAATCCTGGAAAAAGCCGGGCTGGCCCGCAAATCGGCACGGAATGAATTTATCGACCGGTTCCGGGCAAGGCTTATATTCCCTATATGCAGTCCCGGCGGAAGGCCGTTAGGATTCGCCGGTCGAACGCTGGGTGAAGATGCCGCTCAGGGGCCCAAATATCTCAACAGCCCAGAAACGCCGGTCTATCAGAAGAGCAAGATCCTGTACGGGTTCCATCTGGCCCGGGAGGCGGCACGGCGGGAGGGGTTTTTGTTCGTGGTGGAAGGGTATATGGACGCTTTGGCCCTGTACAAGGCCGGGGTGGAAAACTGCGTGGCCTGCGCGGGCACGGCCCTTACCCCCGGCCACGCCGAGCTTATCAAGAGGGTGTGCGACAAAGTAACCGCCCTTTTCGATTCGGACAAGGCGGGAGTGACCGCCGCAAAAAGGAGCGGGCCCATTTTGCTGGAACATGACCTGCGGGTGCGGGTGCTTGCCCTGGAGGGCTACAAAGACCCGGACGAATTTCTGGCCAACCGGAGCGCGGAGGATTTTTTAAACCTTGCGGCAAAGGCGCCCACCTTCCACGAGTACATGATAAACACGGCCATTAGTGATGTGGACATCACCGACACTGAATCCAAATTCGCCGTGATCCGGGAAATAATCCCCCACATCCGCAAGATAAAGGACGAAATAGAACGCGCCCATTACGCCCAGCTTTTAGCGGAACGGACCGGGACCGACGTGAAGGCGGTTCTTAAAACCGCCGCCAAACCCGCCCAGGAACATGGAGAGGCCAAACCTGCCGGGCCTAAAACCGGCGCAAGCGCATCACGGCAAAAACCGCTAGCCGCCCACCGGGCGGAACGGGTCCTGCTGGCGGCGCTTATATCCAATCCATCATATCTGGACACGATAGCCGCAGACCTGGCCCCGGAAGAGTTTTCAGACCCGGACCTGCGGAAGATATTCGAGGCGGCGCTGGACGCCAAAAACAGAGGCGCCCATACCTCCGCCGACATCATCCATTATGTGGAGGACGAGGAGGTTCGCCGGGCCATTACCTCCCTGGCGTCGGACAGGGGCGTGATAGACGAGGAGGAAGCGGAAAACTCGGCCCGGGATTGCATGGGCAGAATGAGGCGGCGAGGTGTGGACCGGCGCCAGGAGCTGGAGAAGGTCAAAGAGGCTGAAAAAACCGGGGATACGGAGAGCGCGCAAAAAGCTCAAAAAAAGTATTTTGATATAAGGAAAAATGGTTTAAGCTAAACAATTCGTGTTTCTTTGGGTTGGATGGAGATTGGCGGATGGCAAAGCCCTCTAAAATAGCTACGCTGGACAAGCTTATAGCCCGCGGCAAAGAGAAGGGTTTTTTAACATACGAGGAACTGAACGACTCGTTACCCGATGAGGCCATAGCGCCAGATCAGATAGAAGGCATAATGAGCCGTTTCGATGAGTTGGGCATAGACATTGTCGAGCCCGCTGAAGAAGAGGAACGGGCGCCTGCAAAAAAAGCGGGGGCCGATTTTCTGGACCGGGCTGGCCCCGCCGAGGGCAATGGCGAGGTAGAGGAGGGTTTCACCTCCTCGGAAGACCCCGTCCGCATGTACCTCAAGGAGATGGGTTCCATTTCCCTGCTCACCCGCGAGGGTGAGGTGGAGATAGCCAAGCGCATCGAAGAGGGCCAGAACGAGGTGATCAACGCTGTCATCAACTGCCCCATCACCATAAACGAGATCGTCAGCCTGGCCGACCAGGTGAAGAAAGAGGAAATTTCCCTCCAAAGTTTCGTCAACTGGGATGAGCCCGCCGAGGAAACCGCCGCTTCCGGCGCAAAGCTGAAGGCGGAGCTGAAAAGGGTGATGAACCTGGCCCGCCAGCTTAAAGTGGCTGGCGCCAAGCATGTGGAAGTAAAACGCAAGCTTGGGCTGAAAAAAAATACCGTAAAAGAGCGGGAAAAGCTTGCCAAAGAAGAGGCCAAGCTTAGAAAACAGGTGGCCGAGATAATTAAGGACATCAAGCTGGAAACCTCCCGGATGGATGACATAATCCATAAAATCAACGGGTTCGGCAGGAAATGCGCCGACAGCGAAAGGTCCATCCGCAACGCCGAAGAGGGGCTGGGTTTAAGGGAGCCCCGCCGGGTGGAGGTTGTCCGCAAGGGTGGCTCCCGCAAAAAACCGGTTTCAGCCGAACGTAAGGCGGAACTGGAGCAGGCCATAAAAGAAGCCCGGAAAGACCTGAAAAAAGTGGAAGCCGAGGCGGAGATGAGCGTGGAGGAGTTAAAATCCACCATCAACGCCATCAGCCGGGGCCATATTAAGGAGCGGGGCGCAAAGAAAGAGCTGGCCGAGGCCAATCTGAGGTTGGTGGTTTCCATCGCCAAAAAATACACCAACCGGGGCTTGCAGTTTCTGGACCTTATCCAGGAAGGCAACATCGGCCTTATGAAGGCTGTGGACAAGTTTGAGTACCGGCGCGGTTACAAGTTCTCCACCTACGCCACATGGTGGATACGGCAGGCCATTACCAGGGCCATCGCCGACCAGGCGCGCACCATCCGCATCCCGGTGCACATGATAGAGACTATCAACAAGCTCATCCGCACGTCGCGCCAGCTGGTTCAGCAGATCGGCCGGGAACCTACTCCCGAAGAGATCGCCGAGAAGATGAACATGCCGGTGGACAAGGTGCGCAAGGTGCTGAAGATAGCCAAGGAGCCCATCTCGCTGGAGACTCCCATCGGCGAGGAGGAAGACAGCCATCTGGGAGATTTCATCGAAGACAAAAAGGTGGTAAGCCCCATAGAGTCTGTCATCCGCACGGATCTAAAAGACCAGACGGCCTTGGTCCTTTCCACTCTGGGAAGCCGCGAGGAGAAGGTTATCCGCAAGCGGTTCGGCATCGGGATGGATTCCGAGCACACGCTCGAAGAGGTTGGCCAGGACTTTGAAGTGACCAGGGAACGCATCCGCCAGATAGAAGCCAAGGCGTTGCGCAAACTGCGCCACCCCAGCAGGAGCAAGAAGCTCCGCTCTTTCGTGGAGAGCTAAACCCGGCGGGTTTATAATCTCCACAGGAAGGCTCCGGCTTTCCCCTCAATCATGTAGAATCAACGTGGGGGCCTATAGCTCAATTGGTTAGAGCTTCCGGCTCATAACCGGGAGGTTCCAGGTTCAAGTCCTGGTGGGCCCACCATTTCCCCCTTTTCCCGTTAACAAAACCCCCTTTGAATGTGGCGGAAACCACGCCGGATGGTCTATCATTATTGTTTTGTGTTTGCGGGAGTTATTGGACAATGCGGATTCTGCCGGCCATAGACCTTATGGACGGGAAGGTTGTGCGCCTGACCAAGGGGGATTTCGCCCGGAAAACGGTATATTCGGACAACCCCGCCCAGTTCGCCAAAAAATGGGCCGACACGGGCGCCGATGCACTCCACCTGGTGGACCTGGACGGCGCCAAGGCCGGCCATCCGGTGAACCGCGAGGCGATAAAGGCCATCATAGACGCCATAGACATCCCGGTGGAGATAGGCGGTGGAATCCGTTCAGTGGAAACCGTAACCGAATATCTGGACCTGGGCATAAGCCAGGTTATCCTTGGCACAGCCGCCATTGAAAACCCGGAACTGGTGCTGGCCGCCGCCGACCTGTACCCGGACCGGATTCTGGTGGGCATAGACGTGAAAGACGGCAAACCCGCAACCAAAGGCTGGCTGGAAACAGCCCCGCTGGACCCGGTGGAACTTACGGAAAAATTCGCCGCCATGGGCGCCGCCGGGGTTATTTATACAGACATCTCGCGGGATGGGGCCATGGCCGGAGCCAACATTGAAGGGCTGAAAAGATTCGCCGGGGCCGTGGACATTCCCGTAACGGCCTCAGGCGGGGTGACGAATATGGACGACGTTAAAGCCATCCTGGAGCTGGCGCCTTTCGGCGTTTCCGCCATGATAATCGGCAAGGCCATTTACGAGGGGACGCTGGATTTGCACGAGGCTGTGAAAGCCGCGCAAACGGGCGCCAAACGGTAATGACACTAAAGAAACGGATAATCCCCTGCCTGGACGTGAAAGGGGGCCGCGTTGTGAAAGGGGTGCAATTCGTAAACCTGCGCGACGCGGGCGACCCGGTGGAGATAGCCGCCATGTACGACCGGCAAGGGGCCGACGAGCTGACGTTTCTGGACATCACCGCCTCCCACGAGGAGCGGAACATTATTCTGGACGTGGTGGCCCGCACCGCCGAGCAGGTGTTCATGCCCCTCACCGTGGGCGGCGGGGTGAGGACTCAGGAGGACATCCACAACCTGTTGCGCGCCGGGGCCGACAAGGTGGGGATAAACACGGCGGCGGTGAAAGACCCGGATTTTGTCCGCCAGGCGGCGGAACGGTTCGGAAGCCAATGCATCGTGGTGGCCATTGACGCCAAGCGGAAAGAAGGAGGCGGATGGGAGGTGTTCACCCACGGCGGCAGGACGCCCACCGGGCTGGACGCGGTGGAATGGGCCGTGCGGATGGAGCGGATGGGGGCCGGTGAGATACTGCTGACCTCAATGGACGCTGACGGCTCCAAAGAGGGGTACGACCTGGAGTTGACCCGCGCCGTGAGCCGCGCAGTCACCATCCCGGTGATAGCTTCTGGCGGGGTGGGCACTCTTGAGCACCTTTACGAAGGGCTTACATACGGCGAGGCGGACGCGGCGCTGGCCGCCTCCATATTCCATTTCCGTGAACATACCATAGGCGAGGCCAAACGTTACCTGAGCGAGAGGGGCGTTTGCGTCCGGCTGGAGGGGGAACAATGAGCGAAGAGATATTGAGGAAGATTTACTCCGTGGCCCAGGAGCGCAAAAAGGCCGACCCTGAAAGCTCCTACGTCGCCAAGCTTTACTCCAAAGGGGAAGACAAGGTTTTGGAGAAAGTTGGCGAAGAGGCCATAGAGGTTATCCTGGCCGTAAAAACCGGGGACCGGGGGCAGATAATATATGAAACGGCGGACTTGTGGTTCCACTCCATCCTCGCCCTGGCGTTGAAAGACGTAACCGTTGACGATGTGTTGAACGAGCTTTCCGGCCGGTTCGGCAAGACCGGTATCAGGGAGAAAAAGGATTGACCCCATGGCCGCAGGAAAAGGCCACAAGGGGGGCAAGGAAAACAAGCCAGGCCTACCCAATATTCAAAACCGCCAGGCCCGGCATGAATACCACATACTGGAGTCTTTCGAGGCGGGCATAGTCCTTTTGGGGTCGGAAATAAAATCGATCCGCGAGGGAAAGGTGAACATTGGCGACGCCTACGCCCGCATCATGAACGGCGAGGCGTGGATTATAGGGATGAACATACAACCCTACCGGAATATCAACACCTTCGACCCTTACGACCCCACGCGCACCCGCAAGTTGCTCCTGCGCCGCAAGCAGATCGAGAAACTGCACGCCGATACCCGGGAAAAAGGGCTTACGCTAATCCCTCTGAAAATATATTTCAAGAACGGCATGGCCAAGATGGAGTTGGGGCTGGGCAAGGGCAAAAAGCTCCATGACCGCCGCGAGGACATCAAGGAGCGGGACGCGAAACGGGAAATCCAGCGCGCCATGAAAAGGTGAAACTGCGGAGCAGGGCGGTTTAAAACCGCTATTAGATGATACAGGCTGGTGATAAACTATGCTGGTATTCAGGTTGGTCCAGGCATCATTGTTCCAGTAATGAAAAAGTCACCCACACGGGCAAATAGCGCGTTGAAAAAAGCCGGTCAAAAGGCCGCAACCAGCGGGAAACCCGGCCGCCCGGCCGCCGGGAAAAAAGCTCCCGCCCGCGCGGCGAAATCCGCGCCCGCCAGGAAAACGGCTCCCAAGGCGCCATCCGCCCCCAAAGGGAGAAAGAACGACAAATACCGGATCCTCCTGGAGAACGCCTCGGACGCCATCTTGCTTGCGGACATGGAGGGGAAATTAAAGGGGGCCAACAAGAAAGCCTGCCAGATGCTGGGCTATACCTCCCGTGAGATCGAGAAGCTCCATTTTACGGACATCCATCCTCCGGAAACCCTGGAACACGCCAAGAACAGTTTTAAGGAGATGGCGCAAACCGGTTTTGTCTATTACCACGACGGCTCGATATTGCGCAAAGACGGCCGCAGGCTTCCGGTGGACATCACCGCCACAATCGTTGAGATAGGCGGTGAGAAGGTAGCCCAGGGCATCTTCCGGGACGCAACCGTAAGGAAAGAAGCCGAACGGGCGCTGGCTGAAAGCGAGCGGAAGTTCCGGACATCCTTTGAAAACTCCACCATGGGCAAAGCCCTGGTATCGCTCAACGGCGAATTCATACAGGTCAATAATTCCTTCTGCTGGATGCTGGGTTATACCCGCCAGGAACTGGCCGGAAGGCTTTTCCAGGAATTCACCCATCCGGACGACCTTCCAGCCCACCTCAATTTCATAAGGAAAATAGTTGGGGGCCATCTGGAAAGCTACCAGCTGGAGAAACGTTTCACCCACAAGAGCGGCTCCACAATCTGGGTGATCCTTGGGGTATCAATGGTGATAGACCCCAACGGCGCGCCCGCAAGCCTGCTTTTCGAGGCGCAAGACATCACCCAATGGAAAGAATATGAGCTGGAACTGGAACGGCGCAAAAACCAGCTTGAAGACCTGACGCAGGAGCGGTCCGCCGAGGTGATGGAGATAAACGATCGCTTGATGCGCGAGAACGCCGGGCGGCGGGCGGTGGAGGAGGCCCTCCGCCGGAGCGAGGAGAGTCTGGCCATCGCCCAGAAAATAACCCACATCGGCAATTGGGACTGGGACATAAGCGCCAACACCCTGTTCTGGTCGGACGAGATATACAGGATATTCGGCCTGGAGCCCCAGGAGTTCGGCGCCAATTACGAGGCGTTCGTAAGCTACGTCCACCCGGAAGACCGGCATGTGGTGCAAAATGAAGTTGAAAAAGCGCTGGCCGACCCCACTGGCTACTATTTCGTGGAACACCGGGTGACGCGGCCCGGCGGGGAAATACGCCATGTCCGGGAAGAAGGGCAGGTGTTCCGGGACGCCGCTGGCGCTCCAACCCGCATGATCGGCACCGTGCATGACATCACCGAATGGAAAAAATACGAAGAGCGGCTGGTGCTGGCCACGAAAGTTTTCGAGAACGCCGCCGAGGGGGTGATGGTCACCAGCGACACGGGAATAATACAGTTCGTCAATCCGGCGTTCACATCCATCACCGGGTATGTGCCGGAGGAGGCCATCGGCCATCAGCCTAAGATCCTGCGGTCCGACAGGCACTCAAAAGACTTCTACGAGGATATGTGGAAAACCCTCACCCGGGAAGGCAAATGGCAGGGGGAGATATGGAACCGCCGCAAGGATGGGGAGCCTTACCCGGAATGGCTCACCATAACCTCCATCAAGGACAAGATGGGGCGCACCACCCAGTACGCCGCGGTTTTCTACGATATCACCGAGCTTAAACGGTCGCAGGAGCGCATAAAATACCAGGCCAACCACGACGCCCTTACGGGCCTGCCGAACCGGACGCTGTTCCACGACCGGCTGGCTGTGGCCATGGCCCATGCCCACCGGCACGAACGCAAGCTGGCGGTTTTGTTCATAGACCTGGACAACTTCAAGAACATCAACGACAGCCTGGGCCACGCTGTGGGGGATATTTTGCTCCAGAACATAGCCTCCCGCTTCGCCTTGTGCGCCCGGGAGGAAGACACCATCGCCAGGATCGGCGGGGACGAGTTCGTTATCCTTTTGGAGGAGATAGAAAGCGAAGAGGCGCCGCTGAATGTTGCCCGGCGCATAATACAAACCGTTTCAGAGCCCATGTACATCCGTGGGCATGAGCTTTACGCCGGAGCCTCCATAGGCGTCACCATATATCCGGCGGACGGGGAAGACGCCGAAACCCTGCTGAAAAACGCAGACACCGCCATGTACCGCGCCAAGGAGCGGGGCAAGAACAATTTCCAACTCTTTACACCATCCATGAACGAGAAGGTGGTGCGCAGGCTGGGGCTGGAGAACAGCCTTCGAAAGGCGCTGGACCGGGACGAGATGCGGGTTTTCTATCAGCCGAAGGTGGACGTGATCACAAGAAAACTCATCGGGGCCGAAGCGCTTCTGCGGTGGACGCCAGCCGGATCCAAGCCTGTGTCACCCATGGAGTTTATCCCCGTGGCCGAGGAGACGGGCCTTATAATCCGAATCGGTGAATGGGTCATGCGCGCCACCTGCGACAGGACCCGGCGATGGATGGACATGGGGTGGGACAGCTTGGTGGTCTCTGTCAACATTTCCGCCCGCCAGCTGGACCAAAGGGAATTTTTAGACTCTACCCGCGCCATTTTGGAAGAGACGGCCCTGCCGCCGAAAATGCTGGAGTTTGAGATAACCGAAAGCGCGGTGATGAGCAACATTAACCACGCCATAGACATAATGAACCGGGCCACGCAAATGGGCATAGGCGTGTCTATGGACGATTTCGGCACCGGCTATTCCAGCCTTAGCCAGCTTAAAAAATTGCCGTTGAACCAGCTGAAGATAGACAAGTCTTTCATCCACGACGTGCCGGAAGACAAGAACGCCGTGGCCATATCGCTGGCCATAATCTCCATGGCGCACAGCATGGGGATGAAAGTGGTGGCCGAAGGGGTGGAGACGGAAGAACAGCTCAATTTTTTAAAAGAGCACCGTTGCGACACCATACAGGGTTACTATTTCGCCAAACCCATGCCAGCCGAGGAGTTCGAGGAGCTGTTGCGGCGCGGCGGCCAGTTTTAGCCGGGCGTAACCAACCCCGCGTTCTTTAAATATTCGTAAAACGCCTCCGCCACCAGCCGGTTCCCCAGCGGCGACGCGTGGCCTATGAAATACGAGTCTATATCGTCCTGGTTACGCGCGTTTCGCGCCATGCCTTCCACGCCGTTGAAAACGCGATACCCCTTTTCCCCGCAATACGCAGTGATTTTTTCAACGGGGAAGCTTCCCCGCTTTTCCGCCCAATAATATTCCGCCTCGTCTTTTGTGGGCAGAACGGCTATCACCGGCTCGACCCCCATGGCGCGGGCGTCGGCCACGAAAGCGTCGAATATCCCGAAAAGCACATCCACTTCTCTGGAGCGCCAGATGTCTTGCAGATGGGCCGGGCGGGCTATCATGTCGTCTATCTGTTTATTGCCTTTCAGATAGTAAACCTCCAGCCAGAACCGCTTGTTCAGGAAAATCTTCAGGTAAGGGAACCCGAAAACCGGATAATCCCGCTGGTTGTAGATGTACCAGAAATCGTTCCGCCCTATCTTCTCAAGGAACGCCGGGTCGCCCAGTTTCTTTATCTCCCCCGCGTTTTCCACCGGGTTTGGGATTAGCTTAAGCTTCCCGTCTTCCATAATGAAACGTGGCTTTGCCATGGCGCCTTTGGTGGCCGGATAGTAGAACTTGCGGTACACGTTGGCCACCCGGCTTATGTTCTCCGGCACAAGGCACAGCGCGGCCACTTTGGTTTTCACCTTCGGCCAGTGCCGTTTGAACGCCAGATAAGCCTGGTCGGTGCCGTACCCGCCCACGCCGAAGTTATAAACGTTTTTGTTGAGCCTGGCCGCAAGGTAGGTCTCCCAAGTCTCATCATCGTCCACCTGGTCGCAATGGGTGAAGGAGTCGCCGAATGTGGCCATGAAACCTGTGGGGTACTCCACGGGCCGGGGCCGCTCACCGAACGGGGTTTGATAAAGCGGGCGCCAGCCCAACTGCCTGTCGTAACTTTTAGCCAGGCGGGTGGCGGTTTTCCCGTCCAACAGGTAACTGGAGAAATCGTAGAACGAAAACCTGTCTTTCGTGTAATGGAAGAAAATGGCCGCCATTCCCTCGGCCAGGGCAAGCGTTGAAAGCGCCATGGCCACACCGAAAAACGCTTTTTTTATAATTGGGGATTTTTGCAACTCCCTTCCAGCCACCGGCAGAATGTAGAGCGCCAGCGCCATCAGGGAAACCGCCAAAATCCATTTGGCCCAATATTGGGGGATGTGCCGCCATACTTCCCACGCCTCAGGCATGGGCCGGATGTTAACGCTATCCAGCGCTATCCAGGAGCCGGTTACAGAGCGGATGGCAATAACTCTACCGCTTCCCATGGCGGGGAGTTCCACCGTGTACTCCGCCGATTTGCCTTCGCTTTCCCACAGGGAGTCCGGAAGGCCCCGGCCTTTTTCGGTCTGAACGCTGGCTACCGTTGCGCCGTTAGCCAGAACGTCCAGCATAGGCGGGGCGGCCTCGTGGCTGTCCAGCGTTGAAATGGTCAAAATAGTTCCACCTGGATATGGATTCTCGATATGGATTGTCTTCGGCGCGCCGCCAGCCCATAGGTCCAGCGGGCCCGGCAGTTGGGCCGGGATTAATGAATCTCCCGCCCTCACCGTCACGGCGCTCCGGCCATTCCAGTATCCGGCTCCGCGTCCAGCCTCATCCGCATAGAGGAATACGCCTTGCTGAGGATCAGCGAGAAGCGCGGATGATGAAAGAAAGACCGCCGCCGCAAGAACCAACGGCGGCAAAACCCGTGCAAGGGTTTTAATGCGGTTTTTTATGAAGGATGAGTTCATCCGGTATTTTAGCGCGGGCTACGCCAAATTCAGCGGAATTTTAACTGGCGGAGGCTTTGCCAGGTCATACTGGTTTCAATTCCCCGCGGCCGCACGACCAGGTCTTATGTTTCATGTGGAAGCCCGGGGTCGGGGCTACCCCGGAGAAGCAACAATGGCGCAAGATTCCGGCTCAGCCCCGTTCCTTGATGGACTTGAACCGTTTCAGCCGGAAGGTTTCTTCCCGCGCCCGCTCCTCCAGCTGGGCCATGATGCGCTCCATGGTGGACTTTATCTCCGGCTCCACTTTCCGCTCCAGCGCGTTCACGCGCCGGGTGGCGTTGCGTATGGCCCCGCCGATGGACAGTAGCCTGCTTTCCGCCGCGGCGCTCTGGGCCAGCGCGGGAAGAACGTCCTCGAATAGCCCCGCCGCCTCGTCCACCGCCGGACTCCTATGACCGGGGGCCGATCCGCGCTCGAACGGTGTCCGGCGCTCTTCCGGGAAATCCACCGTGGCGATTTTCACCCCCCACACGTTCCGCAGGGCCACGTTGAACGAAATGTCCCGTTCCGCCGCCAAAGACTCGGTGAGGAGCGAATGGGCGGGCTCCATGGCCCTGGCCACGTTCAGCGCCCGTTCGGCGGTGAGGATCTTGTCGTCCAGCATCTTCCGGAGGTCGCGCACCTGCCGTACCACCCCTTTAAACTCCATTAGCAGGGCGTCCCGTTTGCTGGTGAGGATGCTTATGCCACGGGCCACCAGTTTCCTGCGGTCCCGGAGCCTTAACAGTTCCAGCCGCCCGGTTCGAACCCGCGCTTCCATATCGTTATCCGTTCCGCTTGCCGTATTTCTGGATGTTGTCCCGGCTTATACGCACCAGTTCGCTTTCCGGCAGGATGGAAAGAAGCCTCCACCCTTCCGCCAGCGTTTCCTCGATGGATCTGCTTATCTCCCCCTGGTTTAAAAATTCCCGTTCGAACGCCTCGGCGAATTTCAGGTACACCCGGTCCATGTCCGACAAACCCTCTTCACCGATGATGGCGGCCACGCGCCTCTGCTCTTCCCCCCGGGCGTAGCACATATATATCTGGTCTGACCATTGTCTGTGATCCTCCCTGGTCCTCCCCGCGCCGATTCCGTGGTCCATCAGCCGCGAGAGGCTGGGCAACACGTTAATGGGCGGGAACACCCCTTTCCTGCTTAACCCCCGGTCCAGCACTATCTGGCCTTCAGTTATGTAACCGGTCAGGTCCGGCACGGGGTGGGTTATGTCGTCGTCGGGCATGGTCAATATGGGCAATTGGGTGACGGAGCCAACTTTACCTTCAATGCGCCCCGCCCGCTCGTATATCCCCGCCAGGTCGGTGTACATATAACCCGGATACCCGCGCCGCCCGGGAATTTCCTCGCGGGAAGACGATACTTCGCGCAGGGCGTTACAGTAATGGGTCATGTCCGTGAGGGCCACCAGCACCTGCATCCCCAGGTCGAACGCCAGGTACTCCGCCGTGGTCAGCGCGAACCGGGGCGTGAGTAACCGCTCTATCACCGGGTCATCCGCCAGGTTCAGGAACACCACCGAATGTTCTATGGCGCCGGAATATTCAAACGCCTGCTTGAAATAATCGGCCTCCCGCGAGGTTATCCCCATTCCCGCGAAAACCAGGGCGAACCGCTCCCCCGGCCCGCTGACGCCAGCGTTGGCGATTATCATGGTGGCGATTTCGTTGGCGGGAAGGCCCGCTCCGGAGAAGATGGGAAGTTTCTGGCCGCGAACCAGGGTGTTCATGCCATCTATGGCGGAAACGCCGGTTTGAATGAAATCTTTCGGCATTGCCCGGCGGGTGGGGTTTAACGCGGAGCCGTTAATGTCCCGGCGCGCCATGGGCGGCGGTTTGGGCAGGCCGTCCAGCGGCTGGCCGCCTCCGGAAAAAACCCGGCCCAGCAGGAGAGGCGACAAGTCCACCTTGGCCCCCTCTTCGGAGAACCACACCAGCGTGGTGTCCGGGTTTATCCTTCCCGTGGGGCCGAACACCTGCGCCACGGCCCATTTCTCGCTTATCTCGATAATCTGCGCGGGCCGCGTGTCCCCCTCGCCGATGACAATGCTCACTATGTCGCCTTGGGCGGCCCGTTCCGCCCGGCGTATGAACACCAGCGGGCCCTTCACCGAGTCTATCGTGCCAAACTGCCTTGAAAGAAGATCGCCACCCATCCGCCTATCTCCTTTCGCTTTCCACGTACCGGACGAAAGCGGCTTTAAGCTCGCCTATAAGCGCTTCCAGTTCGTCTTCGGCAACCTCCTTGAGCCTCATCACCTGCTCCATTCCGGCGAACTTCATCACCATCTCCGCCGTCAGCCCCTTGTCCACGGCGTCCGCCATTTTCTCCACAAAGAAAAGATACGCGTCCAGCATCAACGCCTGGCGCCGGGTGGAGCAATAAGCGTCGGCGGGGCTGGCGGAGCTTTGCCGCAGATACCCCTCGCGCAGGAGCCGGGCCCCTTCAAGGATGACTTTCTCCCTGTCCTCCAGCGAATCCATACCGACTATCTTCACCACCTCCGAAAGCTCCTCCTCTTTCTGGAGCGTGGCGTGGATACTGCTCACCATCTCCCGCCATGCCGGGCTCACGTTCTGCTGGTACCACGTCCCCAGCGATGGATAGGTGAGGCTGAATGATATGCGCCAGTTTATGGCCGGGAAATGCCGCTGGTGCGCCAGGTCGTAATCTAGCCCCCAGAACGTGGAGGCCATCCTCAACGACGCCTGGGTGACCGGCTCAGAAAAATCCCCCCCCGGCGGCGACACGGCGCCTATCACGGTGACGGAGCCTGTCTCCTCCGGCCTGCCCAAAAGCCTCGCCCGTCCGGCCCTCTCGTAAAACGCCCCCAGCCGGGAAGCAAGATAAGTGGGGTACCCTTCTTCCCCCGGTATTTCCTCCAGCCGCGAGGACATCTCCCGCAATGCCTCGGCCCAGCGGGAGGTGCTGTCGGCCAGCACGGTCACCTTGTAACCCATGTCCCGGTAATATTCGGCGATGGCCATGCCGGTGTATATGGAGGCCTCCCGCGCGGCCACGGGCATGTTGGATGTGTTGGCGATGAGGATGGTGCGCTCCATAAGCGGCCTGCCGGTGTGGGGGTCTATAAGCTTGGGAAGCTGGCTTAACGTATCGGCCATCTCGTTTCCCCGCTCGCCGCAACCGACGTATATGATTATGTCCGCCTGGGCGTATTTGGCTATGGTCTGCTCCAAAACCGTCTTGCCGGAGCCGAACCCTCCGGGTATTATGGCCGCGCCCCCCTCGGCGATGGGGAACAGAGTGTCTATGACCCGCTGGCCGGTGATAAGGGGCGTGTTGAGCGGCAGACGCTCCAGCCGGGGCCTGGGCTCGCGCACGTTCCATTTCTGCCGCAGGGTTATCCGCTGGCCGTTGGTGAGGGTAACCGCCGTCTCTTCCACCGTAAGCTCCCCAACAGCCACCGTGGCCACCACGCCGGAAACATCTTTGGGAACCATAATGCGGTGGGTCACCCTTGGCGTTTCAGGAACAGTTCCCACCACCATGCCCCACTCCACATGGTCACCCGGTTTCACCGATGGGGTGAACTTCCATTTCCTGTTACGGTCCAGCCTTTTTACGCGGGCGCCGCGCTGTATGAAATCCCCCCAGCGCTCCGCAAGCCTGGGCAAAGGGCGCTGGATGCCATCGAATATGGAGCCTATCAGGCCCGGCCCCAGTTCCACCGAGAGAAGCTCGCCAAGCCGCTCCACCGGGTCACCCACGGTAAGGCCCATTGTGTCTTCATACACCTGGATCACCGCCGTGTCCCCCTCTATGCGGATGATCTCCCCCATGAGTTTTTCGGAGCCCACCAGGGCCACCTCGCTCATAAAACAGCCGAACATCCCCCCGGCCACCACCGCCGGGCCGGAAACTTTTATTATGCGGCCGCCGCTTGCCGTCACAGCTTTATCCTCATGTGGTAACCGATGGCGCGGAACGTGAGCCAGTCGGCCATATCCTCCGCCTCGCCGGTGAACCGCCACTGGCCCGGATATTCATACCTGGCCAGCAATGGGGTTACGCTTTTGCGAAGCGCTTTCTGGTTCCTGTCAGTGATCCATTCCTCCATCTGCGCCGGGATGGCCAGCACCCCCACGCCCCCTTCCGCCAGTATTTTTTCAATCTCGCCGTTAAGGGCTTCCGCGCCGGTCACCGGCACAACCTCCGCCCCGGCCAGGCGGAACCCGGCCTCCTGCCCCCAATAGGAGACAACCTTGATGGTCATCGGTTTGCCGGCGCTCATTGCCATGCCCTTATAAAATGTTCGGCCGCGTCCCCCATGGGCGTGTGGGACAAACCGAAACTCAAAGCCAGATGAAGGTTCGATGCGTTTGCCGAAAGCTCTTCCATGAAAAAGATAAGCCCCCAGGGGCCTACAGGCTCTTTCAAACTGTGGCGGCGGTACTTGACATAGAACGCCCTGCGTAGTTCCATGTAAAAAAGGGTGGCCGAGTTTTCGGAGCCCCGCCGTGGTTTAGCCCCCAGCCTCTCTTTTATCACCTTGTGCGGCGTGTCCCCCTGGCCAAACGCCAGCGTCTCAAAATCCTCCCGGCGTATGAGCCCTCCGCCGTCAATATAAAACTCCCGCAACTCCATGGGCCCCACGGAAGCCACCCGCGCCAGCATCGCGTTATTCACGTTGGCCATGTCCAGCTGGTCCCGGTAATACTCCCCTATCTGCCAAGGCAGATAACTTAGGCTCCGCAGGTATTTCGTGAAAAAATAGCGTTCAAGCCCCAATTCCGCATCCAGCGGGTTTTTCGCGAACAGCGCCGCGTCCAGCCCCGGCGCCAGCGGATGCCCGGCCTTTTTCATGAGTGTTATCAGCTCCGTTGCGGTTTTGTATCCGCCCCAGGCGGGGATGTTTTTAGGCTCGACAACCATCGGAGTAAAGCTGAACCTCCTGTCCTGGGAAAACCCGTCGCGCATAAGGTAGCGGATGGCCGATTTCAACTCTTCCAGCTCCCACCGCATCACCAGCGCCCTTCCCACGGTACTGTCCATATCTATCACCAGTTCGGCGAACCTGCGTTTTAGCCGCGCCAGCCCTTCGTTTATCACCCGCTCCATCAGCGCCGGGGTCGGCCGTAAACCGCCGCGCCTTATGATCTCCTCCATCTCCCGGGCGTAAACAGAGCTTTCTATAAGCTCCAGGGCGGGCTTTAAATCCCCCACCTCCAGAACCTTCATAAGCTCCTGCGGCGATACCAGGCGGCTCTTTATGGCCGCCAGCCGCGCCGTTACGTACTCAGCCTCCATCCGGCGGACTCCGTTAAACGGTTCACAAATTCGTTTCCCCTGGCGCGCCAGAGTTTTTCAAGCCTGGTCTCAAGAAGACACAGCCACTTTCTTCTGCCTCCGCCGGTGGACGCCACAAAGCCGCATGCCACATTTTCATCCACCGCTATTTTTTCCGGCCCTCCCAGCGACCTTATAATTTCAGCGGTCACCGCATCGGCCCTGACTTCCTCCAACTCCCCCGCCTCGGCCCTCACTGTTTCCAATTCACGCGCCACATATTGCCCGTATGCCGGTGAACCCATGAATTCTTGGAATAGACCGCGGGCCTCTTTCTTCACCGCTTGCGCCGCGGCGTCTTGCGCCTCAAGCATGGCCTCGCGCCGCGCCATCCTTTCCCGCGCCAGGCGCAACGCGTCCCGCCGGGATTCCATCAACTGCCGTTTCAGGTCTATCTCCCGCTGGATTGCGGCGCTCTTCTCCCGGGCGGCCACCGCCACTTCCTCCGCTTTTACGGCCGCCTCTTCCAGGATGGAGCGCTCTTTTATCTCCGCCTCCAGCCTCAGCGCGGAAAGCAGTTTTTCAACGCTCATTTGTAAATAAGCAGAACGGCGATGACGAATCCGAGTATCACCATGGTCTCAGGGATGGCCACCAGGATGATCATCAGCCCCGACACTTCTTTTTTCTCCACGATGGCGCCCACCGCCGCCGAGCCTATCCTGCCTTGGGCCCAGGCTGTAGCGAACGCGGTGAACCCTATGGCCAACGCCGCGCCCAATGTTGTCCAGTCCAATTCCATAAAATGCCTCCTTTGCGTTTTAAGGTCTGCCCAGCGGCGAATAAGCTACGCCGCCGGAGGTGTAGAACCGGCTGAAGAACTCCACGTAATGAAGACGGATAGCCTGTATGGCCGGGCTGAAAACGCCCATCACAAAGTTAACGCCGTGAATCAGCGCCGCCGCCAGCGCCCCGGCCACCGCCCACTCTATTGTCTTGTTTATCTCCCCGGCCACGTCGGCCATAATCACCGACGCCAGCCCCAGCGCCATGAGCCTGGCGTAGGAAAGCATATTGGAAATTATCCTTGGCGCCTCCAGCAACCCCTCCGATAAGCCCACCGCCGCCACCCTTACGGCCAGCGGAACAAGCGGGAGGAAATATGTCCACTTTGGCCCACCGGTGATGGCGGAAAAACCCGCCAGTAGCGCTGAAACTATAAATCCGAAATCGGCCAGCCGCTCCAGCGCATGGCGGCTCCGCTTTAGCCGTCTCTCCGCGAAGAAACCTATAAGACTCCCCAACGCCAGATGCATCCCTCCTGCGGCAAGAACCAGCATGAGCGTGAATACCACCTCATGTTTCCTGTCCAGCAACGGCGGCCAAAGATGGGCGGCGCCGAATATCTCGCAGAACAGCAGGCCGAACAGGGCCGATTGGGCCGCGCAAAGGTAAATGATTTTCGACATGTCCAGAGCCAGGGAATCCTCGGCGAATTTCCATCGCAACCCTGTCCCCACAGCCGCCAGCAATAACGCGTAACCCACGTCCCCCAGCATGAATCCGAAAAGCATGGGCATGGTGAAAGCTATGAGCGCCGAAGGATCCACCCCGCCGTACATCGGCGTGGCGTACAGATGGATTAGCCTTTCGAAGGGCCTGGCCCAGCTCCGGTTCTCAAGCTTTACCGGGGTTTCGGGAAATTCCGCAAGGCCGGGCCGGGCCGAATATAAAGCCACCGCTCCGCCAAATTCCCGCGCTACGGCGTCTTTTAACCGGGGCATCTCATCGGTAGGCACCCATCCGGATATCCAAAAGGTCATACCCGACGTGGCCAGATGCCCCTGCGAGCGCAAAAGCTCCGCGTACTGGCGCAGGCCCCGTTCAGCCGCCTTTATCGGCTCCAGCCATCTGGTGGAAAGCTCCACAAGCCTCGCCGAAGCCTCGCGGCGTTCTTTTTCCAGCTCCCGCTCCCGGGTGTACAAATATTTGAGCGTGGTGGCGAAAGTGCCTTTCTCGTATTTTTCCGGCAGGCGCACCGGCTGGACCTTGTGGCCGAACGCGCGCCGCCGCACCTCTTCGCCGATGGACTCGGGATATATGAGCAGAGCCGAAGATCCTTCGCCATTGGCCTTGCCCCGGAATATTGCGCAGGCGCCACCGGTGATCTCCTCCATGGTCAGCCGCATCTCGTTGAACATGTCCTCATAACCGGCGGTGAGGGTAACACCGGTTATCTCCATGCCCCGGAACGCGGACGCCTTCTCCAACAGCGGCTGGAACTCCTCGAAAAGCTCCCGGTAGGCGTTGGCCTCTTTTTGTTCCGCCACCAGCGACTCCAGCTTTTGGGCGGTTTTGGGAACCTCCTCCAGGACCTCCATCACGGATTTGCCCGAGGCGTAGGCCAGCCATTGGCTTTCATGCTGGAAAACCGGGGCAGGCTCCCGGGGCTCCTGTGGCGGAAGGTAAGTGACCGCTTCGGCCATCAGGTTAATGAGGCTCTCAGCCAGTTTCAGGTTGCTCTCCTCACCGGCGGGCAAAACCCCGTGTTCAAATGAAGCTTCTTTTAATAACTGGTCGCTGGCGGATGGCGTGACGTGAAAAACCCGATGGGCGAAAAGCAGGGCCAGCAGGCGCGCGGCGGCGGATTTGGGGCCCGCTATCCTGGTTCGCTCCATGGAGGCTATCATTTGACCTCCTCGCCCTTACCGGAGGCCAGCATGGTGAAAAGATCCCGGGCCAGCGTGGTGACAATTTCTTTTGGCGGAGGCGTGATACTCGGCGGTTCAGGGCCCGCCATGGCCCCGGTCAAAAAAGTTTCACCGGCGCGGTTGAGCGCGTCCAGCTCCGCCTGCAACCCATGGGTGGAGGCGGAGGCTTTTTGTTCCGCCTCGGTCACCATGTCCCGGGCTTTTTTCCGGACAGCCTCCAGCCTGGCGCGCAACTCGGCCTCAACCTCGCTTATCCGCTCAATGGCTTCTTTTTCTTCGGCGGCTTCGCTCATGGCGCTCCATCATTTCATACCGGCCGGCCGGCTATTGGCCGGGCGCAAGAAAGACCTCAGCAATCACCTATATTATATTTTTCACCGGCTCCCGGAGCCAGCCAATATATCAGGCTTCAGCCGTACCCCGGTAAGAAGCTAAAAGAGGGTTTAAACCTGCTGGTCCGGAACGGCCGCGGCAGGGCTTTGGGCGGAATATTTTTTCTTCCGGACGAAAAGGGAGATTATCCAGATCACCAGCCCCAGAACGCCAACACCTATCAGCGCCAGCATCTGGTAATGCTTGATGTCGCCGATGACGCTCTCCACCATCACCCCGAAAAGATAGCCCGCCATGCTTATGGTGATGGCCCAGATAATGGCGCCGATTATATTGAGCGTTACGAACAGCGACGTCTTCACGTCGCTCATTCCAAGGGCGAACGGGGTGACGTTCCGCAAACCGTACCAGAACCGGAAGAAAAGTATTATCCATGAATGCCAGCGTTCGAACCGTTTCTGGACACGGTCCATCCGCGCCTTCCAGGTAGGCCAGCGCCCAATATATTTCTTGCCCCAGAACCTGCCGATGAAGAAATAAAGCTGGTCGCCTGCGGTGGAGCCCGCGAAAGCGCACAAAATTACGAGGGTAACATCGAGGTATCCCAGGTGGGCCGCTATGCCACCCAGCACAAGGATCGTTTCGCCTTCCAGGAATGTGCCGACAAGTATGGCCAGGTAACCATAATTCTCGACCAGATACTGCAGATTCTCTATCAATTCCCGGCAACCCTCAACAGCTTATGAAATGAATCCGAACATGATAATTGATATGGCTCCCGCGGACAACCCGCCGCAAGCTTTCGCCACTATTCCTAACCTAAAAGAAAAAACCGTTACTCCACCGGCAATGCCAGTTCAGACATGTCAGAGATGGAGCCCGGCATAACCCTCACATAGCCCATGGCTGAAGGCGTAGCGCCGTCTTTGGACATGTCCACAAGGTCGCTCACCCAACCATCGCCTAAAATCATCCTGTCCTGGGTCTGGTAACCCTTTTGATTGATGGTTACAAACCTGACGGAGCCTTTCTCCAGCCTGGCGGCGGAAAACACGCCACCCGCCTTGTATTCCGCGCCCGCCACAGCCAGGGTGAGCCCGGCGTCTTTATCCATCACCGGCAAAACCTTCGGCGGAGCGGGCATGGAAAACTCCCGCCCGGCGGAAAGGTCCCGGGCGGTCAACCCGAACCCGGCGCCGCGCCACACCACTTCCCCGCTCTGGTTTACAATAACGAGAATCCCCCTGCCCGACAACCCCACGTATTCAAAAAACCCGTCTTTGTCTATGTCCAGCCGGTTGAGGCCTATGAGCGCCTCCTTCCCGTGGATGACCAGCGCGGGGATGAAACTTGGCTCGTCGCCGGAGCGGCTCACTATGAAAACCTCCGGCCCGGGAACCGGGACTTTCTCCATGCCTTTCTGGGCCAGTAAAACCCCGTCGGAAGCGGTGGAGAAGAAGTATGGGTGCCGGCCATCCCCCAGGGCGTAGCTTGCGCCTTGCCTCCGGATGAGAAGGGATTCCACCCCCTCCGAAGCCAATGCGTTCACAAACAGCTCCCGTTGTCCGTCGCCATCGAAATCATAAGCGGCGCAACTGATGAACCGCAGGCCTTGCGGCGCCCGGGTCTCCCAAAGGGTTTTCAGCTTGTCACCTTCCGGCCGCGCAATCCTCACCATGTCTCTGAAGGTGAGCGCCACTACCGGGCCCTCGGGGCTCACCACCGCCACAGACAGAAGCGCCCCTTCAACTTGATACTTTTTCCATCGCGCCCGGTCCCGGATGTCCATAACCTTCGTCTCCGGCGCCTGTTCGGCGACGGGTTCGGCGGCGCTTCTGGCTTTTAAGAATCCTGTTTTGGCCTGGGCCGTGGTGATGGATTCGCCAGTTTCGTCCCCCTGTTTTTTCTCCGTGGCCATTGTCATGGGCTTAACGTCTTGCAACATGGCTTCGGGCTGGAATAAAAACTCGCCTCCGGCTCCATACAAAGTCACTTTAACCTTGCTCCGGCCGTTAACGGGCTCTTCCCGCAATACGGCCACAAGTTCCGCGCCGGTGGCGGCCACGGCATTCACGGCCATCAGGTCTTTCGCCCACATGTCCCCGGCGGCCTGAATGGATGACAGCCTGTCCGAAATTACGCTGGGGGCCACATCGAACACCCCCTCATCCCGGAGGGCTTCTTCTATCAGCGGCAAAATTCCGCTCCCGTCATTGTTGAAGCTCCCCAGCGCCAGAAGCCGGGCCGGGGTTTTCAAACCGGCCACTATCTTGGCGGAGCCGGTGTTTTTAGCGGAGCCGAGTACCTGGCAAATGGCATGGCTTTCAGTAATCGAAACTATTTTTACGATGGCAATCCGCGCCCCGGAAGCGTCTAAAGCCTGGCCTATGGTGTTTTCCGAAAACGCGCCCGAAACCGGCAGGGTTATATATAAACGGGAGCCATCCGCTTTTATCACATAGCTCCGGAACGGGGATATGGCCCCAGCCAGTTTTCCGGCCAGGATACGGGCGGCTTGCGGCGGCTCATAAGCCATGGCCGTGGAACAGGCCAATGCCAGGGCCAGAATAAAAACGACGGTGGCCCTGTCCATCCAAACGGCCATCAGATCATTCCCCCGCTGTATATAGTATTAGTTCCGATTTATCTGGACCCGTCACATGGGTTTCCGTTTTTCCCGCCAGCGTATGGCCGGGTTTTCCCTGAACCGGAGCCATGGCGAAAATTACCCCGTCGGTGATGGGGGTGGAGAATTTTATCTCATACCCCAACCCGCCGTTCACAAGATAATGGACCCTGGATTTGCCGTAAACCGGCGCCGCGGTAATGTAGTATAGCGAATGAACGTTCTGCGCCGCTATTATCACCGCGAATTCCCCGGACATTCCGGCGGGGGCAACCTGCGGCTGAATCTCGAAATATTGGGGCAGTTCCCCGGCGTCGGGCAGTTTGATGGCCATTTCAGACCCGCCGAACTGGCCCGGAACCTTCACCCAGCTATTGAGCGCGCTGGAGAAGTAGGCGAAGTTCTTCCCGCCGTCAAACCCGGCCATGTCAATGGCCCCGTCACCGTCCATGTCGGAAAACGCCAGCCCGGAAAGATTGGCGCCGCCGGGCAGGTTGGCGAAGGGTTTTTCAATAAAACCCGCGCCACTCCGGGTAAGAAGTAATATCTTGTCCTCCAGTCCAAGATCCGCCCGTTGGCGCTGGCCGTACAGTCTGCCGTCGGACCCAGCGTAGAACAGCATGTTCCGCGTTTCAATGGTGGGAGCATAAACTCCACCCTTCTTCTCCATAACGAAAGAGCGCGCGGCGCCGTCGGCCAAGGCGTTAACGTAAATCTCCGGAACCCCATCGCCGTCATGGTCCCCCACGGCAAAACCCGTGATCATCAACCGCCGTCCGGCTTCATGTTCCCAAGCCTTCTCCAGCGTCCCGGCGCTTGTCATGTGGAGCAGGATTACTTTGTTATCCAGCCCCGCCAGCGTGTCCGTTACCCCGTCCGCGTCTATATCCCCGCCCCACAGGGCCGTTAGCTTCCCGTCCAGCCTGGCCAGGGTTACGCTTTTAAACCCAGTTCCGGTGGAAACTTCTTTCGGGGCGGGTTTTATTTCCGGCGCGGTGGGGGCCGGGATGATAACCGGCGCGGCCACAGGTTTTTTAGTTTCCCGCGTCTCCACTGCTTGCGAGGCCTCCTGCCCTGCCATACCTGCGTAACGCTCCAGCGCTTCGCCGCTGTCCAGGCTGTAGAGAACTATGTCCACAAGCTCCCTGCCTTTTTCCGTTTTAACGGATATGGCAAGCGCGTACCGGGCTCCTAAAGTTGCGGCGGCGGCAGACCGGTTGGCGCCGTCTTTGAGCCACTGGGCCGCGTCTGCTATGCCCCGGTCGAAAATCAGCCGTTCCACCGCCATGGGTGGGGCCACGGCCAGCCCGCGCCAGTTGGATAGCTCGTTGATGGCCGATGACCTGAGCGCGGCCTGCTCCGGATAACCGGGCGGGATGAAAAACATAACGGCCACCACGGTTGGCGCCTGGGGAACGCCTATATAGTCGCCTGGTTTTATCTTTTCCTTGCCGGAAACTATGGCGCATTTGATTATCTTGCCGTCGTCGGACAGGGTTTTGACATCCCCCACCGGCTCGGTTATGGTTCCAAGCTTCTCCCTTGTTACGGGATGGAAGAGCTGTTCTTTATCCCGGACGATCGAAAACCGCATCCCGGCGGGAACGGCCTGCCCCGGTGATGTTTTTGCGATAAAAACTTCTCCGCCCTTCACGCTTATTACGGAGCCCGAGGGTGTTTGCAGACGCGGCCGCATCTGGGCCAATCCCTCCATAAGGGCGCTTCCTCCCGGCGTGGCGTTTGCGGCGGCGGGGTATGGGCCGGCCACGGCCACAACCAGCGCGGCCGAAAGGGACATTAAGAGGATTTTTTCCAGTGCGATCATTTTTATCACGGCGCTGATTTGAAAATGACTTTAACTATAACATATGGAAGGTTAGCGAATCGTTAAAAGAAAAGGGGCCCGGCCATTACAGCCGAACCCCTTTTTATCCTGCCAGGGAACCTTTTTACGAGCCCCCGTTCAATCAGCTTAGTAGTACAGGACGGTCCTGAAAGCCAGCCGGGTGGGATCGTCGCTGGTGCCGTCCAGGTCCTGCTTCTCATACTCCAGGGTGAACACGAAAGCGTCCACATGCAGGCGAACGCCGAGGTCGTAACCGGTGTTCTTCTTCTCGCTGGCGCCTTTGCTCTTGATCTCGTCCCAGCCCTGGTAGCGGCCGATGAGTTCGAGGGTGTTCGGAACCAGGAAGTAGCCGAGGCGGGCATAGTAACCCTTCACCTCGTAACCGCCGGCCAGGGTGTCCTTGTCGGCCCCTTTCAAGGCGGCGTACTCACCGTCGATCCACAGGCCCAGGTCTTTCACGTCCAGCTTGGCGCCCACGGAGTACATGGAGCGGTCCAGATCCACCACCACTTTGGAAGAGGAGGAGGAAACGGCGCCGGTGGTAAGGTCGGCGGTGGAGGAGGTCACGTTAACAACGGCGTTCTCATGCTTGTTGATACCGTAACCGGCGTTGATGCGGAGGCCTTCCACCGGGGTCAGGATCAATGCCGCAGTGTAAGCCGCGTCCATGGTGCCGTTGGCCCAAATGGCTTTGGAGCCGGAGATGGAGCCGCCCACGTCGCCGTTGTTGCCGTAACCGTTGGTGGCGGTGATGCGCAAGTCAGCCATGCCGCCGAGCTTCTTGAACACCAACTCCACGCCGCGGTCGCGGGTGTTGTTGCCGGAGTCGGCCAGGAAGCTGGTCATCTGCTTTTTACCGGCCTGGTAAACATCGAGGTTCTCGATCTTGCCGCCGGAGGTTATACCCACTTCGTAGGTGCCGTAGGGGCGCATCTGGCCGATGTTGATGTCGAGAACGTCGCCGAGCGGGCGGAGGGTTATCCAGCCTTCAACGAAAGCGACCGAGCTGTTGGAGCCGGAGCCGTCGAACAGCACGTTATAGCCCAACACTTTGTCGGCCAGGTCGCCCTTGGCGCCAAGGCGCATCTGTTTAATCTGGAAACCGAAGGACTTGTCTTTCCCCTTCTCCCCGGAAGAGTCGGTGGCGGTGTTGAAAGCGCTCTCATCGAGAATGCCCCACACTGTGGCGTAACCGCCCACTGAATTGTTGTCGTTCACCTTGAAGGCGTAGGCGCCATTCGTGGTGAGGGTGATGGCCGCCATCATGGCGAAAGCCATCAATGCGAATCTCCTCATCGCGCTCATTTTCTTAAGACCTCTTAGAATGTTAAAAGGAAAATATAAGACGCTCACGGCGCAGGTTCGCCTCTTAACCTGCTCCGTGGGGTGTATTATTTTTTCAAAGCGAGGGGCAAGTCAAGCCGTTTTTGGGCCTTAACATAAATCTAACATTTGGATTTATAAAAGGTTATGGGTGGATAACGATATATGAATATATTTCAGGATGATAAATAACAGCGTCTTCCGGCCAAACGTAAAGCGCCCTGAGCCAAGGCATATTGCGTGATAAAATCCAGTTTTCGTAACTGGCGGTAAAGGCAAGAGAATGGGCGGATTCACATATCTGTTTCGCGGGCTGAAAATGATATTGGGTGACCGGCGCCTGTTAAAACTGGCCGCCATGCCCCTGCTGGTGAACATCGCGGTGTTCGCGCTGTTCTTCCTGTCATTTAATTTCTTCGCATTCCACATTTCGTCATATGTGTTCACCCAGTCTTCGCAGGAGTGGTACTGGGCGCTCCTCTCCATGGTAACGGGGGCGGCGCTGTTTGTGATATCCATTCTTGCGGTTATATTCACATTCACGGCCGTGGGGCTCATAATCGCGTCGCCGTTCAACGACGCGCTCTCCCGCGCCGTTGAGGAAAAGCTTACCGGCGGGGCTATCGAGCGCAAGATGCCCATATGGGCTCTGGCGAAACTTGTCATGGCCAACGAGTCCCGGAAAATGGCCCTTCTTCTGGCCATACAGGCGCTACTGTTCCTCATGAACCTTGTTCCCGGCATTGGCAATATGGCTTTCGTGGCCGCCAGCGGCTTTTTCGTGGCTTTCGCCATGGCCTATGAGTTTGCCGGTTACACCCTGGACCGGCGCGGGTACACGTTCGCGGAGAAACGAATGTTCATCCTGTCCCGGCCATGGACATGCCTGGGCTTTGGCCTTGCCGTGGCGGGAGCGCTTCTGATACCTTTTATTAACCTTGCGTTCATGCCTGTGGCCGTGGCCGGTGGCTCCATCCTGGCTGTGGAGAACGACCCGGCCCTGCGTGGCTGAACCAGGCTTTTCCTTCTGGAGTTTCAAGGAATGGACGTTTCCTTCGATAAAGAGATAATCCGCTTTTATCTTTCGTTTAACGACCCGGCAAGCTTCATCCTTGCCCCCATGGTGAAAAACCTCTCCCACGCCTATAAAGTGGATGTGGAATACATCCCCGTAACCACTTTTGACCGCACGGGGCTTTTTTCCATAAACGAGGCAGAGCGCAGGTATTACATCAGAGACATAGGGCGTTTTTCCAAAAAGGCGGACAGGAAACTAAATTATATAGACCAGCCGCTGGACTGCCGGAAAGCCTGCCTTGGCCGGTTCTACGCCGATGAAAAGATGCTGGGGCTTAAATACATCAACCTGGTGATGGCCGCCCGGTGGCTGGGCGCCAAAGACATTTCAAATACCGGGGCGATCGCCGAGTCGGTCAAGTTCATCGAACTGGGCGGAACCGGGCTTGCCATGGCGCTGGAGACTTCATTGTACGAAACAGCCCAGGCCGAGGCGGAGGCCGGGGCCGTTAAGGACGGCGTAATTGGCGTTCCGTTCATGGTTTTCCGGGGCGAGGGTTTTTTTGGGGCGGACAGGCTCCCTTACCTTGAAGACGTTATAAAGTCCGACCCGTCTCTTATAGTCCATCATGACGCAAGCTACTCGGTAATAAGCCCCGGTGAAATGGCCGAAAAGGTGAAAAACAACGAGCCCCTTTTGGCGCTGGATGTACGTATTCCCAAAGATTTCGGGCAGGGGCATATTCCGGGGGCCAACTGCCTTCCCGCCAAGATCGTTTACCGCAACATGAACAGGCTGGACCGCGACTGGACCATCATAGTGGTGGACGAAGGTGGCGTGGAGGCCAGCGAAGTGGCTTTCGCCCTGGCGGGCGCGGGTTTTGGCAAAGTGGCCGTGTTGTCCGGGGGCATGAAACTGTGGAACGGGGCCGTGGAAACCGGCCTGGACAAATGGCAGGACAAGTTAAAAACCGTAAAATGACGCTAAAACCCGTTTCGATGTTGACCGTGATGGCCCTATCGGCCATAACCATTGCCGGTCCGGCCCGGGCCCAGATATACAAATGGAATGAAGAAGGCGGCTCCGTAAGCTTTTCGGACGATGCGAGGAACATTCCCGTAAAATCCAGAAAAGACGCCCAGATAATCGCCACCCCCGATCAAAATAAAAAGAGCGAAGAAGCCGAGCCGCAGGATAAAGGCGGCTCCGGATTAGCTCCCCAGGCTGTGGCCCAACCCGCCGGGATGCGCTCGGATAAGGTGATCAACGTTCCGTTGAAGTCCCACGGGTTCAGTTATCTGGTGGATACGGAGGTGAACCGGGGAACGCGCGCCAGCTTTCTTGTGGATACCGGCGCCAGCTTCGTAATAATCTCCCCCGAACTGGCCAAGAAGATAGGTGTATCCAATATGGACAACCTGCCTAAAATGCCGGTTACCACCGCCGGTGGCGTCTCGTGGATATACCTTATCGAAATCGAGAGCCTCAAGGTTGGGGAGGCGGAAGCGGTACACGTTGAAGCTGGCGTATCCAGCAGTATTGGCGAGGGGTTTGACGGACTTTTGGGCATGAGTTTCCTCAACGAATTCATCCACCAGATAGACGGCCCCGGCTCCAAAATGCTTTTAAAATCCGCCAGGGGGGCCGGGCAATCGTTCGGCGGGCACGACAAGGGCTGGTGGCGGACAAAATATACCCATTACTCCGAAAGCATCCGCCGGTTCACCGCATACCGGGAAAGCCTTGTCACCGGCGCGCCTCTTGACGATCCCGAAATCAAAAAGGTGAAAGGCTTTACCGAGAAGGATGTGAAGAAGATTATCGACTACTACACGGGGTTGTTAAACTCGCTGGACCGCCGCGCCTCCGCCGCTGGAGTGCCCAGCGACTGGCGGGTGTATCCGTAAGATTTACTTTTGGTCTAATTGCCCATTAACATGAGCGATAAGCGCGCTGACCTTGCCAATCAATTCTGTCCTGTCCACCGGCTCTTCGTTGTATATCTCATAGCGGTATTCAACAGCGAAATCCGTGAGATCCGCCAAGTCCTTGAACCTTTCAATACTGGACGCCCCATATTTTTCAAGCTGGGCCAGAAGAAGCCTTAAGTCATGCTTTCCCTGGTAAGCCTGGTTATTAAGGCACATCCATGCCTTTAGTGTCTTTTCCACGGCTTGCTGGGCGTGAAAGCCGAAGATTGAATCCGAAAACATGGAAGGCTCCAGCATATTGGTCATCGCCTGAAAATCCAGCAAGGCCAGCGCTATCAACCGGCGCGCATGGTCAATGCCGTTCATAAAGCGATTTGCCTTCTCTGGCGGCTTTTTGGAGAACATGGTTTAAGGAGCTTTGCATCTCCTCGTACTCGTCAAGTGAATACACCAAAAGGTCTATTGGTAGCGGCGCGTCCCAAATAGCCCGCCGGATTTTACTGAGCTCTTTCCTGCGTGACCGGGCCGGGCCAAAAGGCTCCCTCTCAATGACCAGTATGTCATAATCTGAACCTGCCCCATGCTCACCCCTGGCCCTAGAGCCGAACAGTATTATTTTCTCCGGCTGTGTGGCATGGACTATGGCTTGAACCACGCCATCGAGATATTCGGTTTCTTTATCCATGGTTAAAGAATGATGTTAATTTGTCTTGCTCTGTTGTTTTACTATTTTCAGTAATTCTAGCATGAGAAGCTTGTGTGGGGTTCTTCAGCCAAGCCTGAGTTGCATTAATTCCACTCCCCCCGCAGTTTAAATCATTTTTTCGCATCTTCCCTCATCGCCGGGCATCAAATAGCGGTCACACACTCAACACGCCGTTTATTGAAAGAGGGGGAAATTGAAAATGCCCAGGTTTATCTACGCCCTGTTTATAGCTGTAACGCTCATTATTTCAGCTGGTTCATCTTTAGCCGCCACCTCCTTGCAACCATACTTAATCATGGGTGAGCTAAAAGGCTCCATGGCGGAAGCTGAAAAAGCCGTGGGCGAGGCGCTGGCCTCGGGCGGGTTCTCGGTGATTGGCGCATACTCGCCCGCCAGCGACCCAAAGTTACGCGCCATCGTTTTCACCCGGGACGACATAAGTTCAGCCTTGGGCGGCCTGGCCCCCACCCGGATGCTGGCGGCGGCTCTCAAGGTTGGATTAAAACAAGGCCCCGGCGGGGTGACTGTCACCATCGTCAATCCCGAATACCTGTTCCGCGCCTATACGCAGAAAGAATATTCAAAAGCGGAACGGGCGCTTTCCAAGGTTCACAACGACGTTCTGGCGGCGTTCAAACCAGACGCGGGATTTAGCGCCAAACCCGCGCCCATGGGTGGTGGAGGGCTTGCGGTCAAAGACCTGGAGCATTACCACTACATGATTGGCATGGAATATTTTGAGGACATGTCCACCCTCAACGACAAGCCTTCCACTTTCGAAGAGCTGACGGCGAAGATAGAAAAACGCCTGGCGGAGAAAGCTGGCGGGGCCGAAAAGGTTTACTCAATAAAACCGGCGGGTAAAAATGTGGCGGTATATGGCGTGGCCCTTACCGACACGAAAATGGGCGAGCGGTTTTTCCTGCCCATCATAGGCACAGACCACGTGGCCGCCATGCCTTATGAGCTTATCGTGGTGGATAAAAAGGCATACTGCCTGTATGGAAGATACCGCATCGCGTTGCACTGGCCAGCGCTCACCATGGGGACGTTCACAAAGATAATATCCACCCCCGGCGAGATAGTGGACCAGTTGAAAAGCCTGGTCAAATAGCGCGGTTTAATTGGCGCGGACGGTTACAGTTCAACGTCCGCGCCGTTACTTTACCGACGCGCGCTATTCATCGGTGGAAACCGACATCACCAACATGAACAAGGCGCTCATGAACGCCCCGGCAAGACCGAACGAGTAATAAACATTCTCCACTTCCCACTTTAGGGCCGCCATAAGCTCCGGAGCCATGTACCCGCCGCAAAGGCCCCCGGCCAAAGCGCCGTATGGGGCGGCGCAAACCACCCGGCGGAATACCCGCCGCATCCGGTTCCGGGTGTAGGTGAAATAACCTATCAAATCGAAACCCAGCCCGAATCCGCCAAAACACAAAGTAACCAGCGCCCCCCTCTCCAGCGTGGGGGCAATTATGATGCCCAACAGCGCCCCCGCGACGCCAAACAATATGGCGGCTCCGGGGAAATGCGTCCGCATCTTTATGCCGCATCTTGGGCACATTCCGTCCGGCGTGGATATCATCATCCCGCAAAGGGGGCAGACGGGGGGTTTTCGCTCCTCTTCTTCCATCGAGGGTTGATATTGATTGAAACCTTGCTCGTCCATGAGTGATTAAGCTGGTTGGGTTTGAAAAGTTGAGCCGCGTTACCAGGAAGCCGGGAGTCTATTACCCGCCGGCGTGCTCTCCCAGCATCTCCAGGTATTTGTCCACCTCGGTAAGAGACGGATCCAGCGTTTTGGCCTTCCTGAAATACTCCAGGCTCTTGTCTTCCTGGCTGGCCTTGAAGTAGGCCACCCCAAGGTTGAATATGATCGCCGCGTCGTTCGGGTCCAGCTGGGCGGCGCGCTGATACTCCATCACCGCCGCGTGACGGTCTCCCATGGTCCTGTATATAACCCCGCACAGGTTGTACGAAAACTTGTCCGAAGGGTTTATTTTCTTGGCCTTCTCGATGAAATAAAGGGATTCCCTGAACATCTTGCTCCGGTACAGCGCCAAGGCCGCCTCCTCGTACACTTCAAAAGTCCCTTCAGAAAGCTGGTCGGCCTTTTTAAAGGCGAAAAGGGCCTTCTGGGATTCATCGCGATTGAGGTACACCTTGCCCATCTCCACCCAGCCTTCGGCGTCTTTGGGCTCTATCTGGTGGGCGCGTTCGAACATCTCCATGGCTTTTAACTTCAGGCCGGTTTTCTGGTAGGCCACCATCAGGTTGTAATACGCCGAAACCATGTCTGGATCCAGCTCCACAGCCTTGTTCATGTTCCCGATGCCCTCTTCCTGCAAGGACTGGTCATTTTCCGCCTCGCCATGCTCAAACTTGGCCCGGCCCAGCGAGTTTTGCCCTTTGGCCTCCATGGCCCTTCTCAAATCCCGGGCGAAAAGCCATACGGCCTTGCCCAGATACTCGATGGCCTGGGGGTATTTACCATCCCTCAGGTAAGCTTCGCCCAGTTTCTGGGTTATGTCCGCAGATTCCGGCTGGGCTTGCAGGGCTATCTCCAGTTCCTTGATGGATTGGGGTATCTTGCCCAAGGCTTTCAAGGCCTGCGACAACAATTGATGCGCCTCCACCGCCCCGAAATCGCTGGCGATGACTTTCCTTAGCAGTTTTTCGGCGTCCCCGTAAAACCGGAACCGCATAAAAGTCTTGCCCACTTCCAGCTCCGGCTGGACGCTGAATGGGGCAACATCTCCTAAAGCCAGGAACCGGCGGGAAAATTCCTCCGCCTTGCGCCTTTGGCCCATCTCGGTTTCAGGGGCTTCCATGGCCAGGTCGACCTGGTCAAAGTAAGCGTCCACATCTTTCCGGACCATGGCGATCCTGCGTAGCAGTATGTGCGTAAGCCTTTCCCGGAAAAGATGGGGCATGGGGGGTTTAACTATGCACTCGTCCACCCCGGCGGCGGCGGCGGCGCGGATGTCGTCTTTCTTCTGCTCGTCAACCAGCATGATGAACGCCATGTTCCTGGAGCGGGCGTCGGCCCTCACGCTCTTCAACAGTTCGTAGCCGGACATATTGGCCCCGCCCCAGTCGGCCACTACAAGGCCAATGCTTTTGGATGGGGTGCTGGTGGAGAATATTATGGCGTCGAAGGCCTCTTTGCCGTTCTGGGTTTCCAGTATTTCGGTGAAACCAAGAAGCGATAACGCCGAGCGTATCCTCTGCCGCTCTACCGCCGCGTCTCCTGCGATCAGCGCACGCATCACCCGTTCCCCCTCTTCTGCGCCATGTGTCCGCGCGGCAAGGCAAGGCGCGGAGGCATAATATGGTGAAAGAATTGCGAGTTATTTTACTTCATTATCTTGAGGTCAATTCCAATACTGTGTCAACAGTTTATTGCCGGTTCAAAATGACAACCCCAACCGTTTTCAACTCAAACACTTGTCACGCCCACTGCGGGGTCATATCATGGTGGGGGCCGGTTTATGTAACAACTGTTTTCGTTTTGAGGTTTGTGATGGATAAAATGGCGAGGCTCTCACTCACCGCTATGCTGGCGGTGTTTGTCTTGACGTTGAACGGTTGCGGCTATAACGCCTTCCAGGCCGGGGATGAAAGCATAAAAGCCCATTGGGCCGAGGTGGTAAACCAGTACCAGCGCCGGGCGGACCTTGTGCCCAATCTCGTGAACGTGGTCAAAGGCTATGCCGCCCATGAAAAAGAGATACTGGAAAATGTCACCCTTGCCCGGTCTCGCGTGGCTTCCATCCAGGCGACCCCGGAGCTTTTGAACGACCCGAAAGCCTTCGCCGCTTTCCAACAAGCCCAGGCGGGCCTGCAAGGCGCCCTTTCCAGGCTTATCGCCGTGGCCGAGAACTATCCCCAATTGAAAGCCGATGGTGTTTTCCGCGACCTGATGGCCCAGCTGGAGGGCACGGAGAACCGCATCACCGTGGCCCGCAACCGTTACATAAAAGCGGTGGAAGGATATAACGTGACCGTGCGCTCGTTTCCCTCGAACCTCACGGCCATTGTTTTCGGCTACACGGTGAAACCCACCTTCGAGGTGGCTAACGAAAAAGAGATATCCACTGCCCCCAAGGTGGATTTCGGGCAAAAATAACCATCAGCCCTTTTAGATAAATGCGTATAAATATTTGGCGGCGCGCTCTTTTTATCCTGGCTCCCGCTACGGCGCTCTGCCTGTGGCCCGGCGCCGGGCGGGCCGAGACGCCAATACCCCCTTTGCGTACCGCCGTGACCGACCTGACCGGAACGCTTTCATCCAGCCAGGCCGCCGAGCTGGAGTCGAAACTCCGGGAGTTTGACAAAACGAAGGGGAGCCAGGTGGCGGTGCTTATAGTCCCGTCCACCAAGCCGGAGACCATAGAGCAATACTCCATCCGTGTATTTGAAAGCTGGAAACTTGGCCGGAAAGGGATGGACGACGGGGTGTTGTTCACCGTGGCCATGCAAGACCGTACCATGCGCATTGAGGTGGGTTACGGGCTTGAAGGGGCTTTGCCGGACGCAATTTGCAAAAGGATCACCAGCGAGCTTGTGGTTCCCAGGTTTAAGGAGGGAGACTACGCTACAGGAATTTCCGCCGGGGTGGACGCAATATTGAAATCCATCGCCGGGGAGAAATTGCCCTCGCCAGCAAGCGCCGGACAGGAGGATTTCTCGGGATGGGAAATCATATTGATCCCTATCATCCTCTTTATTGTGGTTTTTTTCATTATTTTGTCCAAGGCCGCAGGGAGGGCAAAAAGTGGAAGGCGTGGCCCGCCAGACAATGGTTCCGGTTATTATGGCGGCGGTAGCGACTATGGAAACTCTTCAAACAGCGGAAGCGATTCCGGTGGCGGTGATTTTAGCGGGGGCGGGGGCGAATCCGGGGGTGGAGGTTCATCGGACAACTGGTAGTTTGATCCTATTCCGACGACACGGGGATTACAGAACCCGCCGTTTGGGTTTTCGCTTTCGGAATGGTAACTGAAAGCAACCCGTCTTTTAATGACGCGCTCACGCTATTTTCATCCACCTCGCACGGCAGGATGAAATTGCGGATGAACTTGCCATAGTTCCGCTCTATACGGAAATAGCTTTCATCGCTCACGTCTTTCTGTTTTTTCCGCACGCCCACGAAGGTAACGGTGTTGCCGCTGATGTCCAGCACCATGTCGTCCAGGCTCATGCCGGGCACTTCCGCCTTTAACACGAACCCTTCGGCGTTCTCGTAAACGTCGCACAGCGGCACCCAAGGGGAGGGGAACCTTATGTCCACATCCAGGTTCGCCAGCACATACTCGAACAGCTTGCTCATCCTGTCCTGCACGAACATCAGGTCTTTGGCTGGATCCCAACGCAATATGGACATTTTTCCCTCGAACCCGCGCTTGCATGGTTATTATGTAATCAATATAAAAGGCCCGGCCCCGTATGGCAACTTTTTGTTGCCGGCGGGGGCGGGCTTTTCATTACCAGCCAGGCCATTGACCTATGGGGCCGCCTGCAACATTCCCTCAAGCTCGCCCAGCGCGGCCGCCACTTCCGGCCCGGCCTTTTCGCCTGAAGGGGCGCCAATTGTTTCACGCAATAGGCTTTCCGCCTCGTCCGAACCTTTGCCGGTATATTTGACTGCTCCTGTCCTGCCCCACGCGCCTGCTGAATATTTGTGAGACGTTGTGGAGTTCAATGCGTAGCATGGGCTTAGGCTACCGTTAATGGACAGGTAGAAACATCCAGTCAATCTTCCGTCTGATTCTATGACGAAGGTGTAATCGTAATACCAGCCGGTAATGGCAGTCTGGACAACCAAAAGATATTTTGAAAGTGATGGAGACCAAGCGGCCAAGGCCGAATATGTTGGATAATCAGCGTCATATCCGCTATAAATATCCTCACCATCGGAGTTTTTCTCCGATGTTTTGGCGTCCAGGGTAACTTTTTTTGTATACTCGCTGATGATGACATAAACGAACTTGAAGTTGCCCAGAAGCTTATCCGCCTCGGCCGTATTCGAACCGCCAGACCCTCCTCCGCCGCAGGCTGAAACCATCAACACCGTCATGAGAGCCGCTAACACCTTTTTCATCTTCCCCCTCCTTTTCTCGTTCATAACCGCTCCGGGGCGCGGGCTCCGGCGCTAATGGAGAGAGGGTATGGCGCCTTTGTGACAGGGCAGGTCACAAATTCCCTTGTACTATTTCATTTTGAGACCTTGCCTGTCACAACGTTCCGGTATAATTTGGTGTGGGTTTTTATGACGGGACGGAATACGCGTCCTGCCGAATTTCCATGTAACCCGGGAGGCCGGTTTGCCCAGGAACAGCCAAAGCGTCCGCATTATTGGCCTGATGAACGATTTGCGCTCGGCCTCCGGCGTTTATCCATCCCACGCCGCCAGTAAATACATGGTTACGGTACGCACCATCTACCGGGATATGGAGGGGCTGGAGAAACTGGGTTGCCCCATATATAAAGACGAAAGCGGATTCCGGGTTGTCTGGCGGATGCAGAAGACCAATGGAGCGGAATCCGGCGAAATCCCTTTTTCGCAGGGTGAAAAGTTGTCGCTCCTTTTTGCGTCCAATCTGGCGAAGAAGCTGGGTGGTTCCTCTTTTGAAAATAATATCCTGTCGCTGGTGGGCAAACTGGTGGCGCGGGGAAATGGAACCAACGGATTTCAGTCCGCTAAAAACCTGTTCTTCCCCTTCGTGAAAGGCGCGAAAGGCTACGCATCCCATGAACGCGCTCTGGACAAAATCGTTTCCGCCATCATCGAGTCCAGGGTTGTTTCCATCGTATATAATTCGTTCCATTCGGGCAGGGTGAAAAAGCTTTCTATCCATCCTTATCACGTCTTCGAGCATTCAAACGGGCTGTATGTTTACTGCCATTCCCCGGCGCACGGCAAAATAATAACCCTGGCGGTGGAGAGGATAAAAAACGTAACCGTTACAAATGAGCTTTTCCAGCCAGGCCCGGCGCGGAATATACCGGAAATTTCCCAAGACAGCATCGGCCTCGGCTCCGGCCGGCGGGTGAATGTGGAGCTGGAGTTCGACGAGAATGCGGCCAAATACGTCAAGGAGCGGCGCTGGCACCCTTCGCAGAAAATCGTTGAGATGGAAGATGGGCGCGTCCGGTTATCAATGCAAGTCTGCCTCGATTACGAGCTGACGCGGTTTATTTTGGGTTTTGGCCCGGCGGTGAGGGTGGTAAAACCTGCGGGATTGCGAAATAGAATTGCGGCCAGTTTAAAAGAGACGCTGGAGAATTATTAGAACATATATGAACTTCAGGAAAGCGCAGGAGTAATCATGTCTGGATTGACAATCACAGATGTTCTGTTCAGCCGCCTAAGCCCGTCGCCGGAACGTCGCGCATTTTTCCGCAAACGAAACAAGCAATAGCATTGTATCCTTATTGTAAGGAAACAAGGAATGTGCTTGCTAAAAAGACATCGAAGAACCAACTGACCCTTCCAAAAAAAATCGCAGATGGTTTTAATGGTGTGGACTACTTCGATGTTTCCGTTAAGGACAACTCCATAGTCCTCAAGCCTGTTAAAATAGAGCCCGCCAGGAAGGGGCTGGAGAGCATGAGGGATAAAATCAAGTCGCTCGGACTGGATGATACCGACATAAAAAAAGCGATTCGCTGGGCGCGCTAAATAAAAAGCCCCGCCGTCCTTTCGAATGGCGGGGCTGATTAACTCGACTGCCCTTAAAGACTACTTCTTCTCCTTGTCGCTGTCCACGAACTCCGCGTCCACCACGTCTTCCTTGGGGCCGCCTGAAGGTTCGCCACCGGGGCCTTCATGGCCGCCATGGGGCGCGCCGCCTTCCGCCGAGGCTTTCTGGTAGATGGCTTCCGCCAGTTTATGGCTGGCGGTCTGGAGCTTTTCAACAGCCGCGTGAAGCTCCGCCGGGTCTTTAGACTCCATGGATTTCTTCGCGTCCGCCACGGCGTCTTCCAGGTTTTTCCTGTCGCCGTCGGAAAGCTTGCCGCCGTGCTCTTTTAACGCCTTCTCGGTCTGGTAGATCAGCGCGTCGGCCTGGTTGCGCGCCTCGGCCAGTTCCTTGGCGCGTTTGTCCTCGTCCTCGTGGGCCTGGGCGTCGCCCACCATCTTCTTGATGTCGTCCTCGTTGAGGCTGGATGAGCCGGTGATGGTTATCTTCTGCTCCTTGCCGGTGCCCTTGTCCTTGGCGGAAACGTGGACGATGCCGTTTGCGTCTATGTCGAAAGTCACCTCAATCTGCGGCATGCCGCGCGGCGCGGGCGGGATACCCTCCAGGTGGAACCGGCCCAGTGTGCGGTTGTCCGTGGACATCTGGCGCTCGCCCTGCATCACGTGGATCTCCACCGATGTCTGGTTGTCCGCCGCGGTGGAGAATATCTCGCTTTTCCTCGTGGGGATGGTGGTGTTGCGCTCTATTATGCGGGTCATCACGCCGCCAAGGGTTTCAATGCCCAGCGACAGGGGCGTAACGTCTAGCAAAAGTATGTCCTTCACCTCGCCGCCCAACACGCCGGCCTGCACAGCCGCGCCCAGGGCCACCACCTCGTCGGGGTTTACGCCTTTGTGCGGCTCTTTGCCGTAATAGTTTTTAACCAGCTTTTCCACCATGGGCACACGGGTGGAACCGCCCACCAGTATGGCCTCGTGGATTTCCGACTGTTTCAGCCCGGAATCCTTCATGGCGTTCTCCACCGGCTTTCTGCTCCGCTCCACCAGGTCGTCTATCATCGCCTCGAACTTGGCCCGGGTGAGGGTTACGTTCAGGTGTTTGGGGCCTGAAGCGTCCGCGGTGATGAATGGCAGGTTGATGGCGCTCTCGGGGCTTTGCGAAAGCTCTATTTTCGCCTTCTCCGCCGCCTCTTTAAGCCTTTGCAGGGCCATCACGTCCTTGCTTAAGTCTATGGTGGTGTCTTTCTTGAACTCGGAGATCAGCCAGTCTATAACCCGCTGGTCGAAGTTGTCGCCGCCCAGGTGGGTGTCGCCGTTGGTGGCTTTCACTTCCACCACGTTGTCGCCCACTTCCAGGATGGATATGTCGAACGTGCCGCCGCCCAGGTCGTACACGGCCACCACTTCGTCTTTCTTTTTGTCCAGCCCGTAAGCCAGCGCCGCCGCCGTGGGCTCGTTGATGATGCGTTTAACCTCCAGCCCGGCTATCCTGCCAGCGTCTTTGGTGGCCTGCCGCTGGGCGTCGTTGAAATATGCGGGAACGGTTATAACCGCTTCGGTCACTTTCTCGCCCAGGTAGGCTTCCGCCGCGGATTTGAGCTTCATAAGAATATGGGCGGATATCTCCTCCGGCGAGTACTGTTTGCCCCGCACTTCCACCATGGCCTTGCCATCGGGGCCAGCCACAACCTTGTAAGGCACCAGCTTCATTTCCTGGCTCACCTCGCCGTACTGTCTGCCCATGAAGCGTTTTATCGAGAATATGGTGTTTTCGGCGTTGGTGATGGCCTGGTTCTTCGCGGCCTGGCCCACAAGCCTTCCACCATCTTTGGTAAACGCGACCACCGAGGGAGTAGTCCTGGAACCCTCTTGGTTTACAATAACTTTCGGCTCGCCACCTTCCATTACGGCAACGACCGAGTTTGTGGTTCCCAGGTCTATGCCTATTATCTTGCCCATTAATCCTCCTTCGGCTTATCTGTTAGAGCCCTATGGCTTTATATGTCCTTTTGCTTTATAAAACCGGCGCCAGGCCGCGTCAAGGCAATAATCAAAATAGGCGGGATTTTGTGGAAGAGATGGCCGGGGGTTAGCGCTTCCCCGGCCCGGCGTGAGCTATTTACCTTCGCCCCGCACGAACTGGGAATTGGGGATATAACCATACTCCTGGAACAGCCTCTTCTTCTCCGCCTGGAACATGTCCATGGAGCGGCGCACGGCCTTGGCCGCTTCGTCGTGGTTCAAGAAGTCTGTGACTTTCACCTCTTTTTTCTCCAGGGTCTTGTATTCCTCGAAGAACTTCCTCAGCTCGTCCCGCTGATACTGGGGAAGCTGGCTTATGTTGAATATTTCGGTATAGGCCGGGTCTGTGGCGGCCACGGCTATCACCTTGTCGTCAAGTTCCCCCTGGTCGAACATCTGCATGAGCCCTATCACCCTTCCCTCCACCAGTGAACCGCTAGGGATCGTCTCTGAGCAAAGGACAAAGATGTCCAGCGGATCGTGATCGTCACAATAGGTCTGGGGGATGAATCCGTAGCTGTGCGGGTAATGCACGGCGCCGTGCAGGATGCGGTCCACCTTCAGCAGGCCGGTCTTTTTTTCAAGCTCCAGCTTAAGCCGGGAGTTGGACTCTATCTCTATATAGGCGGTCACGTAAGTGGGGGCACGATCGCCAGTGTTGATATCAAACCAAGGGTGCATTATCTACTCCAATTCGCAAAAGGGTGAATTTAGCATAAAAACGGCATTGGGTTCAACAAAGGCTGGTTGAAGGTGGTGTCGCAGTTTGAATCTCAAATAATAGACAGATCTTTCATTTCGCTTGCGCTTCGCTCAGGATGACAATGTTATCAACGGCTTTTATATTGTCATTCTGGGCGTAAGTGAAGAATCTCCCCTGTACTTTCAAACTGAGACACTACCTGGTTGAAGAATCCGTGGTCAGCGACCACGGGGAAGCGGGGTAAACGGCGTCCACAGCGAAGCGGATCGGGCGGCCATGGGGAAACTGAATTGTCACCCTGAGCCTGCCGAAGGGTGACAACAGTTAGTGTCGGGCTTCGATAGGCTCAGCCTGACAGGCTTCAACAAGCCCGGACTGGCAAGTTCGGCTCCCGCAAATAAAAAGGGCCTCCACCCGAAGGTGGAGGCCCGTAAGAGCGTTACGCTTGCTTCGGTTTAGAAGCCGGCGAATACCATGACGGTGAGCTGGTTGTCCTTGCTCCGGCCATCTTCGCTGTACACAGTGTACTCCGGCGTGATGGACACGTTCTGGGCCAGGTTCCAGGTCAGCTTGCCAGTGATAGCGGAGGTCTTCAGGTCGGAAGAGCCGCTCTTATCAGTGGTGTTGCCATAAGCCAGGCCAAGCACCAGAGCCTTGCTCAGGCCGAGCTCGGCCTGCGCGGAGAGGTAGTCACCCTTTTTGTACATCACGTCATTCGCGGAGACGGTGACATACTGGGCCTGCAGCTCGAGGGTCATGCCACCCACGTCGCCCTGGGCCTGGAGGTCAACACCGAGAGCTTCGGTTTTGACTTCGGCGATGGCGGTGCCATCGAGGCCGAGGTTGCCGCAGTTGCCGCATTTGGTCTTGCCAGCGGTGCCGAACACGCCGATGAGGGTGTCAAAACCACCCAGGGTCGGCATAACAGCCACGCGATAGGAAGTGGACAGGTCGAACCCGGTGTCCGGGCCTTCGATGGCCGGGCCCCAGAGGCCGACGGCGGCGAATATCAGGCCGGTGTTGGCGTACAGGGTAAGACCGGTCACCTCGCCGTCACCCAAGCCGGAAGCCTGAGCGGCGGAGGTCTCTTTCCTGTGCTCGAAAGCGCGGGCAGAGCGGACAACGCCGGTGTTGGAGAGGTCCATGCCCCAGAAAGGCCCAAGGGCGTCGGTAGCGAAAGCCACCAAGCCGGCCCTTACGTCACCCACGGTGCCGGTGAAGACAACCTTGGAGGACACGGCAGGCCCGGGGAACTCTACGGCGTAACCCACGTTCTTGCCAGCGCGGCCGGCGAACCAGGCGGCGGCTTCATCATAAACCTGCCACTCACCGCGCTCCAGACCCACTTTCGGATCGGAAGACGTTTTGTTGGTGGCCTGCTGGTAGCGATACTTGATCACGAAGGACACCGGAGCGGTAGCCGGAACGGACACCAACTCGTCCTCGATCAGGTCCACAGCGGCGTCAGTGAAACCGCCAGCTTTGAACGAGCGCCCGAAAGCGTTCAGTTTCGGGATGTGCTGATAGTGACAGCTAAAGCAGGGCAGGTTCATCTGCCGGGCAAATGACGGAACCGCCGCGCTCTCCTTCGGCGTCACCATCACGCCCATCATGGCGAACGCCATGACCGACATAACGACAAAAAGTTTCTTCATTTAAACACGCCTCCTCAAAAAGTTAACTTAAGGCACCTAGACATATATTTCACACCCGCTCTGTAACCGGGTTTGAAATCACTGTGGACAGCTCGAATTGATGAGTTCTATTAATACACCCCTCTGCTCACCACTATAAGCGTGGGACAATTTTTATTACATTCAACACTTAATGTCAAGTCTAAATGTTAATTTTTGATTTGCCGGAAACCTGCCCCCTTATGAGGCTACTAATAGATGTCCAGGGTGGAAAGCGATTTGCGCCCGCAATTTCAACACCTGGGGCCTGTACATATGCGCGCAAAAGCTGTGGATAGAAAGCATCAACGCCCGCGGAGGCCATATAAAGAGCCTTTGAGCCCAAAATTTCCTTGACAGAGAACTGGTCAAAGTTTAGGATTTGGGCCTTAGTCAAACTATATAACGCCGCGCATCCGGCCGCTTTAACTTTTGTACCGGTATAAAGCGGGTTCGCTTACGCGGACACCGGCGTTGACGGGGGAATCCGGATGCTCTTTGGCTGACCGCTAAAATTATCTTTTGTCCTATTTGTTGGGGTAACACCGCGCGGGCTTTTTTGTCTGTAAAAATCCGCGAGGTTACGATAAATCCTTAACCGTTTTGGAGGAGTTTCATGAAGAAACACATTTTGGGCATGGTTACCGTTTGTTTCGCTATGGTGGTGGCCTTCGCCGGCTTCGCTTCCGCCGGGGACGCTGGCAAGGGCGAAGGGGTTTTCAAGGGCAAGGGCCAGTGCAAAAACTGCCACAAGCTCGATGATAAGAATTCCGTTGGCCCCGGCCTCAAAGGCGTGACCGCCAGGCATAACGACGAATGGCTTGGCAAATGGCTGGCCGACCCGCAGAAAACCTGGGAAGGTAACGACGCCGATGTACAGAAGCTGAAAACCTGGAAACCCGGCCGTGACAAGGCCGCGAAAACCGCTATGAAGATCCCCGCTCTTTCCGCCGAGGAAGTTGCGGACCTGATAGCGTTCCTGCATCAGAACGACAAATAAGCGTTTCCCGCTTATTTAGTTAAAAAACGCCCCGGCGGTAACCATCGCCGGGGTTTTTTATTCGCTGAATATTTTTAACATTCAATCCCATGTCCTTTTTTCCCCAAACTCCTGCTTTTTGTATCCATTTGATATTCTAAGGTATAGATAATATTTGCGGCGGCTTTATGCTCGCAAATAGCTACGATTTATTCCAAATGGCTCAATCCAAGCCCATTTGCATATTAAGTTGATTGAACACATATTAGATTTAAAGATGTTTTGGGTCAGCAGGAGGGTTGTTTCATGTCCGGAAAGACCATGGCCACTGAATCTGAACCTAAAAAACCCCAGGATTATAGGGATGTTTCAGTCAGTGAGTCCAAAACGGCGGAGGGGAAGCGAGAAGGATCCGCTCCGGCCCAGCAGAGCTTGGGAAAAGTGACCGGCAACGCAAGTGATGGCTTTTCAATGCCGTCCGACTTTTTCGGTTAGCATTGTTAATTGATCTGCTTTTTCCATAAAAGCCGGGCGCATAAAATCCGGGGCTAATCGTTTGAATATTTAATGTTTCCAAGCTTGGAGTTCTACAAGCCTTTGATTTTTACCGGGTACAGGCGCATATTAGAATCAGGGGCGGAAGTAGGAGATACGATCATGCTGGAGAGGGTTTCTTCAACCCAGATGGCTATCACGGAAAGACGCCGGGTGGCGCTCATAGAACAGGCCCAGAAAACGGGCATCATACTCACCGATGGCGAGTTTTGGGGCGGCATTGAACGCCGGGGCGGGAAAGGCATTCCGAGGAAAAAGGAAAAGCCCGAGGAGAAGACCCGGGAAGAGTGCCAGGAGCCGTGTGATTTCTTCGGTTAATTCGAAGGAGTGATTTATGGGCGAGAAGAGGAAAGAGGGGATTTCCGCAATCCCCCGGAAAGATGTTATTTCTTTGCTTTCAGCAAGAAAAGCAGGGCCGATGCACAGAAAACTGCAACGAGGAAGGCATCAAACCCAACACGCAGGGCGAGCCGGTAGGAAAGGAGGGAAATAAGCGCGGTTACCGGTATGGTTGCGGCCCAGGCGTATATGAGGTGGGTTACCATATCCCGCCCCATCTTGCCGGCGGTCTTCGCCGCCCCAACGCCAATTATTGAAGATATGGCAACGTGAGTGGTTGAAACGGGCATTCCAAGGCTTGTAGCCGCGGACAAAACCGCCCCTGTGGCGGCGTCGGCGGAAAATCCGTGGACAGGCTGGATGTCCGTTATTTTTTTGGCCACAGAACGTATTATTCTCCACCCGCCCGATAGCGTTCCCAGGCTTAGCGTGATAGCGCAAGCGGCCGTTACCCACAAGGGCACTTGCAGGCCTTCCGAATATCCCCCATGCATCAGGACCAGCGCCATTACCCCCATGGTTTTCTGGGCGTCATTGGCGCCATGGGCCATGCTGGAAAGCGCCGCCGAGGCCACCTGTAGCCGGGCGTAAACCCTGTTCGACTTCTGGATGGAAGTGGCCACGGGCCCGGCGGATCCGGCCCATCGGGCCGCTATCCTGAAAAATGCGAACCCAACCAAAAAACCGAAAACCGGCGAGGTGAAAAGCGCCATGGCTATCTGAAAAAGGGCGCTCCAGTGGATGGGCGCCGTCAAGGCCCCGTCCATTGTGGAGGCTTTGGCCACCGCCGCGCCCAATAGGCCGGAAATAAGCGCGTGGGAAGAACTGGAAGGTAGCCCGAAACGCCATGTGAAAAGGTTCCATATTGTGGCGGACAGCAACCCGCAAACCACAACCTGGGAATCCATGAAATGCGGATCCGCCACGCCACTTGCAATCGTGTAGGCCACCTTGTGGGAAATGAGGGAACCCGCCAGGTTGGACACCGCCGCCAGCATGAGCGCGGCGCGGGCCGTGAGCGCCCGGGTGGCGATGGCGGGGGCTATTGTGCTGGCCGCGTCGTGGAACCCCACGATATAGTTGAAAGCCAGCGCCAGGAACAGTGCGGCCAGATGGGTGAACGCCTGCTCAGGCATGCTCGATTAAAAGATCCTCCACGGTCTTTATCATGTCCACCAGGGTGTCCAAAAGCTCTTCCATCCGGTCCAGGATCATTTCGTCCATCATACCCCGGCGGTAATCCATAAGCCTGTTGGCCTCGGCGGCGGCGTTTATACCCGCCAGAATCTCTTTCTTGTGTCGCCAATACACCGCGTCCGCGGCGGTTTCCATGGCGTTCATCAAATCCAGCGTGGCGGCTATTTTGCCCATGTTGGCCCTGGAATCGGCCATCAACTCCGGCAGGGCCATGGCCTCGGCTATACCTTTCCTGTATATCTCCAGCTGTTCGCTTACAAACGCGGGGAACCCTGAACGGTAGTTCGAATGGATAACCAGCTTGGCCGACTCGTCGAGCATGTCCACCGCGTTGTCCAGACATTCGAACATCCTTCGCAGGTCCATGGCGGAATAGGGCGGGGTGAAGGTGCGTTTCAGGCCGCCAGCCACGCGGACAAGTATCTCGTCCCCTTTCTTCTCCAGCCGTTTGAGATTGTCCAACAGCCGTTCTTTTTCTTCCTGCGTGAGAGATTGTTTGGAGCAGGCATCCAGATACAAATCAACACCGGAGCTGATGAGCTTTAGCATCTCCCCCATGGGGCCGAAAAAATCCACCTCCTCGGGGAAGAAAAACCGGGAAAGCCTGCCAACCACATCAGAGAGCATCGTGCGCTCAACTTTTCGTTTTATTGTTTTTCATCACTAATCCAGGTCAGGGAAAAGCGAAAGTTGTTATATTGGCTTCGCCGGGGTCGCCCGACCCCGGTCTTCCACACACTAATAAAGAATCGTGGTCAGCGACCACGGTGAAGCATAACAAAGCCTGTTCAGAAAATCAGAAGGCATCGCGCGCTCCCGTTTTCGTTTCATCGTTTCCCATCACTAATTCCAGGTCAGGGAAAGGCGAAAGTTGTCATATTGGCTTCGCCGGGGTCGCCCGACCCCGGTCTTCCACGCGCGAGCATAGGACCGTGGTCAGCGACCACGGTGAAGCATAACAAAGCCTGTTCAGAAAATCAGAGGGCATCGCGCGTCCATTTTCGATTCATCGTTTCCCATGACCGCATTTTAACACTTATAATGTACGGACTTTTCGGGCAGTGCGAATTTAAGGAACATGAGCAAACAGTCCACTTCCCCATATCTATCGGTGTTCACCAACCGCCGGGTGGCCGCCGTGAGCATATTGGGTTTTTCATCGGGTCTGCCGCTGGCCATGACCGGTAGCTCGTTGCAGGCGTGGATGACCGTGGCGGGGGTGGATCTGACATCCATCGGCCTGTTCGGGCTGGTGGCCTTGCCTTACACGGTGAAATTCCTCTGGGCGCCGCTGATGGACCGGTTCGCGCCGCTACCTCTTGGGCGGCGGCGCGGGTGGATAGCTTTCACCCAATTGGCGTTAGCGGCGCTGATGGTACTGATGTCTTTCGCGGCTCCGGACGAAACCCCATTCGCGCTGGCGGCGCTGGCGCTTTCGCTGGCGTTCATGTCCGCATCGCAGGACATCGTGATAGACGCGTACCGGACCGATATTTTAAGGGAACGTGAACGCGGCGCGGGGGTGGCGGTGTTTGTCACCATGTACCGGCTGGCGATGATAACCTCCGGCGCGATGGCGCTTATCGCGGCGGACAGGTTCGGCTGGCCCGCCACGTTCCGCATGATGGCAGTTATCATGGCCGTACAGGTGGCGGGCACGTTGCTGGCTCCGGAGCCGGACGGGGAGATAAAACCGCCCCGCACGTTGTCCGAAGCGGTATGGGGGCCGCTAAAAAACTATTTCTCCAAAGACGCGGCGATTCTCACGCTGGCGCTCATCGTCCTTTACAAGCTGGGGGACGCTTACGCCGGTAGCCTTTCCACCACGTTTTTGCTCCGGGGAATGGAGTTTACGCAAACCGAGGTTGGCGCCATCAACAAGGGGTTCGGACTGGCGGCCACCATCGCCGGTTCGTTCCTGGGCGGAATACTGATGGCGCGGATGCCGCTGTACAGGGCGCTTATGGCTTTCGGAATTCTGCAGGCGGTTTCGAACCTTTCATATATGGCGCTGGCGGTTTATGGAAAAAATTTTGGATTGCTGATATTCGCCATAGGGTTTGAGAATTTCACCGGCGGCATGGGCTCCGCGGCGTTCGTGGCCCTGTTGATGGCCCTGTGCGACCACCGGTTTTCAGCCACCCAATACGCCATACTGTCGTCGCTATCGGCGCTGGGCCGGACGTTCGTCACCCCCACTTCCGGATATCTTGTGGAATATATGGGATGGGCCGCGTTTTTCGGATTCACAGCCATCACCGCATTGCCCGGCTTGGCCCTGTTGTGGTTCTTGAGGGGGAAGATAGATGGGTTGAACGGGAACCAGGAGAAAGAGGCGGCAGTATGATTCTCATTATTAAATATTGGGAACCTCATAGCATTTCAAGCCAGCGCATGCCTTGATAAAGTCAAAATCACTGTCTTTATGGAAGAGGGCCAGATTATTCTCCATGCATATGGCGGCGATGATGCAATCAATCGTTTTCCTTACTGTTTTTCCCTTTTTTCTGCATTCTTTGTAAATCCGCGCCGCCTCAATATACGTTTCGATGCCCTTCGGGCGCAAAACAGGAAACGTCATAAGGCTTTGCTTGACTGTTTGAAACTGGCGTTCGTCTTTAACGCCTTGAAGAATCTCCGTCATGATTATTTCAGTAATGGCCATGTCTTCATCGGCTTCAATAAGTCTATGAAGGGCTTTCCGGTGAGGCGAGTCCACGCCCCTAAAAAAGTCAATCCAGACGCTGGTGTCCACCAGGATCATGTTCTGCTTTTTCTCGTCTCGTCAAGATTACCAGCCCAGGCAACCTTGCCCTCCATGTCCAGAAGCTTCCTGCGCTTAAGTTTAAGCACAAGCTCCTCAATGGCGTAATTCACCAGCTCCTTTTTAGTCTTCTTGCGCGTAAGCCTTAAGGCCTCACTCACAAGCTTCTCGTCGAGCTCAATATTGGTTCTTAACATCCCAAACCTGCCTCCATCGATATACACATAGCATACCCCTTTTATGTGTACAAATAAAAGTGGGACTCGGCAGGCGCGCTGAAGCCTGTCAGGTGTTTTATTGAGTTATGAGGCGTCAGCGGGTTCGCTCTATTGGTCAAGAGCCGTTTTCAGTCCATCAACGGTTGTGGAACGGCCAAATTGAGTTTCAATAAGATTAGTGATAACTCTGTGCGTCCAGAACCCTTCAACTGTTTCCGGCGTCTCGAACGCCAGCGAAGCGTCTCTGACAAAGATAATATTGTATTTTTTAAGCTGTGATACGGGGATGATTCCAACCGGCCTGTTTATGACACAATAGTTTGAAGCGTATCCGGCGTACAAGACTGTCTTTATACCCGCTTTCTGTAAAAATCTATCAAATAAAGCTGTCGATTGGGCTATCTCCGGCCCCAATATGGTTTCGCCAGGAAGCGGGCGGATGCTCTTGCTGAGCTCCCACCCTTCATAAAGATGATGGGCATGAATAACCTTGATATTATGCCTGCGGGTCAATTCGAGAAGGGGCACGATTTTCTCCTGAATATTTCTTTGCGCTCTTGCTGACCATCCACCGTTTGGGTGCCGCTCCCACACATCAACAAGCACAAGAGCCATGCGATCCAAATCATAATCAAGCGTATCGTAACTAAAATGCGAATCCTTCTCTGTGTTCCATGTTTTATTTTTTACTGACGCAGTGAAACTTCTCACCTTAAGGCTGATCCGGCTCTTATTTTCTTCGCGTTGGGCAACTTGGCAAGACAAACAAAAAACACAGGCTGTTATAAACATGCTTGCCCTGAAGTATGGCTTGAGACAGGTATAGCTCACTTTCATATCGCCCAGCAAAGTAGCTGACAGATGCGGAAAGAAGGCTACCCATCCTCGCCAGCATATCCACCTTATTAATGGCCAAATAGCCTAACAATCAACCTAACAAATAGAGTTTCTATCTTATAGATAGATTTTGTCAATAGCTTTCTATCTATTAGTGCGTTCTGGATTTCCTCTACTCGGACACAATTATTGTGTTTGGAGGAAAGCGTCATGGCGGATATCAAGTCGTTCGGGTTGAGAGTGAAAACCTTGAGAGCCTTGCGAAAACTCACGCAGGAGCAGGTCGCGGAAAAATGCGGCATCAATTCCAAATATGTAAGTAGGATAGAGATGGGATACCAGTTCCCTTCATTCGACATCCTTGTAAAACTTTGCGCCGCAATGAACGTGGAAATGCAGGATCTTTTCAATTTTGCGCATACCGGCAAAAGCGCAAAGGAATACAGGAAGGGGCTGAACGAACTGGTCAACGAGGCGGATGAGGAAAAGCTAGAACTTGCCTACAGGATTATAAAGGCCGTTGTCAGATGACACAAAATCCATTTAAATCAAATCTCGCCAGGCCAGCATAAGCCTCCTGCCGCGCGGCTCCGGAATTGGATCGCCATATTCTTTAGCCGTATCAATCCACAATCTGATAGCCGCCTTTGCGTTAGCCAACGCTTTTTCCGGCGAGGCCCCATGCGCCATACAGCCGGGCAACTCTGGTATATCCGCAATAAACGCTTCATCCTCATCGCTCCAATATAAGATGATTTCATATTTGTAACTCATGGTTTTCCCCCAAATCCATATTTGATCGGAATTGGGTAGTGTCTCAGTTTGAAAGTACAGGGGAGATTCTTCACTTACGCTCAGAATGACAATATAAAAGCCGTTGATAACATAGTCATCCTGAGCGAAGCGCAAGCGAAGTGAAGGATCTGTCTGTTATTTGAGATTCAAACTGAGACACCACCTGATTTTCTCTTCAATACCATCTTTCCTGAAAACATGATGGCTCCCCCGGGTCCGTTCATCAAACCCCAGGCGCGCCAACAGGTTTCTCAATGAGTCAAACTGAACGTTGTTAACAGACTTGCCGATTAATATCGCCGCAAGAAGCTTATCGTGTTTCGACATGGCCAAATTACGCCACAAAGATGCGGTTAATGGTTGATTTGAAGCCCATCTCACCAGTGGCGGCAAAAGCGTGAATTCCGTTGATTTTCTGTGGCAGGAATAAAAAAGCGGACACGAATGTCCGCCACAACGATAAATGACGAGAGTCTAAACCCCCATCTTGCCCCTGAACACTTCCGTGGCGGGGCCGGTCATAAGCACGCGGTTGTCTTTGCCCCATTCAATTTTCAGCTGGCCGCCAGGCAGGTCCACCTTCACTTTCCGGCCGGTCTTGCCGTTCAACGCCGAGGCCACGCCCACGGCGCAGGCGCCGGTTCCGCAAGCCAGCGTAACGCCACTGCCCCGCTCCCACACGCGCACTTTCACATGGTCTTTCCCCACCACTTCAACAAACTCCACGTTGATGCGTTTGGGGAAATCCGGGTGGTTCTCCAGCACGGGCCCTTCCTGCTCCAGCGCCACATTGTCCACGCTGTCGGTGAAGATGACGCAATGCGGGTTGCCCATGGAAACGGTGGTGATGCGGTAATCCCTGCCACCCGCCGTAAACGGCCTGTCCACCACTTGCCCTTCAAACCTGGTGGGTATGGCCGGGCCGTCCAGTATGGGCTCGCCCATGTCCACCCGAACGAGCCTGTCGCCCACCATCTCGGGGCGGATTATCCCCGCCAGTGTCTCCACGGCAAGGGACTTCTTTTTCCTTATCTTCGGGTCTTTCCTGTCCCAAAGGTACTTGGCGAAACAACGGATGCCGTTGCCGCACATCTCCACCTCGCTCCCGTCGGCGTTGAAGATGCGCATTTTGTAGTCCGCCTTTTTCGACGGCTCTATGGTGATCAGCTGGTCGCACCCCACGCCGAAACGCCGGTCGCAAATAAGTTTCGCCTTTTTCGCCAGGCCGGGCATCTTCCGCTTGCGCAGGTCTATCATTACAAAGTCGTTGCCCAGCCCGTGCATCTTGGTGAATTCGAATATGGCCATGGCGTCACTCCAGGAAAGAGGGCACTTTTTCGCCCCGTATCAAGTCTTCCATGGTTTCCCGTTCGCGGACAACCTCAAAATTGGATCCGTTCACCATAACCTCCGCCACCCGCCTGCGGGAATTGTAGTTGGACGACATGGTGAATCCATAAGCCCCGGCGCTCATTACAGACATAAGCTCGCCTTGTTTGAACGAGGGTAGCACCCTGTCCTTGGCGAGGAAATCGCCCGATTCGCAGATGGGCCCCACCACGTCGGCGGAAACTTTCTTGCGCTCCGCCACCTCGGCGGATACGGGCAAAATGCCGTGATAACTTCCATAAAGCGACGGGCGCGCCAGATCGTTCATCCCCGCGTCCACCACGAAGAAGGTTTTGCCTTCGTTGTGCTTGGTGTAAAGCACACGGGTAACCAGCGCCCCGGCGTTGCCCACCAGCACCCGGCCCGGCTCGAAAACGATGGTGCAACCGGTGTCTTTCAATAGCGGGGCAACGGCGTCCGCCAAGTCTTTGGGATGGGGCGGGGCTTCGTCTTTATACGTTATGCCCAGCCCGCCGCCGATGTCTATATAGCGGATGACTATCCCTTCCTCCTTCAGCTGGCGCACCAGGTCCAGCGTTTTCTCCAGCGCGTCCACGAAGGGCGCTATCTGGGTTATCTGCGAGCCAATATGTTTGTGGATACCCACTATCTCTATGTTCGCCAAAGTGCGGGCCTGGCGGTATTCCTCCAGCGCCGAGGTGTAGCTTATGCCGAATTTGTTCTGTTTTAGGCCGGTGGATATGTATGGATGGGTCTTTGCGTCCACGTCCGGATTCACGCGCAGGGTGACGCGGGCCTTCACACCCATCTCGGCGGCCACGGCGTCTATGGCCATAAGCTCCTGGGACGATTCCACGTTGAACATCAGGATTCCCGCCTGGAGGGCCTGCCTTATCTCGTCCCGGGTCTTGCCCACGCCCGCGTACACTATGCGCTCGGCTGGCACCCCGGCTTTCAGCGCCCTGAAAAGCTCGCCGCCGGACACTATGTCCGCCCCGCCGCCGGACTTGGCGAAAAGTTTCAGGACAGCCAGGTTGGAGTTGGCCTTCACCGCGAAACATATCAGGTGAGGTACGCTCTCGAACGCCTTGTCGAACACCTCGAAATGGCGTTTCAGCGTGGCCGAACTGTAACAATAAAAGGGAGTACCCACCTTCTCCGCTATTCTGGAAAGAGGTACATCCTCGCAATGGTATTCGCCGTCCTTGTACTCGAAATGATGCATGTCACAAGCCCTGATATTTTAATGGTGTAAAACCCTTACCCGCCACCGGAACCGAACAATAAATGATGCTTTATGGGCTGTTTTTTGTCAACTTGGCCCCGGCGAGGGTAGTGTCCCAGTTTGAAAGTACTGGGGAGATTCTTCACTTACGCTCAGAATGACAATATAAAAGCCGTTGATAACATTGTCATCCTGAACGAAGCGCAAGCGAAGTGAAGGATCTGTCTATTATTTGAGATTCAAACTGAGACACCACCCCGGCGTGACTGTAATGGCTAACACATTGCGACATTTGAATATCTGAAAACCGCCCTGGAAGATAGCGACCCCAAAATGTTTCTTGTGGCCTTGAGAAATGTAATTGAGGCCCAAGGAATAAAGATTTCCAATATCGCTGGAAAAACACAACTGAACAGTGAGAACCTTTACAAGGTTCTGTCGGAAAAAGGTAATCCCAACTGGAAAAGCATCCACAAGATTCTTAACGCTATGGGGTACTCTCTTACGCTCACTGCGGGAAGACTAGCCAAACCAAAAAGAACCAGACGTGTTCACAAGCGGCCCGTTTCCGCTAATTAAAAAGTTGTTCAATCTTGACCCGGATATCCTAAAAGTCAGTCACAGTTCGCCATCCCTTATGGCCTTTTGACTGGCTGGAGCCACCGCAAAGGTGTATCCTTTTAAGCAAGATAAACATTGGGCTTTCTATACAGGGGGTCTTGATGAAAAAGAGTGTTTTAAATGTCATCCTGGCGGCGGCCTTCGGGCTGGCCATCTCCTCCGGAAACCTTTTCGCCGCGGAACCGGAAGCCACGGTTACATCCGGTGGCGGGCCCACCATGGAGCAGGCCCAGCAGGAGGCTTACAGCGGGCCGAAAGCTAGGCTGGCGGTGAACAAATTCACCGTAAAGTCCGCCAAAGGCGCGGGAGACCTGGGCCAGGGTCTGGCGGACATGCTTACCACCTCGCTGTTCCACACAAACAAGTTCATCGTTTTGGACAGGACCGACCATAAGGATGTAATGGCCGAGCAGGACCTTGGCGCCTCCGGCAGGATAAAACAGGAAACCGCGGCCCCCATCGGCCAGATGGAAGGGGCCGAACTGCTGGTTACGGCGGCTGTTACCTCCTTTGAGCCGGACGCGGGCGGCGCCATAGGCGGCGTGGGCGTTCCCGTTGGCGGCGGGGCGTTCTTCGGCCTGGGCGGCGGCGGCAAACAGGCGTATATGGCCATAGACATGAAAGTGGTGGACACAAAAAGCGGCCGTATAGTTGGCGCTGTCACCGTGGAAGGTAAATCCAGTGACTGGTTCGCCGGAATAGGCGGGGCCATCGGCGGCGTGCCGGTTCCGTTTCTTCTGGGGGGGTATGCGAACACACCCATGGAAAAGGCCATCCGCGTGTGCATCATTAAAGCGGTGGACTACCTGGCCACGCAAACGCCACCAGTATATTTCCATAGCAGGTAAGGCTTACGAAAATGGGGCTATCCTCTATTAAAACTATCGCCCTGGCGGTTGGTTTGATGATGATAACCGCCTTCGTGGCGGACGCGAAAGTTTTAAGCCGGTCGGCGCCGAAGGTTACCCAGGTACGCATAGTCCATGCGGTGAAAGACCCCGCCGCCCAACCTTCCAGTTGGGGGATAGACTCCAGTTTCATTGGCCCGGGGGACATCCGCCGGCTCGTGAGTATCGACATTTATCTGGACTCGTACAGCCGCATTGCGGCGGTTAAAATAGTCCGGCAGACCACCGTGGGGGATACGGTCACCCAGTTGTTCGCCGACGTAACGGAGCTGTCCATAGAAACCCTCAAGGAAGGCGCGGACCGGCCATTTAAAGATGTTCCGGTGACAGTGCAAACCGCCGACGGCCTGACCTTCCCCAACTAGATCCAAAACGCGGTGCTGGCCTTAAAACTCGATAACGTCATAACCCTTGACCGGGATTACCCCGTTCCAGCAACTAACCCCGGCGAGGCGCTTATCCGCCCCACCCTGGCGGGGATATGCAATACGGACCTGGAACTGGCCAAAGGTTACATGGGTTTTAAGGGCGTGCTGGGCCATGAGTTCGTGGGAGTGGTGGAACAGTCGGACGAATCGAGGTTCGTCGGAAAGCGGGTGACAGGCGAGATAAACTGCCCCTGTGGTAATTGTAACATGTGCCGGACAGGCTTGGGCAACCATTGCCCCAGCCGCACGGTGCTGGGGATAGTCAACCGCGACGGCGCTTTTTGTGAACGGTTCGTTCTGCCAAACGCCAACCTGCATGTCGTGCCGGATTCTGTAAGCGACAGGCAGGCGGTATTCACCGAGCCTCTGGCGGCGGCGTTCCAGATAAACAACCAGGTTCCCATAGGGCCGTTCCACAAAGTGGCGCTGTTGGGGGACGGCAAGCTGGGGTTTCTGATAGCGCAGACGCTGGCCATTACCGGATGCGGCTTGACGGTAGTTGGGCGGCATCCTGAGCGGCTGGAATTTTTGAAGACAAAAGGGGTGGAGTTTAAGACGGAAAGCCAGACGCAAACCCTTGGTCGCGCCTTTGATGTGGTGGTGGACGCCACCGGTTCCCAAACCGGCCTTGCCACGGCGGCGCGGCTGGTAAAACCCCGGGGGGTTATAGTGCTTAAAACCACCGTGGCCCAGCCTGGCGGGTTTGACTTGAACCAACTGGTGATAGACGAAATAACCGTCACCGGCTCCCGGTGCGGCCCTTTTGTGGAGGCGCTGGCGGCCCTGGAAAAAAACCTGATCGAAACCGGGCCGCTTATAGCCTCGGCGCAACCGCTGGAAAACGGCGTGGAGGCCATGAAAATGGCCGCGCAAAGCGGCGGGCGGAAGATTTTGCTGAAAATAAGCTGATAATATATCCGTAGTAACTTATTTTTAAATCGAAGGCGTAACCATAGATGCATCCTGTACTTTTTGAGTTCGGCCCCATAACCATCCACACTTATGGCCTGTTGGTGGCTTCCGGGTTTATGCTGGGCATCGCCTGGACAGCCAGGCTGGGCAACAAAGAGGGGTTCGATCCCCAGGTGGTTTACGACACGGCGTTCTGGCTGGTGCTTTCGGCTATCCTTTCGTCCCGCCTGGCCTACGTCATAGTTGAATATAAACATTTCGCCACCCATCCGCTGGACATCGTAAAATTCTGGGAAGGGGGCCTTGTGTTTTACGGCGGCGTTATTGGCGCGGTTTTGGCCCTTTACATCTGCGCGAAAAAATACGGCTTTAACTTGTGGAAGTTCGGCGACATCGCCGCGCCGGGGGTGGCCCTGGGGCATGTGCTGGGCCGGCTGGGCTGTTTCTTCGCAGGTTGCTGTTACGGGCAAGAGACAAACGTGCCATGGGCGGTCACCTTCCGCGATGTAAAATCCATCGCCCCACTGGACGTGCCGTTGCATCCCACCCAGCTTTACGATGCGCTCAACGAGCTTATAGTGTTCGGCATTTTGACACTCATCAGGCCATACAAGAAATTTAACGGCCAGATATGGTGGACATGGGTTGGCCTTTATTCTTCGGGCCGGATAGTGGTGGAATCTTTCCGGGGCGATCCCAGGGGGTTCTGGTTCCATGGTCTATTGTCCACCTCGCAAATACTTGGCGCCCTGGGTGTAACCCTGGCTATCGCCATGTATTTTAAAAAGCGGAAAGACGCCGCCGGGGCCGATGCCGGAAGGGATTAACAGCGTCACCCTTACGGTTCCGCCAGATTCCGCCGGAGCGAGGATAGACAAGTTCATAGCCGATTCCCCGGCTGGTCTCTCCCGCTCGTTCGTCCAGAAGCTGTTAGACGAAGGGCTGGTTAGCGTCAGCGGCAAGGTGGCGCATGCGTCCACAAAACTAAAATCCGGCGATACGGTGGCTTTCACCATCCCCGCGCCAAAACCGGCGCAGGTCCTACCCGAAAACATTCCGCTGGATGTCGTGTATGAGGATGATGACATCATCGTAATCAACAAACCCGCTGGGATGGTGGCCCACCCGGCCGCCGGGCATTTTACGGGAACGCTGGTGCACGCCCTGCTTGAGCATTGCATGGGCAACCTTTCCGGCGTGGGGGGTGAGCTGAGGCCGGGCATAGTGCACCGGCTGGACAAGGACACCACCGGGCTTATCGTGGCGGCGAAAAACGACCGCGCCCACCAATCCCTCACAAACCAGCTTTCCGAGAGAGCCATGTCCCGGGTATATGTGGCGGTGGTGAAGGGATCGCCAAAACAGGCCGAGGGAGTGGTTGAAGCCAACATCGGGCGGCATCCCAAGCAAAGGAAAAAGATGGCGGTGTTGAAAAGGGGCGGCAGGCCCGCCGCAACAAAATACCGGGTCACCCAAAACCTCGGGAAAGCCAGCGTGGTGGAGCTCTCCCTGTTGACCGGAAGGACCCACCAGATAAGAGTGCATATGCAGAGCATAAACTGCCCGGTGGCGGGGGATCAGGATTACGCCCGTTCCGGCGGGGGTTATCCAATCAAGCGCCAGGCCCTTCACGCGTGGCGGTTGAAACTTGTCCACCCGGTGTCCGGAGAGCATATGGAGTTTAGCGCGCCTCTGCCCGAAGACATGACGCAACTAATAAAATTTCTAGGCGGTAATCCGGAGCCTTATCTATAACGCGCCGGGGGCTTGTCCTGAAAGTCCCTGTCGGTTATATTCCATAATCATGCTGATAATTAGCGAAGACGAAGAGAAAAAGTTCAGCCTGTCCCCGATCCAGTCCTTTATTAATTTAATCGGGCGGGCGTCGGGTATGCCTCTGGCCTGGCTGTTTTACAAGGCGCTTAACCGCTCCAGGGCCATCGGTCTTGAGAACCTTCCCAAAGAAGGTGGGGCGCTTCTGGCGTCGAACCACGTATCCGGCGTGGATACCATGTTGATACCTTATTTCGCCTACTCCAAACGCCCGTTCATAACCCCAGCCAAGGAGGAGCTTTTCAAGGTTCCCGTGATGGGTCCAATTTTAAAGTTTTGGGGCGCGTTCCCGGTGAAACGCCACTCACGGGATGTGGAATCCATGAAACGAATCGCGGTATCCGCCCGGAAATATATGGTCATGATATTTCCCGAAGGCACCCGCACCAAAACCGGCAACCTGCTCAAAGGCAGGCCCGGCGTTGGCTGGATAGCCTACAGCGCCCATCCGGTGGTGATCCCCACCCTGGTGATAAATACCGACAAGTTTTTCTGGCCTGGCAGGCCCCGCCCATGGTTCGGAGTGCCATACACAGTGGTATTCGGTGAACCGGTGGATCTGTCCCGTTTCTACGACCTGCCAGACACCAAAGAAACTTCCCAGGCTATCGTGGACGAGATAATGGACAAGATAGGCGAGCTGAAAAAGAAACACAGCGATATTTATCTAAACCCGGTCCTGTTGCCCGACGGCTCGCCCGCCGGACAGCTTATAGACGGTGTGGTGAAATAATGCTCACCTTCGAGCGGAACGCGGCGGCCCAGGGGTTTTGCCGCGTGGCCGGGGTGGACGAAGCCGGCCGCGGCCCCTTGGCGGGCCCGGTAGTGGCCGCGGCGGTCATTCTTCCGCCGGGGGTGGACATGCCCGGCCTGACCGACTCTAAAAAACTTTCCGAAGATGCCAGGCGGAAGTTTTACCCCACAATCATGGAAACGGCGGTGGCGTGGAAAGTGGCCGCTGTGGAGGCGGATGAAATAGACCGGATAAATATCCTTCAGGCCACAAAAATGGCCATGCGCATGGCGGTGGAGGGTTTGGGTGTTGAGCCGGATCACCTGCTGATAGACGGCAACCAGAAGATATCCTGGCGCGGTTCGCAAAGGACCATTGTTAAGGGGGATTCGTTGTCCCTCTCCATCGCCGCCGCCTCGGTGCTGGCGAAGGTGACGCGGGACAGGATAATGGAAGAGCATGCCCTTCAGTATCCCGTTTACGGTTTCCAGCGGCACAAGGGATACGGAGTGGCGGAACATCTGGAAGCTATCCGCCAACACGGCCCCAGCCCCATCCATCGCAAAACCTTCAGGGGAGTGAAGGAGCATTTGGCCAAAGAAGTATCAGAAAAGCTTTTTGGGCAAATATCTATCCCTTCCTTAACCTAAAATGGGACATATATGGCGTAGCTTGATCCGCTGGATATTGGATAGAGTGGCGTTCTTGAAGGCAAGGACGGGTTCCAGCGCAGGGCATTTACGGCTGGGCAGGCTGGGGGAGGATTTGGCCGCCAACGCCCTTATTGGCGGGGGTTATAAAATACTCCATCGCAACCTGAAGGTGTACCGGCGCGAGGTGGACATCATCGCCGACCATAATGGGACTCTGGTGTTCGTGGAGGTGAAAACCCGGGCCAACCATTCATTCGGCACACCCCTGGGATCCATAAACCACAAACGGGAAAAACGGCTCCGGGAAGCCGCCGAGCTTTATGCCATGAGGAACAAGATAACCAACCGCTCCATCCGGTTCGACGTGGTTTCCGTGGATTTTAGCGAAGGAGGAGGCCCTAAGCTGGAGATAATAAAAAACGCTTTTTAAGTCAACCGGTTCAAGAGGGTTACGGGGAGCAATACACTATCTGAAAGCCTCAAGGGTAATAATCAACCAAGCCCTTATGCCTTGATGCTGATCTTAGAGCTTCCCTGGGCGCCCTGCGCCACTTTGCGGCCATTGGCCACAAAATTCTGCGTGTGCTGGGCCGCAACGCTCTGTAGCGAAGAAGGGTTGGTGGCCGGCATCATCTTGGAGTTCCCGGGGGGCGTCTGCATCATCTTGGTGCGGGAATAGCCCATACCCACCGTCCCATAACTACCGGCCCCGCTTGCGAATAACGGCATAACTCAATCTCCAGATTCCACCTCATCAGCTTTATCGGCGCTTTTTCGGAATACTTTAGTCCCCGCGCGCCAATTATTAATAATTATACATCCGCGATGATATAATCCTTAAACTATATTAAGGACTTGTACTGTTGAGGGTTGTTTGGGGGTAAACTGATTTCCCTAAACTTTGACCGTGAGGGTTCCGATATAACAATTACGAAAGACAATCGTGGTATCCTCGTAAAGGATATAGGTCATGGTAATTGAAAGAATAACGGGTGGTAAACCCCAGGAAGTCCGGAAAGCCGAAAAGGAGGATGTAAAGAAATCCCCTGCTCCGGCTAAAAAGGAGGCGGAAGCCCCAAAAGGCTTCGATATGGCTTCCAGCGCCGCCACGGTTTCCGAAAGAAGCAAAGCGGCCATCAAGGCTTATCGCATCGCCATGGAGTCGGACCCTTATTTGTCCAGGGCGGCCAAAGTGGCGCAGATAAAGTCCCAGGTGATGGAGGGAACGTATCATCCTTCCAGCGGAGATGTGGCCCAGGCCATTCTGCAGAGCATCGTAAAGGGGAGTTAGTCCAGCGCGGGGTTTTACAAAAAGCCTGCGCCGGTTAGCGCCCCTTTTTCTTTATCTTCCCCGGAATCAGCGTAAATCCAGCCGCAAAGTCTCACCGGCTTTTATCTTTACCCTGTTGTTATAAGGCGACCTGCCTTTAAACTGGACATATACAAGGTGCGTTCCGGTGGAAAGGTTTTTCACATGCACCCGCTCGGTCTTGAATTCCCTGCCGTCCACGTAAGTAACACTGCCGCCGGGGACAAATATCTCCAATGCGCCGGAATCGGCGGAAGCCGAAGTTGAGCCATTGGTGGTGGAGGGTTTAGCCGTGGATCCGGTTTGCTCGGCTATCCTGGTGAGGGCGGCGGAAAAGCTCCCCTTTGTCCCCAATGTGATCTGTTTCACCTGGGGTTTATAGCCTTTTTTGTTTATCTTTACGGTTAAATCACCGCTTTTGACCTTCATGTTATTGATTGGAGTGGAGCCGATAAACTTGCCGTTTATGAACACCTCGGCTCCGTCCGGCTCTGAATTCACCGTAAGATATCCGTATCTTGCGCCAGCCGCCGGAGCCGGTTTCTCCGTTTCCGGTGTTACAGAGGTAGCCTGCTTGACCGGCTCTTTCTTCTCTGGCTTAACCGCTGGTGTGCCCGGCGCCGCACCTGGCGCAGACGCCACCGGGGCGACGGGGGCAGATGTGGCCGCTACCGGCTCAGGCGCAGGCTTGGGCGTAGCCGCCGGGGCGGGCTCCACCTTGGCCACCTGTTGAGGCTTTTCTTCCCCTCCGCCGGAGAACACAAATACCGCCACCAGCAGGGCCAATACCACGCCCACACCACCGCCAATGTACATGCCTGTCTTTCCACCAAGCTTCGGCATACCCTTCATGGACGGGATTTTTGGGGCCATACGGCCATCAATAACGATGGTGGAGTCCCCTAAGATATTGAAATCCTTTTCTGAATTCGTAAGGATGGCGTTGAGCGCCCTTATATATTCCTGGCCGTTCTGGAACCGCGAATCCGGGTTCTTCGCCAAACCTTTCTTTATAAAAGCGTCCACCACCGGCGGCAAAGTGGCGTTCAGCCTGCGGGGTGGGATGGGCTCTTCGTTGACCACCTTATAGATTACCGAGGTGATAGACTCGGCCGAGAACGGTTTCTCGTTGGTGATCATCTCGTACAGCAGGACTGTTAGAGAGAAGAAGTCCGACCTGGCGTCCACCTGGCGCCCCTGCACCTGTTCGGGTGACATATAGTTGGGCGTGCCCAAAATGGTTCCGGTCATGGTCAAAGACGAATCCGAAAGCCTGGCCAGGCCAAAATCGGTAAGTTTCGGAATATTCTCTTCTGTAACAATGATGTTGGCCGGTTTAACGTCCCGGTGGATAACGCCCCGCTTATGGGCATAGTCCAGCCCTTCGGCTATCTGGCGGACAATGTTTACTATCTCTTCAAGGTTGGTGAAAGTGCGGTTGTTTATGTGCCAGTCCAGCCCACGGCCACTAAGAAACTCCATGGCGATGTAAACCATGGTACCGTCGGGAGTGGCTTCCTCCCCCGCATCGTATATGGTGACTATGTTGGGGTGGGAAAGCTGGCCGGCGGCCTGGGCCTCCACATGGAACCTGTGGGCGGCCTGCTGTTGGTCGGCGCTTTTGGAGCCTAGGGCCGGGCGCACAACTTTCAGGGCCACAAGACGGTTTATTTTTGGATCCCGCCCTTTATAGACGAGACCCATGCCGCCACTGCCTATTTCTTCTATTATTTCAAAACGGCCCAGATGCTTTATAGCCATTTTTCTGGAAATCTATACGAAAGTTCAAGGGATTCCGCCACTTGCGGGTGGGTAACCATTCCTTCGGCCACGTTCAAACCCATCCGCATAGAATAGTTGGAGCGCATTGTTTTATCAATCCCTTTTTCCGCCAGCTCCAGCAGTCCGGGAAAGGTGGCGTTGGACAAAGCGAAAGTTGAAGTGCGCGGCACGGCCCCAGGCATATTGGATACACAATAATGGGTAACCGAATCAACAACATAAGTCGGGTTTGAGTGGCTCGTGGGATGGGTGGTTTCGGCCATGCCGCCTTGATCCACCGCCACGTCCACTATCACGGAGCCGGGTTTCATATCGGCCAGCATGTCCCGGGTGATTAATACTGGCGTGCGCCCACCAGCCACCAGCGCCGCGCCGATAACCATATCGGCGTCATCTATGGCGGCGCAAACGGTATGCTGGTTCGAATACATGGTTTCGGCCCGCCCGCCGAAAATGTCGTCGATCATCCGCAACTTCGTCAGGTTCGTATCCAACACCTGGGTTCTGGCGCCCAACCCCAAGGAAATTTTCACCGCGTTCATCCCCACTATGCCGGCGCCTAGCACCACCACTTTTCCCGGCGGCACCCCGGGTACCCCGCCCAGCAATACCCCCCGGCCGCCATTTTCTTTTTCCAGATACCGCGCCCCGGCCTGAACGGCCATCCTTCCGGCCACTTCGCTCATCGGAATAAGCATGGGCAACGCCCCTGTGGCCTGATCCTGGACGGTTTCATAACCTATGGCTACGGTTCCGGTTTCCAGAAGTTTTTTCGCCAGCTCTGGCGCGGCGGCCAAATGCAGGAACGTGTAAAGGATCAACCCCTCGCGCAAAAACTGGTATTCGGAAGGGATGGGCTCTTTCACCTTGGCCACAATATTTGCGCCCCAAGCTTCCCCGGCGGTATCCACCATCCGGGCGCCAGCCTCTTCATATTCGGCGTCGAGTATGCCGGAACCTTCCCCCGCGCCACGCTGGACAAGGGTTTCATGCCCGGCAAGCGTCAACTGGCGGACTCCCGCCGGAGTGACGGCCACCCGGTATTCGTCTGGTTTGACTTCTTTTGGAACGCCTATGATCACCTATGTTCCCCTAAAAAGCGATTAGGGATTATAGCACTCGTGAACGCTTTTAGGATTGCGGCGGTAATTGAAGTGACGCCGCAGTCCGGCTGATCCGGCCCCGCAGGCAATAAGCGCGAACCCTTCACTCCAGCCTTCTGCCATTACCAGAAACGCGCGCTTTAATTTCACTGACCCGTTACTACGCAACCTTGGTAGTGTCTCAGTTTGAAAGTACAGGGGAGATTCTTCACTTACGCTCAGAATGACAATATAAAAGCAGTTGATAACATTGTCATCCTGGGCAAAGCGCCAGCGAAGTGAAGGATCTGTCTGTTATTTGAGATTCAAACTGAGACACCACCGCAACCCTCATTGACTTTCCCTGTAAACTGCGCCACAATTAAATCGAAAGTATAGCGAAAATACTTTCAAGAGGTGGTGGCAACGAAGATAGCAGATTGTATTTGCATGACTTATATTTTCGCTATTTGTTCGATATATTGGAGAGTGGTGGTATGAACCGGGGTTTTATCCATTTGAACAGTCATTCCTGCCATTCGCTGATGGCGGGGGCAGACACCTTTGAAACCCTGTTCAAACGCGCCGGGGAACTGGGCATGGAATCCTTGGCTATAACGGAAACCAACGGCGTTTACGGGATGATAGCGGCCCAGAAAATTGCCGGGGAAACCGGCGTGCGGCATATCGCCGGGGCGCTGGTGGACAGCCCGCAGGCGCCAGCCTACTCCCCCGATCCGCAATACGCCCTGTTGTTGCCGCTTACTTTGGAAGGCTATGGCGAGATGTGCGGCCTGATAACCGCCCGCCACCTGGATGAAAGGTTCAAACTGGCCAAAGCCGTTTCCACCCTGTCGCCGGACGTGATAGTCATCTCGCCGGACCACTCGGTGATAGAGGCTGGAAAACTGGCGGGACGCGACGGCGCGATGTACGTGGGGCTTGTGAATCATGACGACACGGCGTCCCGCAGGAAAATCGCCGGGGGGCTGAAACTGGCCCGCCGGTTCGGCGTCCCTTGCGTGGCAACGAACAACGTCCATTTCGCCATGCCGGAAGGATATGAGATCCACCGCGTGCTGGCCGCCATCCGGGAGAACACCACCGTTACCAGGTTACCAGCCGGGGCGGCCGTCCACAAAGAGTCGTGGCTCAAACCGGCGGAAGCCATGCGGAAACTTTTCGCGGAGGTTCCGGAAGCCGTGGAAAACGCCATGGCCATAGCGGACATGGCCCGGTTCCGGCTGGAGACGGGAAAGACCCGGTTCCCCAAATTCCCCGTACCCGGCCGGGAGACGGCCCCGGGCATGTTGCGCAGGCTGGCCCATGAGGGCGTCCCGCGCCGTTACGGCGAAGCCGCGGAAGAAGTGACCCGCCGGATGGAATACGAACTTTCGATAATCGAGGTCATGGGTTACGCGGACTACTTTCTGGCCGTGTGGGACATAGCCCGCGAGGCCAGACAGCGCGGCATCCCCACCTGCGGGCGCGGCTCGGCGGCCAACTCCATCGTCTGCTACCTGCTGGGGATAACCGACGTGTGCCCCATCACGCTCAACCTTTATTTCGAGCGGTTCCTCAACCCGGAGCGCACCGACCATCCGGACATAGACCTGGATTTCCCCTGGAACCGGCGGGACGAGATAATAAACTACGTCTATGAAAAATACGGCGCCGCCAACGCCGCCATGATATCCACCTACAACACGTTCCGGGGCCGCTCCATAATCCGCGAGGTGGGCAAGGCCCTGGCCGTCCCCATCGAAAAGCTGGACTGGTTCACGAAGAAAATGCCCGGCTACTACCGCCTCTCCGACATAGAGGAGGTGAAACGCCAGATACCCGAATGCCGCAACCTGCCTCTCAACGAGGAGCCGTACAGGACCATCATAGCCACGGGAAAGAAGATAGAAGGGTATCCCCGGGGTCTTTCGATCCATTGCGGCGGGATTGTGATAGCCCCATGCCCGATCACAAGGCTGGTTCCGCTCCAGCGTTCGGCCAAAGGGTTCAACATCACCCAGTTCGACATGTACCCCGTGGAGGACATGGGCCTTGTGAAGATAGACCTGCTGGGGCAGAAAGGGCTGGCCGTGATAGCCGACACCATGGAGGACGCGGAAAAACATTACGGCCACCACATTGACTGGCGCGTCATAGATCCCGTTGCGGACGGCCCAACCCGGCGGATCATGCGGGAGGGGCGGGTCATCGGCTGTTTCTACATAGAGTCGCCGGGAATGCGTAGCCTGCTTCGCAAGCTGAAGGTTGGCGATTTCGAGACGCTGGTGGCGGCCAGCTCCATAATCCGCCCCGGCGTGTCCGATTCGGGGATGATGAAAGCGTACATCAACCGCGCCCTGGGTCTGGAGAAACCGTCATACCCCCATCCTGTCATGGAGCGCGCCCTGGGAGGCGCCTACGGGGTGATGATATACCAGGAAGACGTTCTGAAAGTGGCCAACGCCGTGGCGGGAATGGGGTTGGGCGAGGCCGACAGCCTGCGAAAATGCATGAGCAAGAAACGCAACTGGGAGCGCATGGAGAAATACCGGGAGCGGTTCATCGAAGGCGCCGTGGAGCGGGGGGTGGAGATGGGCGTGGCCGAAGAGATATGGAGGCAGGTGGAGTCTTTCGGCGGATACGCCTTCTGCAAGGCCCACAGCGCATCGTTCGCGGTGTTGTCCTGGCGTGCGGCCTATCTGAAGGCCCATTACCCGGCGGAGTTCATGGCGGCGGTCATAAGGAACCGGGGCGGCTTCTACGACACAGCGGAGTACATAGAGGAGGCGCGGCGGCTGGGCATCAGGATATTGCCGCCGGACGTGAACGAAAGCGGGGCGGAATGCAAAAGCGTCCGCGTGAGGGAGGATGGGCCATGCGAAGCGGCGTGAGGGTGGAGCGGAACGCGGCTTTTTCGCCGGGAAGGCATAACGCCATCCGGGTGGGATTGTCCCACGTAAAGGGGCTTTCGAAAACGCTCATCGGGGCCACAACCGGGAACCGGCTGGCGGGGCGATACTCGACGGTGGAGGATTTTTTGAGCCGCGCCCGGCCGGACATGGCGGAGGCCGAGGCGCTGATAAACAGCGGCGCGCTGGACTGTTTCGGCCATACCCGGCCGGAGCTTTTATGGATAGCCCGGCTGTGGCGGGCCGCCGGACGTAACCGCCCTGCCCCGCATGACGGGCTTTTCGCGGAAACCGGCCAGCCCCCCTTCGCGCCGGACATCCCCCGTATTGCGGATTATCCCGCCGCCGAAAAACTCCGGATGGAGCGGGAAACGCTGGGCTTCACCGCCAGCGCCCATCCGTTGCGGATGTTCAGGCTCCATCCGGCCGACAGGATCATCCACGCCGCCGACCTCATTAACCACGTGGGCGAAACCGTAACGCTGGCTGGCTGGCTTGTTACCGCCAAACGGACCCGGACCGTCCACGGGCAGTTCATGAAGTTCCTCACGCTGGAAGACGAGACGGACATTTTTGAGGCCACGCTGTTCCCATCGGTTTACGCCCGTTACGGTCACCTGCTCACGGGCCGCGGGCCGTACCTTGTCACCGGCGTGGCGTCGCAGGATCACGAGGACCTGACCGTGACCGTTGAAAGCGTAAAACCGGCCGGACACGGGACAGGCGCATGGCAAGCCTGGGATTCGGTAGTGTCCCAGTTTGAAAGTACAGGGGAGATTCTTCACTTACGTTCAGAATGACAATATAAAAGCCGTTGATAACATTGTCATCCTGAACGAAGCGCAAGCGAAGTGAAGGATCTGTCTATTATTTGAGATTCAAACTGGGTCACCACCTGGGATTCGTCCGGTTTGACTTCCTTTGGAACGCCTATGATCATGTGGTATCCATACGAAAACGAATAGGGATTATAACCCCGGCGCGGGATTTTCAGCTTGATGGTGGTAATCTTGACAATCAGCCAACAATCAACCCGGAGTCGTCCATCATGAAAAGCCGCATGGCCCTGTTTCTGGTTTCAGCCCTTTTATTGATTAACGGGATTCCAGCCTGGGCGGATACCATCGCCAGCCCGGAGCCAGCGTTCGATAATCCCCGGAAACTGGTTATCCAGCTGAACACCGGCGACGTAAAACAGCAGGAGGCCGTATTCAACAATGTGTCGAACCTGCTCAAGTTCTACGAAAACAATGTAAGGATGGCGGTGGTGGTGTTCGGGCAGGGGATAGACGTGGTGTTGAAAGGCTCGGCGTTCAACGAACGTATCCAGTCCTTAAAAGCTTACGATGTGGAGTTCATCGCCTGCGGAAACACCCTGAAAGTCCGGCAGAAAACGAAAGACGACCTGCTTCCCGGCGTGGGGTACGCCACGGCGGGGCTGGCTGAAATAGCGGAACGCCAATTAAGCGGATGGGTATATCTGCGGCCATAAAAACCAGCCAGTTACATGCAACTGGGCCAAAGAAGTTGACACAATCAACAATGGAGGGATATATTTAAACATTACAATATATTGTACGCATTGGTTTAACAATGTACTTAAAGCTGTTTTCGGGTATTTTGACTGGCGTCGTACTCTGTTTTGGAACGGCGTTCTCCGGCCATCCTAACACCGAGGCGATGTATAAGAACGCCAAACAGCAATATCTTGCCCTCTTCTCATCCCCGAAAAAAATATCCAACCGGGCGGAGTGGGAGAGCGTTATAAGCCGGTTCAAGCTTATCGTAAAAACAAATTCCTCCTCCCCCAGGGCCGATGACGCGCTGTACACAATTGGGGTGATGTATAAAAACCTTTATCGCCGGTCCGGCTCGTTGGCGGACAAGAACGAGGCCATTGGAAGTTTCAACACCCTCGCAAGCCGATACCCTAAAAGTAGTCTGGCGGGGGAGGCGCGAAAACAGGTTGGCGATATCGAGTTTATGGCCAGGAACAACACCAAGGCCAAATACGCGTATAAAAGCGCCATGAAGCAAAAGGTGGACTCCCGGTACAAGGTAGCCAAGGCGCAAAATGCCCCATTGGAAACCAGCATAAAATCGCAGGCGCTGACACCCGCCAGGAAACCCGATGAACAGCTTGCCGCCAAAAAACCGGAGGTAAAGGGGGATGGCGCCCAGCCAGTGGCCACTTTAACCAACGTGCGCCGGTATTCCACCGACGGATACACCCGGGTGGTGCTGGATTTTTCCGACCGCACCGCCTTCCGCGTTGAGCCAGCCGGTGAAAAGGGCAAAGTTTACATTGACCTTATGGACACAAGCCTGGCCTCCAACCTATCCCCGGTGATGGCTTTCGACAATGGGTTGGCCAAAGGGTTGAAGGTGGGCAATGGGCCCGATGGGGTAAAGAGGGTGACTCTGGATATGGATGCCGGGGCCGAAAGCGCCGTGATGGCCTTAAACTCGCCATTCCGCATAGTAATAGATTTAAACCGCGCCAAACCCATGCCCGCCGTGGCAATGAAAGGGCCGGAGCCACAACCAAAACCTTCCATGGCAAGTTCATCAGTTAAGCCCGCCACGACTGTGGCGCGGGGTGGTTCGCTACGGACCATCGTGATAGACGCCGGGCATGGCGGGAAAGACCCTGGCGCCATAGGCCCCACAGGGCTTATGGAAAAAGACGTGGCGCTGGCTATCGCTAAAAAACTGAAGACCAGGCTGGAGAACCGGTTACGATGCAAGGTGGTTCTCACCCGGTCCACCGACAGGTTTTTGGAGCTGGACGAGCGGACGGTGTTCGCCAATTCGGTGAACGCCGATCTTTTTGTGTCCATCCATCTCAACGCCAGCCGGGACTCGCGCGCCAAAGGTGTGGAGACATATTTCCTCTCCCCCGCAAGGAGCAAAGACGAGCTTGAGACCGCCGCGCGGGAAAACATGATAGCCCACGGCGGACGCAACGAAATAGAGAACGACATCACCTACATAATGAGCGACCTGCAGAACACTCAGAAAGTGAACGATTCGTCCACGCTGGCCGGCGTGGTGCAACGGTCCGTGGTGGGCGGCCTGCGGGAAGACAACGTGCCCGTTAAAGACAAAGGGGTGAAACAGGCCATGTTCTATGTGTTGTGGCGCGCCTCCATGCCCAGCGTGCTGGTGGAAACCGGGTTTATATCAAACCGGGAGGAGGAACGGCGGTTCAGAGACGGAAAATACCTGGATACGCTGGCGGACTCCATCGCCGAAGGTTTGGAAAAATACGACCGCACATATATGGTGGCCGCGCGGGAGTAGGCGGGGCGGATAACTCCCCGTTCGCCAGGTCAACACCGTTCCCAATCCCGCCCGCTCATGCTAAACTTCAAAACCATGAGCGAAAAAGAAAACACAGGATTAAAATTCGAGGCGGCCATTAAACGCCTTGAGGAAATCGTGACCAAACTCGAAGGGGGCGACCTGGAGCTGGAAAACTCCATAGCGCTTTTCGAGGAGGGTATCCGCATGTCGAGGCTTTGCCAGAAAAAACTGGACGAGGCGGAGAAAAAGATAGAAAAACTCATCCGCGACAAGGAAGGGGCGCTGGCCACCGAGCCGATGGAAGACCCCACCCAGGACGCTCCCATCTAGCCAATGCCCCTTACCGCATATTTCAACGAAATCCGGTCCATGGTGGAGCGGGAAATGGACAGGCTGGTTCCAGCCGCCACGGCGTATCCGCCCCATCTGCACGAGTCCATGCGGTACTCCCTTTTCGCCGGGGGCAAACGGCTTCGCCCGATTTTAGCCGTGGCCGCTTGCGACACGGTTAAAGGAAACCGGGCGAAGGTTATCCCGTTCGCCGTGACGCTGGAGGTTGTACATACATATACCCTCATCCATGACGACCTGCCCGCCATGGACAATGACGACCTGCGGCGGGGCATGCCAACGAACCATATCAAGTTCGGCGAGGCGGCGGCCATCCTTGCGGGGGATGGCCTATTAACCCTGGCGTTCGAGATTTTGGCGGATGCGAAAAATTTCCCCGGCGTGGACCCGGAAACCTTGCTTGATGTAACCCGCCGCACGGCCCGGGCCATAGGTTCGCTGGGAACTGTGGGGGGCCAGATGGCAGACATCCAGTTTGCTGGCGACAAGGTGGAGGCGGACCTGGCCACCCTTGAATACATCCATACCCACAAGACCGGAAAACTTATCGAAATATCGGTGAGGGGCGGGGCCCAGTTGGCCGGGGCGCGGGAGGACGAAATCGAAGCGTTGGCGGAATATGGACGGAGCATCGGCCTGGCTTTCCAGGTGGTGGATGACCTGCTGGACATCGAGGGTAGCAGGGAAAAGCTGGGCAAAACCCCCGGCTCCGACGCGAAGAACAAGAAACTTACCTACCCGGCGCTTTTAGGGGTGGAAGAGTCGCGCAGACTGGCCACCAGGCTTACCGACAGGGCCATAAAGTCGCTGGAGATGTTTGGCGATTCGGCGGAACGGTTGAGCGACCTTGCCAAATACGTCATCGCCCGGGCTTTTTAAGTGGCATGTAGAACCCGGGAAGCGACGAGATTGAAACGCGTCGTTGAAAAGCGCAGAATAAGAAACGGTTGAAAGAATCCGCGATTGGGGATTTGGCATGAGTGAAGCGGCCATAAGGTTACATGTGGAACGGCTGGAGGAAGGCGGCTTTTTGGCCACAAGCCCGGACGTGCCCGGTTTGGTGGCCGAGGGACGCACAATCACGGAAACCGTCGAAATAGCTCAAGGGCTGGCGCGGAAGATACTGGAATCCTGCCTGGATCATGGAGATGAAATACCGGCGGCCCTGATGAAAATGGTGGACGAGGGGGTTTCGCCGACGGATTTTACTATTCCCGTCCCGGTCAGATAAATGGGGCGTCTGGCCGGTTTTAAATACCGTGAAGTGGCCAGAAAACTTCGTTTATTCGGCTTTATTTTTGACAGGCCGGGGCCAGGAAGCCATGAAATATGGCGTAACCCCAATACTGGCAAAAAAGTTACCCTCCCACATCACGGCAAGGATTTCGCCGAGGGCACTTTAAGGGCAATCCTGCGTGAATCCGGCATTGATGTGGATGAATTCCTCAAGGCATAACATTTCAACCAAGATACGGCTCCGCAGGCCGAGGGTATTAATAAACCGTTGATAGCCCGTAGGAATTGTGCGAATATCAACAAGTTAATTGAATCTTAATGACAACCGGGGCGCGTGGATGGGCCCAAAGGTCGATTACAATATATTAAAAACGATTTCAAGTCCTAAGGACTTGAAATCACTAAGCATAAACGAGCTTAACCAGCTCGCCGCCGAGATACGCCAGAGAATCATCGAAGTGGTCTCCCGGAACGGGGGGCACTTGGCGTCCAGCCTGGGTGTGGTGGAGCTTACCCTGGCCTTGCACTATGTGTTCGATGCCCCGGACGACAAAATTGTCTGGGACGTGGGGCATCAATGTTACGCCCATAAGATAATCACCGGCAGGAACGACCGGTTCGACACGCTCCGCCAGAGCGGCGGGGTGTCCGGTTTCCCCAGCATAAGCGAAAGCCCTTACGATTGCTTTAGCACCGGCCATGCGGGCACCTCCATTTCCGCCGCGCTGGGTTTCGCCCAGGCCCGGGACCTTGCGGGGGATAGCAATCGCGTGCTGGCGGTTATCGGGGATGGCTCCATGACCGCCGGGCTGGCCTTTGAGGGTTTGAACCACGCGGGCTCCATGCACACCAACCTTACGGTAGTGCTGAACGACAACAAAATGTCCATCTCCCGCAACGTGGGGGCGTTGTCTCAACATCTAAACCGCATCATCACCGGTAAATGGTATGTCCGGCTGAAAGAGGATATCGGCCAGACGCTCCAGCATTTGGCGGGGGACCAGGTGGCGCAGTTCACCCGGAGGTTCGAGGAAGCCATAAAAGGCATCATCGTGCCGGGGAAGCTTTTCGAGGATTTGGGTTATAAATACATCGGCCCCATCGAAGGGCACGAGATATCGTACCTGATAGAAACTTTCCAGGCCGCCAAGGAAATTAAGGGGCCCAAACTCATCCATGTGGTCACCACCAAGGGTAAAGGCTACGGCCCGGCGGAAGAGAAGGCCCAGTCTTTCCACGGGGTATCCTCTTTCCATCCGGCCACGGGAGACCTGCCTCAGGCCAAACGCACATATACAGACGTATTCGCCGACACGCTTATAGAACTGGCCGCCGAGGACGAGAAGATAGTGGCCATAACCGCCGCCATGCCCGAGGGCACCGGCCTGGCCCGGTTCGCAAGGGTGTATCCGGAGCGGTTTTACGACGTGGGCATCGCCGAACAGCACGCCACCACATTCGCCGCGGGCCTTGCCGCCGGGGGCATGAAACCGGTGGTGGCCATATATTCCACATTCCTGCAAAGGGTGTTCGACCAGATAGTGCACGACGTTTGCCTGATGAACCTCAACGTTACCTTCGCTGTGGATCGCGCGGGGCTGGTGGGGGAAGACGGCGCCACCCATCAGGGGGTGTTCGACATGACATACCTGCGGTGCATCCCCAACATGGTATTGATGGCGCCTAAAGACGAGCAGGAACTGAGGCGGATGCTAAAAACCGCCATCGAATACCAGGGTCCGGCGGCGGTAAGGTATCCGCGCGGCGCGGCCGTGGGCGTGCCAATCACAAAAGATATAGAGCCGCTACCCATGGGCAAGGCGGAGGTTGTGGCCGACGGGTCGGACATCTGCATAGTGGCGGTGGGGCATCCGGTTTACGCGGCCATGGAAGCGGCGGAACGGCTGAGGAAAGACGGATACTCGGTGGCGCTGGTGAACGCCCGGTTCGTAAAACCACTGGACGAGGAGACGCTGGAGACCATGGGGCGCAAATGCGGCCTTATCCTCACGGTGGAGGAAAACGCGCTGGCGGGCGGGTTCGGCTCGGCGGTGCTGGAGCTTATCGAGTCCCGCAGGTTACCCCATGTGGCCGTGCGCCGCATAGGCATACCGGACGCGTTCATCGACCACGCCGACCAGAAGAAACAAAGAACCTTCGCCGGGCTGGACGCCGACGGTATCGAGCGGGCCGCGAGGGAATTCATCAAGGAAGCCAAATCCACCGGAGCCGGCCATGTCGCAGACCAGGAAACGGTTGGATATCATTCTCGCTGAGCGGGGCCTGGCCGAAAGCCGCCAGCGCGCCCAGGCGCTCATCCTGGCGGGGCTGGTTTCGGTAAACGGCGCCCCGGCGCAAAAAGCCGGAGAACGGTATGCGGACGATGCGGAAATCGCCGTAAAAGGCAAAGACCATCCTTATGTCTCCCGGGGCGGCGTGAAGCTGGCCCACGCCATGGACATTTTCCACATCAACCCCGGGGGGTATGTGTGTGTGGACGTGGGCGCCTCCACCGGCGGTTTTACAGACTGCCTGCTTCAGCGCGGCGCGGTAAAGGTGTACGCCATAGACGTGGGGGAGAACCAGCTGGATTACAGGCTTCGCTCCGACCCAAGAGTTATCAGCATGGAGAAGGTGAATGCGCGCAACATGGATATGACACCCATTGTTGAACCTTTGGACATGCTGGTGGCGGATGTCTCTTTCATATCGTTAAAACTTGTCATACCGCCATTCCTGGCTTTGCTCCGGCCCGGCGCCCATCTTATCCTGCTGGTGAAACCCCAGTTCGAGGCCGGGCGGGACAAGGTGAACAAGGGAATAGTCCGGGATGAGAGTGTCCATGAGGAAGTGTTGAAAGAAATTACCGGTTTTTTTGAAAACCTGGGTTTGAAAACCACTGGAACGGCGGAATCCCCCATCCTGGGCAGAAAGGGGAACAAGGAATTTTTGTTAGGATTATCAAAAAGTTGACCGGCTGAACAAATCCTCATCGTTGCGCCCAGGTGGCGCATGGTGTAAACTTTTCCCCATGGTGGACTGTATATTTTGCAAGGTGGCGGCGGGGCTCATACCTTCGCAAAAAGTGGCGGAGACAGAGGAACTGTTTGCCTTCGAGGACATCAACCCCCAAGCCCCCACCCATGTGCTCATAGTACCCAAAAAACACATGTCTTCCAGCCTGGACATTACCGCTCATGAGGCGGAGCTTATGGGCAAGATAATAATGATGGCCAACGACATAGCCATAGACCGTGGATTGGAGAAAAGCGGGTTCCGCATCTTGACCAACACCGGCAGTCACGCGGGGCAGTCGGTATTCCATCTCCATTTCCACCTGCTGGGCGGAAGGCGGATGGAATGGCCCCCGGGTTAAACCCTCCTTTGCCGCCACACAGCCATTGAGCGATCCTTTCAGACGCGCCGCCTTCGAAATCCTCAGGAAATCGGAGAGCTCTAAAACGCCGCTGGATATTCTCCTGACAGAGTGGCGCGCGAAAAAGAAACACGAAGAGCGGGACAGGGCTTTTGTTTTCGAGCTTACCCTTGGCGTCACCCGGTGGAAAATGTCGCTGGACTATATCATCGGCAAGTTTTCGGACAGGCCGGTGGAAAAGCTGGGAACCGCCCCGTTGATTTTGCTGAGAATGGGGGTTTACCAACTGGCCTCCATGGACAAGGTTCCACCTTACGCCGCGGTGAACGAAATGGTGAACCTGGCCAAATCCAATCCCGACACGCGCAAAGCGGCGGGTTATGTGAACGCCATCCTGCGAAACCTGATCCGGCGCGTAAAACTTGGGTCCCCAAGGCCCTCAATAGCTGAAATAGTAAAATCGCTGTCTGGCGGGAAAACCACCCCCGCCGGGCTTCTGGCCGAGGCTTATTCATTTCCGGCGTGGCTGTGCAACCGGTGGGTTGACCGGTTCGGAAAGCAGATGGCCGAATCGGTAATAGCCGCCAGCAACGAGCAGGCTCCGGTGTTTTTCAGGATGAACCCGTTGAAGGCGCCCGAGGCGGATAACGAAAAACTCATGGGCCGGTGGGGTATTTCCGCGGAAAAGTTCCCCTTAGCCCCCTGGGGGTACCGGTTGACCTCCGGCAAAATCACCCCCGGCCTGGGATTGTTCGATGAGGGGTACGCGCAACCGCAAGACGGCTCTTCCATGATAGCCGCCAGCCTACTGGAGATTAAACCGGGACAGGTAGTGGCGGACATCTGTTGCGGCAAGGGGATAAAGAGCGGATTTTTCGCCGCCCGCATGGAAAACCGCGGCCTGATTTTCTCTATGGATTCCTCGACCCGCAAATTCTCCGCCTTCGCCGAAAACATGGCCCGCCAGGGGATTACTATCTGCCATCCCGTAGTGGCGGACGCGGCGGAGCATTGGCCCCTTAAAAAACCCGCGCAGGCCGTATTTATAGACGCCCCCTGTTCGGCCACCGGCGTGTTCCGCCGCCACCCCGAAGGGAAATGGAACAAGACCCCTGCCACGGTGGAAAGAATGGCGGAGCTCCAAGGAAGAATGTTGGACAGCGCGGTTAAGTCATTGGCCCCGGGAGGTGCGCTGGTGTACGCCGTTTGCTCGATAGAGCCCGAAGAGGGGGTGGACCAGGTTGAACGTCTTATAGCCTCAAATCCGGCCATCACCAGGGATGATATAAAATCCGGCAGACCGGAGCTGGAGCCGTTTATCACCGACCAGGGGGACCTTTTTATCCTGCCGGGGCAGGGGGGGATGGACGGGTTTTTCGCCACGCGCCTGGTGAAGGCCCTTTAAAACATCCAGCGGCATGGAAGGTCATCCGGAAAAAGGCGTCCTGTACATGGTGGCCACCCCTATCGGCAACCTGGAAGATTTTTCGATCCGCGCCGCCGATACGCTAAAATCCGCCGACATCGTGGCCTGCGAAGACACACGCCACGCCAGCATATTGTTGAACCGGCACGGCATCTACGCGAAAAAACTGGTCTCCTACCATTCGCATAACATCGAGCGGCGGTCTGCGGAACTATTACGGGCTCTACTGGATGGACAGAACGTGGCGCTTATTTCTGACGCTGGCTCTCCCGGTGTCAGCGACCCTGGCGCGGCCCTAACCCGGATGGCGGCCATGGAAGGGATAATAGTGCGGCCCATACCCGGCCCATCGGCGTTCCTTTCGGCGCTCATCGCTTCCGGGTTCCCCACGGCGCGCTTCGTTTACGAAGGGTTCCTGCCCCGCAAGAAAGGAAGAAAAACCAGGCTCCTCTCCTGGCAAGGCGAGCAGAGGACCGTTGTGTTCTACGAGTCTCCCCACAGGCTCATAAAAACCCTGGTGGAAATAGCGGAACTGCTGGGGGACAGGCTTGTGTGCGTCACCAGGGAGCTTACGAAAATCCACGAAGAGGTGGTCCGGGGAACAGCGGCGGAGCTGGCGGCGGAGTTCTCCGCCCGGGGCCAGGTGAAAGGGGAGATAACCGTGGTGGTGGCCCCTCAAAACTTCACCTGGGGCGCCGTGGAGAAGGAAGAGGATTAAATATAGGGGCCGCTATCCCTGATAAACGGGCTGTCCATCTCCGGGTCGTACCCCATGTCCATCATTTCCCGGAAATTTATCGCATCCGCTTTTTTACGCGCCAGCTCCCGCAACACGCTTTCAATCTTTTCGATCCTGTACCTCCTGATTAGATGGATGAGAACCCCCAGGATGGAGCAGGCAAACGCCGTGTCCACTATATGCCCCATCCCGCGGCTCATGGCGTCAAGCTTCACGTTTTCCACTTCCGGGGATAGGGTTAGAAGCATCTTCCCTTTATGCTCCAATGGAGTGTAGTTGCCGTACGCATCGGATACAGACACCACCATCCTGTAAGAAGCGGTGGAAACGATAACCATGGTCAGCAGGCCGGCCCCCCTCCTGCCGAATATGTAGTACTGGTCGTTGGCGTTGGGCGGGATAGTGTAAAGAACCTGGTTGGTCTGCGCGTCGTAGAAGCGGATATTCAGGTCCTCCTCATCCAGGGGAGACACCACGATATCCTTCCCGTTCAACGAGGTGTGATGCTCGTGGTACAGCGTCCACCGGCCCGGAGTGACGGTGACCATCCTCTCGCCCGGGACCATCAGTTCCTGCATGTCCGTGCGCACTTCCCATACGTTTAAGGCGGCGGATATGAAACCGTAGGGGATGCTGAGAGAGGCAATGATAAAGAGGAAGATGTAATTTCTGGCCTTGGGGAAAATGTCCCCCCGGCCTTTTATTACATAAATCAGCTCCGCCCTGAGGTTCGGGTCAAAGAACGGCATCCGCGCTTTTTCTCCTCAACCTTACGGCGGTGACGGTCAATAGGGCCAACAACACTGCCGCGTTGCCGCAAACCCCCGTAACGAGCATATTCTCCGCCGAATTATCCCGGTCCAAAAAACCGGCCATCAACGGCGGCGCCGTTACCGACACAACCCCAAGGAAAGGGACAAGCATGTTAATGGCGGAAACCCGGTACCGCCCGCTTATTATTATCAAACCAACTCCCGAGGCCAAAAAGAGCGGATTGAATGAAAATATAAGCACCACGAGCAGAAACGGGAAAATGGGGACAAGCGCGTATGAAATGGAGGAAAACAGGGCCGAGAAAATGGCGATACCGGAAAGAACCAGGTATGTTACGCGGTTCTTTTTCTCTTTTTCCACTTCGTTCACCCCATTAACCCCGCCAGAATTGTTACGACGACCCGCAGGTGGAATTATACAATCTAACCGGGTACAGGAATAAAAAAAGGGGATCCCTTGGGATCCCCGGATCCGGCAAGCGGATTACCCCGCCCGGCGTCAGGCCAACGCGTTTTGCTCCTCGTTTTGCCCTTCGTAAACGTGATAGTTCTTCCAGTCCCTTTTAGTTTCAAAAAGGCTCCAGGCCATCAACGCCACGGAAATGCCCAACCCTATCCAGCCCACGGCATTGTCCGACACGGGGCCGGTAAAAGGCTCGTAAGCCATTTTTATGGATGGCAGGGTTTGAAGGGGGATGGTTATGAACGCCAGGACCTTGTTGGAGAAGGCTATGGGGTGGCTCCTGCCGATTATAAGATACCCAACGCCGATAGATGCGTAAGCCAGGTCAGAGAAAAGCACCAAAGTTGAAGCGACCACCAGAATGTATGTTTCATCGTAAACCACATCGTAAAACATTCCAGCGTAGAACAAGGCGGAAAAGAAGATCATGAAGAACATGCACAGATCGAGAATTATCACCACTGCTTGCCTGTTGGACAACTGATTCATGACTACCCCAAAAAAAATTTTACGGCTTTGAAATTTTAGATGCGGCTGGCGGGCAAAGGTTTCCGGGAATCGGCGAACTTCATGTATAATGAGGGGTTATTAGCTCCGATTACGCGCAACTATTTAGGCAGGTCGTAAACGTAATCCCAACCGGCCGTCGCCGGGGCGTTGAAGATGGATTCTATCCTCATCATATAAATCCTAGATGGCTTATCGCCGCCGGTGTCGCCGTCAATCCGCTTGAACAGGCTCATGGCCGCAGTAAAATCCTGGCCCCTGAAACATCGCAACGCCTCTCCAAACTCGTTGGATAACGCCAATTGATCTTGTGTAGCCCCCTCCCGGTCCGCCAAAACCTCGAACACCCGGATGGCCTCGGTTTTTCCCGCCACCCTCACCTTGTCCAACTCCCGGCAAAGAAATATTTTTTCTACATTTCTCAGGGTGTTCTCCGAGATCAGGATGGTGGTTCCGTAATACTTGTTGGCCCCCTCCAGCCGGGAGGCCAGGTTTACCCCGTCGCCGATTACCGTGTAATTCAACCTGTTGGTGGAGCCTATATTCCCGGCCACCACCACATCCGTGTTCACTCCTATGCCTATGTTTAGGGGCGGCAAAGCGCGCCGGGCCAGGTTTTCGTTCAGTTCCTTCATGGCCCGCATCATGTCCAGCGCGGCGCTCACGGCCTGTTTCGGATGGTCCGCCATGTCCAGCGGCGCGCCGAAAATGGCCATAACAGCGTCTCCCATGTATTTATCCACCACGCCGTTGTGGTTTTCTATCACCTGGTTCATGCTGGTGAAATGGCTGTTAAGCACGTTTAAAAGGTTCTTTGGCGACATATCCTCCGACCGGGCGGTGAATCCCCTTATGTCGGAAAAAAGCACTGTAACCTCCCTTTCCTCGCCCCCCAACTCCATCTCCTTGCTCAACAATTTCTCCGCGATGGAGTGGGACACCACCTTGCCCAGCAGGTTCCGCACCCGGTCTTTCTCCATTAACCCCCTGGCCATATTGTTTATGGCCGTGGCCAGCTGGGCCAGCTCGTCATCCTGGTTTACCACGGCATAATGGCTATAGTCCCCCGAGTCTATCCGGCGAACGCTATCCCCCAGGATCTTCACAGGCTTGGTGACGGTCCTGGCGATGAAAACGCCTGCTATGGAAGAGAGGGCCAACCCCGCGCCGCCGAGGATGTAAAGGACCATCCGCAACCTGTTGTAGGGCTCCATGGCCTTTGTGAAAGAGCGCTGGAGCAGGGCGATAACCTTATAACTGGAGTTTTCCTCCAGTGAGATGGAGGTAATGGTGTATTCATCTCCGCCGATGTTGGCCGAAACGCTTTTACCCATAAATTCCGGTGGCGCGGAACGGAGAAAGTCCTCCACGCTCCGCCTCATCTCTCCGGCGCCGGTGGAGGCGATAATCCGCGTTTGCCCGGCGCTAGTTTGAAGGGCGAAGGTTATATTGAGCAGGGTCAGGTTCTCTATGTCGGCCACAAGCCGGTCATCAATAATGAACCCCAGGCATATCCAGGCTATGGGCGTTGGCGCCAGCAACGGCACCACCACCATCTGGTAAGGTTTTTCATCTATGGAAACGATGGAGAACGACTCCCCTTTCTCCTCCGCCTCGGCGATAACCGAGGGAAGTGAGAATGGGGTATTCCGGTTTTCCTCGTGAAGCGTGTCGGCTATTACGCGCCCATCCAGAGAAACGATGGTGAAAAAATCCGCCTGCACCCTCTCTTTGTGGTTGGCCACAACCGACAGGATAGTCTCGAAATCGTTGGTGGCCATGGCCTGTTTAAGAGCGTAATCGCCGGAGAGCAGAACCGCCGCGTCCACCAACTGCTGGGCCCTGGCGGTCATGACCTTGCTGAACACCCTGGAGCCTACCAGTAGCCCTTCCTCTATCTGCCGTTTGGCGCTGTTGTAATTGGCGATATCAACGAGAAGGAAGGTGGCGAGGGCGAACGCAAGAAGAAGGCCGAGGAAGAAAACCAGTATCCTGGTCTGGAAACTTTTAAAACGTAGCAAGGCGCTCTAGTACCTCTTGGCTCCTATCACCGGGGCGCGCCGGGGCCTAAACTCCGGGGTAAGCTTCAATTGCGCCTCCACCTGCATGGCGGCGGCTCCGATTTTAACTTTTTTTATCAGTTCCCCCTCAACGGCGGCTTTCATCCTGGGGTGCCAGACGTAGATGTTGTATTCGTCTTCCGGCATGCCTTTTACTGATGCCTGCCCATCTTCCCCGGTCTTGCCGAAATAGGGGGTTTCCACCACCAGCACGTAGGCTATCATCCAGTCGTGGATGTTGCATCCCAGCGCCACCACCCCCGGTTTGTCGAACACCACCGGCTCCGACGGTGAACCTATATATAACGGCAATTCGAAAGTCTTCGGTTTGGATAACGAATATACATGGTGCCGGATATTGTCGGAGTTGGGGAATTTCACCGGGGTGTTCACCAACAACGGGGTGACGTGGTCTATAAAAGTCCTGTCCACCTGATCCACCACTTTGGCTTTCGGGCTTGGGACCGCGGGGGTTTTGCCCGACGCCGGAACGGCGTAGATCACGGCGTCCTTCACCGGCTTGCCAAAGGCGTCTTTCACCACCGCCATCAGCTCTCCAGCGGAGGATGGCCCCGCGAAGGTGAGCAGTATCAATAGCGATACAATAGTTTTACCCGGTTCCATGATCACAAGCGCTCTCTTCTCATGCGGATCATTTCGCTTTTCACCATGAGTACAGGAAAGCAAGCCGAATAACGTTGTTAATGTAGTTTAGCCCCCAATCACCCTTGATATTCTGGTAATCGTAACCAAGGTTTATGGAGGACCGGTCCGCCACGGCGTGGCTTACGCTAACGGTTGCCGTATGGGTGGTGGCCCCTATCCGGTACGCCGCCAAGCCATCGAACACGTCGGATTCGGTGATGGCTTTCGACCATTTCACCACGCTTTTGCCGGGGGTAGCTTCCGATACCACATCCCCACCGCGGATGGAATAGCCAAGGCTTAGCGCGTCATCCGGTGTGAGCAGGTAAATGGCGTTTATTCGCCCGGTGTTCCCGTCCAGCTCGTAAACGTTGCTGGGCCTGTGGTACAGGAGGTAATGGACATCTATGTCCTCCATGTAGTAATGGACCACTGCGGCCTCGTGGATAGGCATACGCCTGTCGTACAGCCATCCGGCGGAAAGCTCCAGCCTGTCGGTGAACCACTTGGAGACCTCCAGTCCGGCCTCGCCAATCCATGAGTCCCGGTAGCTTTCCTTGAAAACCACCTGGCCATACGAAACATGGGCCCGCAACGATGGGGCTTCCGTTCCCACGCCGAACCTGTGGATCAGGGTCACGGCTCCGGTGGCTTCAATATTGTTAAGCTGGTCGTATTTTGACAGGAAATCGGCTTTCAGGTTTGCCGTGGCGGTTAGGCCGGTATGCGCCCCCACTCCGAAATATCTGCCGAAAACCATGGATGGCGTTAACGTAAAATCCCCTTTTTTATCGGCGCTGTACGGGGACCTGCTGATGTTGTCCTGGTAATTGGCTTCCACCCCGAAATCGGCTATCCACATGGAGTGGGCCGGCGATGGTAATAAAACAGCCGCCGAAAGGATAGCGAGGGGAATTGTCCACAAGTTGGGCCGGAAGGTGTGTAAGAGACGCGGAAAAAGTCTTTCGCCTGTCATCGCCCATCCCCCGTGGCGTGTTGCCAGTTAGACCCATTATAATCTTTTTTCCCGAACATCCAAGTCTTAACGGCCTGTTGCACAAACCGTTTCCCGCAATGTCACCCCGGCCAAGCGAAGCGCGAGCCGGGGCCGCGACCTTATATGTATTTGGAAAGAGGCCCTGATCCCGGGTCTCCGCTTGCGCTACGCCCGGGACGACATCGCTGAAACGGCGCTAAACTATTTGGGCAACAGCCCGTTAATGCCTGAAGTATTTTCTGCGGGAGATTTCCACCACTATTTTCCCCCAGCCGTGGCGGGTTTCCAGCCTCCGGTGCCCCTCGGCCACATTTTCCATGGAGATAACGCTTTCCACCTGCGGTTTAATGAAACCGCGTTCGGCTAGAGTCGCCACAAAATCCAGCGCGCGCAAGTCCGGCCGGGCCAGCTCGAAAAATATGGAGAGATTTTTTAACCGGGCGGCATTAAAGAGGGTGGCGGGCGCGTCTCCTGCGAAGGCGTTAAGGAAAACCAGCCTGCCGAATGGTTTTATGCTTTTAAAACTTTCGAAAAACACATCGCCTCCGATGGTTTCCAGCGCCACGTCGGCCCCGGCGCCACCGGTTATCTCCATCACAGCTTCCGGAACGCTGGCCTTCTGGTAATCAATTACGTGATTGGCGCCCAGGCGGGCTACCCGCTCCGCGTTCGCCCCGGAGCATACCGCTATCACATTGGCCCCTGCCCAGGCGGCCATCTGTACCGCCATGGAGCCTACGCCCCCCGCCGCGCCATATATAAGAACCGTCTCGCCGAAAGCCAGCTTGGCCATTTCAAACAGCCCCTGCCACGCCGTGGTTCCCGCCAAAGGTAATGCCGCCGCCTGGACGTGCGTCAGCCCTGTCGGTTTTTTATGAACTATACTGGCGCGAACCGCGTGATATTCCGCGTATGCGCCCTGCCGGGAGAGGTCTGCGTAATAAAACACCTCGTCGCCGGGGGCAAATCCCTCCACGCCTTCACCCGCCGATTCCACCACGCCGGACACGTCATACCCGTAAACGGTTGGATAGACCCTGCTATCGGAAAGGTACCCGGCGCGGATTTTGGTGTCCACCGGATTTAAGGCGCAGGCACAGACCCGGACAAGTATTTCACCGCTACCCGGCGAAGGTTTGGGAATATCGGCTAATTTCAAAACCTCCGGCCCGCCTGGCCCGTTCGCCACCAACGCTTTCATGGAACATCTCCCCCACTTGACGGAAAGGTTATACTGGCCATTAAGAAAGCCTGTCACCGGATTATACACATTATGGCCAAAAAACTTCTCCTGGCGCTCCTGGGGCTTATATTCGCTTTCACCGCCAGCCGGGCGGTTGTAAAGATCATGGAGCCCGGATTTCTTTTCCACCCCGTAATAGGCCTGGAGGCCAACCCCGGTTTTTACGGCATGAAATACATGGACGTGGTCATGCAGTCCGGCGGGGGGCGAATCCATGGCTGGTACCTGCCAAAACCGGAGGCTTACGGGTTCATCGTTTATTTTCATGGTAACGGCGGTAACCTGGCCCATAGCCTGGGGTTCTTGAAATTTATCGAACCAATGAAAGCCCACGTCCTGGCCATAGACTATAACGGGTATGGCAAAAGCGAGGGGGAGCCTTCCATCGAAAAAGTGGCTGAAAACGCCGTGTCCGCGGTGGAATGGCTTCACAAGGGGAAAAACATTCCGCTGGACCGGATAATTTTATGGGGATGGTCGTTGGGGGCTGGGGCGGCCCTGGAGGCGGCGGAAAAATACCCGGGCGTGGCGGGGATAATTCTAGAGTCATCCTTCGTTTCCATGCGGCGGATGGCGCTGGAGATATACCCATGGATGCCGGTGGCGCTGGTGACAGGCGCTTTCGACAACGGCCAGGCCGTGTCCACCCTGAGCGCCCCGAAGCTTTTTATCCATGGCGCCCAGGACAGGGTAATCCCTTTCAGCCATTCCCGCCAGCTTTTCGAAATGGCGTTAGAGCCTAAAGCCTTTATCGCGGCGCAAGGAGCGGGGCATGCCAATGTTTACCAGGCCGGGGGACAGGACTATTTTAAGGCTGTGGAAGCCTGGGTGTATGCCCGGTTCGCTGATTCGTGGAAAAAACCGGAGGGCGGGAAGCCATAAAGCCCATAAAAAAAGGCGGCCAGGTTGAGCCGGCCGCCTTGTAAAGCTTAAAGTATGGACTAGAACTGGTAGCCCACCGACAGACCGAAGATGTTGGCGGTGGTCTTGTAATCCCCATCCACGGTGGAGTACACCTCCGCGCCCACGTTGTTGTCCACCGTCCTGGTGGCGGACCACAGATAGGCGTATGAAATGTCCATGGTGAAGTTGTCACCCGCCTTGTAACCATAACCGATGGCCACCAGGTTCCTGTCTGCGTCCGGCAGACGCGGGTCAACGGTTTCATCCGGAACCGGCGTGGGGTCGAAATAATACCCGGCGCGCAACGTGCCATTGGCGGTGAGCTTGTATGAGCCGCCCACGCGCACGGCGGTCACGTTCTTGTAATCCTTGGTCTGCGTGGAAGTGGAAGGCAGGATCGGCGCTCCATTGGACAACACCATCGGATCGCTGAAGGTGAACGTCAGCTTGTCATAAGAAGACCAGCCGGTGTAGTCCACATCCGCCTCCAGCGTCAACCGCTCGGAGGGGCTGTATGAAATGGCCAGCACCGCGATGTCCGGGTAGGTGATGTCCACCTCGGCGCCGCTGGTGTAATCCCCGCCGGTACCGCCCACCAGCGCCCCCATGGTTCCGGGGAAATTAAGGATGTCCATATTGCCGCTCACCTTTGTCTTGATGCGCGAACGGTAGGTGACCGCCACGTTTACGCCTTTCACCGGCTTGAACAGCAGGGCCGCGTTGAACCCGATGCCGTTGCCGGTTCCCTTCAATATCCTGTAACCGTCGGTGGCGCCCGGCTCGAAAAGATAGAAGGGGTACATGGAGTCGTACCGCACATCGGTGTTCATGTAGCTGATACCGGCGGCGGCGGAGAACGAGTCGTTTATTTTCTTGGCCACGTTCAGGTTATAGGTCTGTGTGCGGAGCTGTGTGTCTGTGGCGCTGTACCGGATCCTGCTGTAGTTGGACCAGGTGGTGCCCAGCCCGAAGTTGGTGAACTCGCCGAAGCCCACGGCCCAGCCGGTGTCGCCCAAACCTTTCACCAGGTAAACATGGGGCGAGGCGAAGGTGGTGTTTGCGGTGGACTCGTTCCTGTTCTGGCCGGAATACTCTGTGGTGGCGGCGGTATATTCGGTTCTCGGGTCGATAAACTGCATACCCACCTTGGCGGAGTACCCGCCCAGGTCCGTCATGGCGGCGGGATTGTAATAAACCGCGGCGGCGTCATTCACCGACGCTGTAATGGCATGAGCCTGGCCCTGACCGCCGTTGTCCGTTTCCACCAGGCGGAAGCCCGAGGCGTGGGCGGAAAATGGGGTAGTGGCGAAGATAAATGTCGCTAACGCTCCAACCAGTCGTTTCATATGGACATCCCTTTTAAAAAGAGGCGAGTTACCCAGTGTTTACTTTTGAATTTTTATCAGTTTTGGTTGGGCGCGTCAATACACAACTGGCCTTGACTTGTTTGGTTTGTCTGTTAATTTAAAGAGGCGCGGGGCGGGGGAGCCCCGCGCCTTGGGGTGTTCTTCCTGAAAGGGGGTTTCAGGAAGGAGGGAACTTGTGAATGAGCCGTCTGGCCCGTCCCGGAAATTTCTATCGCGCTATTGGTCCCCGCAAAAAGGGGATGGCGATGACAGTGCGTTTCCGGGTTTTCCAGAGAGGCTTTGCCGCCGGGGTCTCGAAGGACCTGTAAAGGTGAAGCCAAGATACAGCTTTGGCGCGCCTTTATTGTCACTCGGGAGGCGATAACCAGCCGCGAAGCCGCCCTGGAAAAGGGACGACGGCTTAAAGGGCTATCGGAGGGGGTGTGCCGGGTTTGGCCGCGCCGCTGATAACCAGTTCGGCTTCCGTAAAAGCGGAACCTGCGGCCTGGCCCATGTCAGGCATTTCGTATGATACGGGGATGAACAGTAATTCCCCCCCGTTCAATGTAAGATCGGTTTGCTCCAGCCCGTTGCCAACACAACAATGAAACGTGTGGGTTCTCGACCCGGCATGGCAGATGTTCATCCCGCAGGGGGTGGCAGTGGAATCCGCCCCGTATTCATTTATGTAATCCTGCCCGCCATCCATCGCCACCATCTCGGCGGAGCCTGAATCGGGGTTTACTATACGCTCCAACCCGCAGATAATGTCTGCAGGAGACGCAGGTATAGCGGCCCGGGATATGGCCGGGAAGGTTATGATGAGCGAAATTGTTACAAGAAGTATGCGAATCATTTTGAAATCAATTTTACATGGTTTTGATGCTGGATTCCAGACAAAGGCTCAATGTTTCTACAATTATTTTATAATGCCACACGTTAGCCCATTTAATACAACAAGATACACCACCATAAAACCTGGTATAAAAAAATGGAACTAGACATGCAAACGGCGAAAATCCTTACAACCCTGGTGGTTGGAGGGGTGGCCACGCTTATTATGTCCCTATTCTGGGGGCCTCTTTCCAAGGTCTCGGAACGCTTCTTTAAAGACCCGGAAAAAGGTTTTAAAAAACTGGTTATTGGCGGGATAGCCTTGTGGGTTATAGTTGGAATCATTATGTCCATTGCAGTGATGCTAAGGTTTCTGGGGGTCATTCCCGTGGAGAAAGCTTTATAAAATGACCATCAAGCCAGCCTGGCTCCACAAGCAATCTGCCATTAGATATCAAACATCCTCCGCCGGGCAGGTTTTGAGGCAATGGTCGCTCCATACCGTTTGTGAGGAGGCCAGGTGCCCCAATAAGGGGGAATGTTTCCAGAACAAAGTGGCCACGATCATGATATTGGGCTCCACCTGTTCCCGCGCCTGCCGGTTTTGCTCCGTCACGCCGGGGAGGGATCTGCCCGCCCCGGACCATGATGAGCCGGAACGGGTGGCGCAAGCGGCGTTGAACCTGGGGCTGTCCCATGTGGTAATAACCTCCGTCACCCGGGACGACCTGCCGGACGGGGGAGCATCCCATTTCGCCCAGACCATTTCCGCGGTGCGCCAAAAACTGCCCGGCGCCACGGTGGAAGTCCTCACCCCGGATTTCCAGGGGAACACGGACGCCATCGAAACGGTGATCGCCGCCGGGCCGGATGTGTTCAACCACAACGTGGAAACCGTGCCAGCGCTATACGCCAAAGTGCGTCCCCAGGCAAACTATCCAAGGTCTTTGGCCTTTTTAGCCCATATAAAAAACATGGCCCCCGACATGCTGACTAAAAGCGGAATCATGGTGGGGCTGGGTGAAACTTTCGAACAGGTGGTAAAGGTGATGGAAGAGCTGGCCGGTATCGGGCTGGACATGATGACCATAGGCCAATACCTGCAACCCACCCGCCGCAACCTGGAAGTGGCCGGATACATTGAACCCGGGTTGTTCGAGGAATACGCCCGGGCGGGTGAAAACCTGGGCATACGGAAAGTTTTCGCCGGGCCTTATGTGCGTTCCTCATACCAGGCCGGGGAGGCGCTCTTGAAAACCCGGTTAGAACCTGTTGAATAAGAACCGCATCTAAATAAAGAACTGATAGTTATAAGGCGCAAAACTGCTTATGCCAATGTACGAATATGTCTGCAAATCCTGCGGACACACGTTTGAAAAGCTTACTCCGCTGGCGCTGGCCCACGCCGCCCAGGATTGCCCCAAATGCGGTAAACCTGCGGGGGAGAGGGTGATGTCCGCCCCAAGCCTGGGCCACTCGGCCACAGGATCATCTTCAGGCCACTCCTGCGGCTCGTCCCGGTTTGGTTGAGCCCATTGATCTTGAAACCCGTGGGGTTTCTTTAAATCAAAGCTGTGGAGTTGTAAAACAATCATGTCCTGGGGCGATTTCCTTGTAGCCGGGATTTTTGTGGTCCTGATATTCCTGGTCAATTCCGGCGGCGGGGGTGGCTGAAGCCCAAAAAGCGGATGCTGACGCCGGCCGGGGGCCGGTTTGTTAAAATACATTGAGTTTGGCGCCGTAATCACCGGCGCCGTTTTTTAGGTAGTGTCTCAGTTTGAAAGTGCAGGGGAGATTCTTCACTTACGCTCAGAATGACAATATAAAAGCCGTTGATAACATTGTCATCCTGGGCGAAGCGCCAGCGAAGTGAAGGATCTGTCTATTATTTGAGATTCAAACTGAGACACCACCGTTTTTTAGCGACCGGGAGAAGGGACGAATACCCATGGGTTCCACGGCCATTTTTTACGACCCCGTCTTTCTCTCGCACGACACCGGCCCGGGCCATCCGGAAAACCCAAAACGGCTTGAGGCCATCGTAAACCGGCTGTCCAACGCCCCGTTCCATCAAAACCTCACCTGGATAAAACCGGAACCCGCCACCCCCACCGACGCGGAGCTTGTCCATTCCGTCCCATACGTCCGGGGGCTGGAGGAGTCTATCCTGCGCGGCGTGACTTATCTGGATGCGGACACGGTGGTGTGTCACGACTCCTGGGAGGCGGCGCTGATGGCCGCCGGGGCTGTGACAGGGGCGGTAAAAGATGTGGCCGAAGGGCGTTTCTCCAACGCGTTCTGCGCCGTGCGGCCGCCGGGGCATCACGCCGAGCGTTCCAGGGCCATGGGGTTCTGCCTGCTCAACAACGTGGCCATCGGGGCCCGTTACGCCATTCAAAAGCTGGGCATGAGAAAAGCCGCCATCGTGGATTTCGACGTGCATCACGGCAACGGGACGCAGGACATTTTTTACGACGACCCGTCGGTTCTCTACATATCCCTCCATATGTGGCCCCATTATCCCGGCACCGGATTGGCGTCGGATCTGGGCGAAGGCGCGGCCATTGGGACAAACCTGAACTTCCCCATGAACGCCGGGGCGGGGGACGCGGACTATCTAAATATCTTCGATGGCGCCATCATCCCGGCCTTACGCGCCTTCGGGCCGGAAATAATCCTTGTGTCCGCCGGGTTTGACGGCCACCGGGAAGACCCTTTGGGCGGGCTTGAGCTTACCGAAAAGGGCTATGCGGCCATGACTTCGAGGATATGCGGCCTGGCCTGGGAACTGGGGCATGGCAGGGTGGTTTCGGCCCTTGAAGGGGGGTACAACCTTTCCGCTCTGGCCCGGAGCGTGGAGGCGCATGTGGGTGAACTGGTTCGGGCCGCCCGGATAAAGAAATAATCCATACCCCCCCCTGAACGCCACCAGTTGACTTGAAACGGTTCATGACATATTCTTAATAGTAGGAAAGTGGGGATTATTGTTATGCCCACAGTAGATACTGTAAGAGAAGCGCCCCCGGCAAGACGGGTGCGGGAACGGCCTCCTCCCCGAGAGGAAGCTCCACCGCCTCCGCCACCAGAGGAAAATGCGCCTCCTCCGCCTCGTGAAGCGCCTCCTCCTCCCAGGGAGGAAGCCCCGCCGCCTAACAGGCCGGTGGCCGAAAAAGAGGTGGGAGGAACTGTAAACGTGGAAATTTGATTATTGGGTTTCCCGTTTAAAGGGGACGGGTTTTTTTGCTCTTTAATCTACTTATATAACTCGTTAAATTTCAATCGGCAATCCTACGGAAGGGAATATCATGGCTAATGTCATTAAAGTGAAAACTCCGTCTTTAAAAACTCTGGCCTCTCCCCCGGCCATGTCTAAAAGCAAATTGAACGCCATTGTGGACAGTTCCAGGGCAAAGGCGATTGCCAAGCCGAAAATCCCCGCCAAGGCCACGCAGGATATGAACCCGGCGGAAATAAACCCGGTAAAAGCTGGAGCCTCCGCATCCAGTTCGGGCGGGAAGATCAGCGCAAAAGGGTAACAGGCTATTTAAGGCAGGTGGTGGTCAGCGGAGCATTTGCACCGCCGGGGCCACGTGGGTTACCTGGAACCGGAAAGCGTAAGCGCGCCATTCGTCTTTCACTTTAACCGGCAAATCCACCCCCAGGGTTTTCCCTTTATTATCGTAAGCCTCTTCGTCTTTCAGGTTGAAAAGGGGGTAGACGTACCAGGTCCACTCCTCCAGTTTCTCCACGTTCTTCACCGGGGCCATGAAACTTATCATGGTTTTGCCCGGCTCCACGGTGGTGGGGGTTGGGTCTTGCCCCCGGGAGGAGAAAAGGGATTTGTTGTCCGCCAATGAGTGTTTCACCCCGTCCACATTTACGAACACGGCCCTGCCCCAATCGAAAACCAGCGGCTTGTCCGTAAGGTTTCTCACTTCGAAATGGATCTTCTTTTCATCTATCCAGAAGTTTATTTCCATGGCGTCGTCCATGAACGACCTGTCGGACGAGGGTTTTGGGGCAGTCATGGTGTAAACGTTCTGGTAACGGTACGCCGAGATGTCCGCGCAGGAGGCGGTAAACAGCGCCACCGGCGCCGCCATGGCAATCATGATCCAGCGTTTCATCTGACTATCCCCCGGATTTTGTCCATGAGCCCCTCGGTGACCGGCACCACATCCCCTACGTCTTTGCCATAAGCGTCGGCCCCTATCTCTTCGGCAAATGTGTGGGTGACCACCGCGCCTCCCACCATTACCTTATAGGGTAACGAGCTTTTCCTGATTTCGTCCACCACCACTTTCATCTGCATCATGGTGGTGGTCATAAGCGCCGACAGGCCGATGATGTCGGCGTTGTTGGCCCGGGCGGCGTTCATTATATCCTCGGCGGGCACGTTGCGCCCCAGGTCAATCACGTTGAACCCGAAGTTCTGGAGCATGATGACGCAAACGTTCTTGCCGATGTCGTGGATATCCCCCTTCACCGTGGCGAAAACTATTGTGCCTTTGCCCTGCCCCGCGCTCCGCTCTTTCAGGATGGGATCCAGCACCGCCACGCCCCGTTTCATGGTGTCGGCGGCGGCCACCAGGTGGGGGATGAATTTTTTGCGCTGGGCGAACAGATCACCCAAATGGCGGATGGCCGGGGTCATCACGTCCACAAACAGGTCCATGGCGTCGACCCCTTCGGTCAACGCCTGTCTGGTGAGGCCTTCGATGGAGTCCTTATCCCCCTCCACAATCGCTTCATTTATTTTTTGCGCGGTGGTTTTCGGAGCCGCAGGCTCCCCGGCGGCTTTTTGCCTGTCTGGCTCCGCCTTGTCCTGCATCATGTCTATGTAAACCCTGCAACCCGGGTCCCGCCCGCTGAACAGCGAAGCGGCGGCCACGGTTTTCCCCATCTCCTCGTCATAAGGGTTTACGATAGCCGCGTCCATCCCGGCGCCCATGCACATGGCCAGGAATGCGTTGTTTATTGATTTGCGCTGGGGCAGGCCGAACGACACGTTTGAGACCCCCGCCATGGCCGGGCATCCGAAAACCCGGTGGATTTCGCTTATAGTGGTAAGGGTTTGTCGGGCTCCCTCCTGCATGGCGGACACCACCAGGGCCAGACAGTCGAATATAACCCTGTCCTTGGGAATCCCATGGTCTTCCAGATGGCGCAAAATCTTTTCGGCTATCTTCAGCCGGTCCACCGCCCGCTCCGGAATAAAATCCGCCGCCAGCAGGGCCACCACAGACGCGCCGTAGCGTTTTATTATGGGCGTTATCTCCTCCAGCCGCTCCCGCTCACCGTTGATGGAGTTCACCAGCGCCCGGCCCGGATAAACCTTGAGCCCCGCCTCTATGGCCGATGCGTAAGAGCTGTCTATCACCAGAGGCAGGGGCGTTACGTTCTGCACCGCCACCACCGCTTTTTCCATCATGGCCGCCTCGTTGATGAGCGGCACCCCAACGTTCACGTCCAGCGCCATGGCGCCGTTCTCGAACTGTTTGCGCGCGTCGCCCACCACCATGTCCATACGGCCTTCCTTGATGGACTCGGCGAAGGCTTTACGGCCGGTGGGGTTTATCTTCTCGCCGATCTTCACGAAAGGCTGGCCCTCTCCGGCGAAAACGGTCATCATCCGGCTGGAGAACGCCATGCCCTGCCCGCCGCCGTCCCTCGACTTGGGTTTTACGCCTTTGAGCGATTGCGCTATCAGCCTGATATAGTCCGGCGTGGTGCCGCAACAACCGCCCACGATGTTGGCCCCGGCGTCCACGAACGGCTTTGCGAAAGATGCCACTTTTTCCATGGGCATTTCAAACACCGTTTTGCCGCCCCGGTTCACCGGCAGGCCCGCGTTGGGCTGGGCGGCCACGGCGCGCCCGGTGGCGGCGGCCAGAAGCTCCACCACCTCCACCATGGCCTCGGGCCCGGTGGAGCAGTTGACGGCGATTATCTCCACCCCCAGCGCGTCCAGCGTGACTGCGGCGGTGACAGGATCGGTCCCCGTATCCGTCAGCCCGTCGCCGGTAAATGTCATGGAGGCCATCAGCGGAACGCTACCCCGCACGTCGTTGGCGGCGATAACGGCGGCCTTCATCTCCATAAGGTCGAACATGGTCTCGATGACAATAAGGTCCACCCCGGCTTGCACCAGGGCGCTTATCTGCTCCCGGAATATGGCCACCCCTTCATCGAAGGTTATTTCGCCCGCCGGGGCCATGATGCCCCCCACCGGCCCCACATCGCCAGCAATAAAACAATTGGGCGCGGCCCTGCGCGCAATGCCCACCGCCGCGTGGTTTAACTCTTTCACCCGGTTCTGGGCTCCATACTCACCCAGCCTCAACCGCGACGCTCCGAAGGTGTTGGTAAGGATGATGTCCGACCCGGCGTTGGCGTATTCCCTGTGGACCTCGGCGATGGCGCCGGGATTTTCGGTGTTCCAAAGGTCCGGCGCGTATCCGGCCGGCAGGTTCCTGTTCTGGAGCAAGGCCCCCATGGAGCCGTCCAGTATCAGTATCCTCTTTTTAATTTCGTCAATCAGCGCCATGTGTCCTGTAATGGAATCGCCAGCCTTCAGGCTGGCGGGGTTGATTTTCGTGAATGGCTATTATAACCGCTGGAAAACGCCGGGTCATGCGGAATCAGCCCGGCCGACTCGGCAAAGTTTTCTTAAAGGCTCACCTTTTAATCACTACGTCCGCTCCGTCTCCAGACTGCCGCTTCAAGATTAACTGGGCTATCTCGCGGACAAAGGCGCATTCGCACATGGCGTCACAGCGCGCAAGCTGTTTTTCGTCCACGCAATACCGGGGGCAATCAGGGCCGAGGGTTTTGCGTTCGGTATATCTCACGCCTGTGTAAAGGTCGTTGAAGTCATTCACCTCAAAGGCCAAAGTTGAATGACAACCATCCGCCCCATGGGTGATAAAGAACATCCCGTATTCCAGGCGCTCAAAATCGGCCTTGTACCCATTGAGCTTAAGAGAGGTGTCGTTAAGAAAATCGTCCCTCGACTGCCAGACTTGTCCGCATGTCGAACAGACCTTGAACGCTTTTTTAGTGTCCATTACCCGGCTTCCTTATTTTCCCGTCAATGACGCTAGAATTTTTCCGTTAAAAACCCCAACTTCGCTTTCCTGCCCTTGCTTTCAGCGCTGGATAACTTCTTGCCGGATTATATCCGATGAAATGGGTAAAGTGGCAAGACAGGCATTAAGAAACGCCGGAAAAGATTTGTCCCGCCGCGTCCATCAGCCTGGCTCTGTAAATGCGCCTGAATGCCGACAGCCGCTCCACTATCTCCTCCCGCCGGGCTACTGCCCTGGCGGTCAATTCCACCACACGCCCGGCCAAATCCGGGTCTCCGGTGGACAGCGTATAATCCATGGAGTCTGTCGAAGCGGCGAAATCGAAACATTTCGCCCGGTACGCCAGACCCACAAAAGGCGCGCCCGCCGTGGCCGCCAGTACCTGGGCGTGGAGCTTGCGCCCGATAACCGCCACGCTTTTGGACATCAGCCCCGCCACCCTGGAGGCCGGGCCCACCGTTTCATCCACCTCCACCTGGGCGCCTTGCGCCGAAAGCTCTTGCGCCCAGCGTTCATGAAGCTGGTTGTCCCTGGGTATCATCGGGAACAGGAGCAAGGCATATTCTCCCGCCAACCGGCGCAGGGCTTCAAAAAACCTTTCCGCCTGTACCAGTCCATCGCCGCCGCCATACCCTGCGCCCTCGTTGTCTATAACGCCCCAGTTGACCATCAGGACGGGCCTGCCTGCATGGAATATGGGGTGGTCCGCCGAGCGCTCAGGTTCCACAAGAAAACCGGGGTCTCCCGCTATACGCGCCCGGATAAACGATGGGTGAATGAGGGTAAGGATATCTCTTGTAACAGGGCCGCGCACGAAAATGCCCGTGGCGTTATCCACGGCGGTTTTCAACAGCTCCACATTAACCGCCCCGATGGACGCGTCTTCTAGCCTGTCGCCATTGGCGATGCTCATTGCCGTGTTTTCGGAAGCGCCGTCTATACCCGATCCCCAGAAATAAACAGGCTTGCCCTGTTTCCCGGCCTCCACGGCCACGGTTAGGTAGAAATCGTAGGTTAGAAGCGAGCCGCCGCCAACCACCACCGCGTCCGCGCCAGCCACGTTCTCCACTATGAACCGGCGCTGGTCCGTCCCGGCGCGATCGGGAACCAATGGCATGACCTCCACACCGCCACGGTTATTTGCGATAGAGGCGAATTCTTCCAGGCACAGGTCGTCCCCCAGGTTGGAAAACCCGAGGTATGAGGTGTAAAGAATCCGCATTTGCGTTACCCTTCGCGCGCTTTTCCCGTGGAAAAGCTCATTTGCGTTTTTTCTGCAGGGCTTTTTTTACCTGCCATTCGATGTTCTTTTTCTCCCCGGCGAACCGGGCCGCCCATTCCGCCAGCGGAACGATATTACAGTTTTTCGTGACAATACCCCCCTCGGTGCAGTTATAGAACCTGGCGGGGCCTTCGTCACGTTTGAGATTCGTGAACGCCCACTCCATCCACTGTTTGGTCACGTGGAAATTCTTCCTGGTGGGCATGTTCCGTCCGAATATGTCCGAGTCTGTCACCATCTCGCCGGAGTCCTGCCCGGCCACGCCCGCGCTGTTTCCATATATGGTTCCACCGGCGTATGACGGAGTGTTCGCCGGGAAACAAAGGTCTTGCCCAATAAAGGCCACCTGCGGCGCGCCCATGCGAAACGCCAGGTCCAGCCCCACGGACAGCACCGACCCGCCGGGTATGAGGTATCCCGCCGCCGGCTCCATTTGGGCGATCCTTGTGAGGGCGGGAATGTCCGGCGCGAACTTGTTGTAGAACATCACATCGCCTTTCCACTGGCCCAGCGCCTTGGGATGGGCGATGGTTGGCGCCACTAATATGCGGCGCGATGTGTCCACCCCGTGGAAAAAATGGCCGATGTCCTCCTGCGGATCGAGAGTCACGGTAAGGGTGGGTGGAACCCCCTGCATTTCCAGCGCGCGATGTATGGTGTCCACCGCGATGATTATCACCCGGCCATGAAGGGCGTCCAGCCAATGGATGTTCTTGTCCAGCGACGGCCCCGCGCCCACCACCAGCGCCGGAATCCCGGTAAACCGGCCGAACAGCCGGGACACCCCGGGCGACCTGGCTATGACAGGTTTTATATTTTGGTAGTTCCCCATCCACAACCGCTCGAAGTTGTGGATGGTGGCGGTTTTGACTTCGTAGATCCGCTCCAGATCCATCGGCGGTCAGGAATCCTGGAGGGTTACCACCCTGTTGCGCCCCTGCCGCTTGGCCTCGTACAGGCCCTTGTCGGCCTTTTGAATCAGGCTTTCGGGCGAGTCGCCGGGTTTAAATTCCGCCACGCCGAACGACGCGGTAACGCTTATGGTTTTGGCCTGGCCCTCGCTTTTAAGGACAAACTCGTGGGCGTGCAAAGCCTCCCGGATGTTATCCGCCGCTTTCACCCCGGCGTCCAGCGCCGTTTTATAGGCTATAACGGCGAACTCCTCCCCGCCGTAACGCGCCACGGTATCGGCGGCCCGCACGGTTTCCTTGCCAACCGCGGCCACGGTGGCCAGCACCTTATCCCCCACCTGGTGGCCATAGGTGTCGTTGAATTTCTTGAAATGGTCAATATCGAACATGATCAGGCAGAAAGGCTCCTGGTAACGACTATAAGCCCCCGCCGCCTCTTTAAGTTTTTCATCGAAATAAGCGCGGTTGTAAACCTTGGTCAGATGGTCCACAAACCGGGCGCTCCGGGCCATTTCCAGCTCCACCTCCAGCTTGGCTATGCGCTCGGCGGACTCCAAAAGCTTCTTCTCCGAATCCGCCAGCCGTACCCGCGTGGCGGCGTTCTCCTTCTGGATGCTCATGGTCTCGCTGATGATGGCCCGCTGTATCTTCTTTATTTCGTCTATGCTTTCTGCGGCGGCCACCTGGCGGGAATAACTTTCCAGTTTCACGCCGAAGGTCTCGCTGGAGATGGCCAGGGATTTAAGCTGGTTCGTCAGGGCGCTGATGACCTTCTTTAACTCCTCCCGCTCCCGCCCCACTACAACAGACTCGTTGCTCTTGTTGATGAAGAAGTTATAAAGCGAGTGGCTCAGGCTCTCCACATCGGGGGATCTCAAGTCGGCGTATTTCCTGTCCCGGAGCGTGCTTAGGGTTTCGTAGAAAGGCTCCTTCTCGTCCGCCAGCACCAGCACACCCTTGGAGAAACAATCTATCAGCGCCATATATGGCGTCATCAGTTCCCGCGTCATCTCCTCCACGTCGCCCGCCATCGCGGACTGGCCGCCGGTAGCGCCCTGCTCGCCCTTGGAGAAAAGCGAGCCCAGGCTGGAGAGGAACCCGCCGCCTCCGGCTCCCCCAGGCGCGCCTTTGGCTCCCCCTTTTTCCCGGATGAAATAATCCACATGTTTTATCAGGGCGGCGTATTCCTTGTTGATTTGCTGGATCTGGAACAGGTTGTTGGCGCCCTTGATGCGCTGGAGCAGAACGTCCATCGCCTTGTCCAGGGTTTCGTTTTCTTTAACGTGGCCGCGGACCTGGCTGATCAAGGCGCCGGACAGCGTCTTGTAACCCTCTATCACCTGCTGGAGGATTTCGGCTTTTTCGCGGTATCGCTGGAGAAGCTCACTCATGCTTAAATCCCGTTTTCAATATTGGGAGCGCCTGTTCGGCCGGTTAAGGATTATATCACCACGACGTTATGCGGTTATCACCCGGCCCGGGCGCCGCTCGGTGGGCGCTCCGTCCAGCACCGCGAAAACCCCGTTCACCATGACATGGGCGATTCCGGAGGGATAGGCCAGCGGCTGGGAGTAAGTGGAGTTGTCGCCGATGGTTTCCGGGTTGAACGCCACGATGTCGGCGAAATAACCCTCTTTCAATTTGCCCCGGCCCGCGATCCCGAAAAATTCGCAGGCTTGCGCGGAGGTTTTCCGCACAGCCTCGGGAATGCTGACAAGTTTCTTCTCAAACACGTATTCCCGGAAAAACCTGGGGAACGAGCCGAAGGTGCGTGGATGGGGTTTACCCAGGGCCAGCGGCCCGTCCACAGCCCGGGCGCCCGCGTCGGAACCCACCACCACCCATGGCTTGCCAAGGATTCTTGAAAGGTTGTCTTCACTCATGCAGAAATATATGGCCTCCACATCGGTTTTCTCTTCCAAAAGAAGGTCGAACACGAATTCCAGCGGCTCTTTGCCCCTTTTAACGGCGCCTTCGGCCACGGTGAGCCCTTCGATATCCTTGTTTTTCTCCGTCACCACCTGCGACACCATCACCGTTTGCCAATATTCCGGTTCGGGATGGTTGCGCAATATCTCCTCGCGGAAAGAGGCCCGCTCCCGCTTGTCACCCAGCATGGCCACCAGGTTGTCTTTGCCCCCGTCGAAAGCCCTGTCGGGCAGGATAACCTGCAACCCCGTGTTGGACGCCAGGTATGGATAACGGTCCGCCATGATCTGTACCCCTTCCGCCATGGCGCCCTCCAGTATCCCGAAGGCTTTGTCCAGCTTGCGCCAGTTGTCTTTACCGGCGGTTTTCAAATGGCTCACCTGAAGCTTTGCCCCGGAGCCTTTTGCGATGGCCGTAACCTCCTCCAGCGACTCCAGCAGGCGCGGCCCTTCCGACCGGATATGGGACGTGAACACCTTGCCCCGCTCGGCCACTGGCCGGAAAGCTTCGATAAACTCCGCCGTCTCGGCGAAACAGGCTGGCGGATAAACCACCCCCACAGACATCCCCAGCGCGCCGTGATCCAAAGCCTGCGCCACGGTCTTCTGGATCTCTGTCATCCGTTCCGGGCCGGGTTTGCTGGAGTTGAACCCCAACACCGAGCCCCGCACGGTATTGTAACCAATAAGAGCTCCGTAATTCACCGCGGGCCGGGCCCGGTCCAGCGACTCGAAATACTCGTCCATGTTGGCCCAGTCCACCCGGACGCCGAACTGCTCCTCGTAATCCTTCGCCCGGCGGGCCAAAACCTCGCCGCCCATGGGCGCCGCCGAATAACCGCAGTTGCCCCCCACCTCGGTGGTAACCCCCTGCAGGACCTTGGAGCGGGCGCGGGGGTCTATTATCAGGTAATAGTCGGAATGGGAATGGATGTCCACAAAACCGGGGGCCACCACAAGGCCCTCGGCGTTTACCACTACATCCGCGCCCCGGCTGATATCAGGGGCAATGGCTGAGATTTTGTCCCCTTTCACCGCCACGTCCATTTTCTTCAGCTGGGGCGATTCCCCGTCGGCCACCAGGCCGTTTTTGATGATTGCGTCGTACACTTTTATTTCTTTCCCGTATCCGCGGCGGCCAAAGCGCCGGTTCCCGAATAGATACGCCGGTACATCACGGCGTTCCGGGTTACTTTTTTCACGTAATCCCGCGTTTCGGCGTATGGGATGAGTTCAACGAACTCGTCGTCTTCCACGCCGGCGAAACGCGTCATCCAGCGGTTTGCCACGGCGCCCGCGTTATACGCGGCCACAAGATATACAAGTTTACCATCGTATTTGCGCGCCAGTTCCGAAAGATGGGCCACGCCCAGCGTAATATTCACCGCCGGGTCGAAAAGCAATTCCTCGTCGAACCGGTTCTGCCCATCCTTCTCGGGCCCGAACAGCCCCTCATACATCGTCTTTCCGGTGGCGGGCATCAACTGCATGAGTCCCCTAGCCCCAGCCGGGGAAAGGGCTGAAGGGTTGAAGGCCGACTCCTGCCGGATAAGAGCCAGGGCCAGATACTGGTTCATACTATCGCGGGTGGCGGCGCAAAGCTCATCCCAATACCCCGCCGGGTAAAGAAGCCGCCACACCTCCCCGTTCATCCCCTCGCCTGTCTCCGCCTGTATCAATCTGGCCCGGCTGGCCAGCCGCATTGCCTCTCCGGCGTTACCCGCCTTGACGGACATCCAGCCCGCCCAAAGCATCCTTTCCGCGCTGGGTGGAGCGGCGTTTATAAAATAATCCAGTTCCGCTTTCACTCCCGGGCCGTGCCCTACCTCCAGCAGGGCCATTACCCGGTTAATCCTGTCCTCTTCCAGCTTATCCGTAGCCTGTGGGGTGGGGACATCCGGCATGGGCGGCGGCTGGGTTGCGGCCTCTTCCCAGCCCGCCGAAACCGCCGATACTTCGCCAGACAACAGAACCCCGTAATATGAGTTGGGGAATTTCCTTGATGTCTCCCCTCGCCATTGTTCCGCCTGCGGCCCGGCGCCAGCCCTGGCCCAGGCCCTTGCCGCCCAATACGTAAATTTTCCGTCTTGCCGGGTTAAAGGTATTTTTTGATGGGCTTCAATGAAATTTGCCGCGGCGTTTTCAAAACTCCCCCGCCGGTACTCCAGCCAACCCAGCCGCCATAACAGGTCATCATGCTCGTTGTCTGAAGGCGAAAGTTCCAGCGCTTTGCGATAATGGGCGGCGGCGGTTTCCCATTCGGCATTGGCTTCGGCTATCTTGCCCGCCAATATATGCGCCTGCCTTGCGATGGCCGGTTCTTTACCATCTTTCACCAATGTGTCCAGCCGGGCCCGCGCCTCGTCCGCCCGGTCGAAATTCCAGTCAATAACCGACATCTGCCGCAGGGCCATCTCGCCAAGCTGGCCGGACTCCGGATCCTCCGACAACATCGCAAAGGTGTTTTTAGCTTCTTCCCGGTTCCGGGCTTTGTATTGGGCCATGCCCAGCTTGTACATGATGTCCGCCTGGTCGCCCGAAGGGTTCTGGAGCATTAATTTCAGCTCGGCCTCCGCTTCTTTGTACCGGAACGCCGCCATCAGCTTTTGCGCGCGCCGCTCCAACATCTGCCGGTCCGGTTCGGGCGCTGTTTGTTCATGCTCGTAAAGTTTCTGGGCGAGCCTTTCCATGTTTTCCCGGGCGCGCCACGCCGAAGCGGCCGTGGGATAGTCGTAATACACCCTCTGATATCCCGCCGCCGCCTGCGCCAGCGCCCCTTGCGCCTCATGCCGGGCCGATTCGATCATCACCCGTTCCGGGATGAATTGGGGATTAACGTCGCTCTCGCTTATCTTTTCCAGCTCAACGCCGCACGCCTCCGGCGCCGGGTCCGCGCAGGCGGCCCGCAAAGTTTGCTCTTTGAGTTTTTTGATGATTGGCGAATCCGGGAACCGGGCTGTTACGGAATTTAATACTGTTTTTGCGAAGCCGGGTCTGCCATCCAGAAACTCCATTTGGGCCAGATCCAGCGCCGCATAGTCTTCCAGAATATAATCCCGCCCGATTAGCGGTAGCAGTTTTTCCCGCGCCTTCACTCTGTCGCCGGATTTCACATAATGCCTGGCCTCTTTATAAAGAAGCTGGTATTCCCCATGGGTAAGCTTTTGGGGCGCTGAGGGCGCAACCTGGGCGCCTGGCGCGCAAGCCCCCAAAATAATGCTAGCCGACGCTAACGCCGTGGCTATGTAAAAACCTGACCACTTCATCTTTCGTCAATATTGCCTTGGCCACATCTTCGGCCCCCTGATTTTCGCCAACTGATATTTTTACCGCGCCCCGGATACCGTTGAACCAGGTCACCTGCCGTTTGGCGTAGGCGCGGGTTTGCTGTTTTATTATACGTTCCGTCTCGCCGGGTTCTATCAGCCCGGCCAGCTCCTCGCATATCGTGCGGTACCCAAGGGAACGCATGGGCTTGATGTCCATATTATACCCTCTGCCCAATAGCCGCCTAACCTCTTCCCGCCACCCGGTAGCCATCATGGCTTCCACCCGGGTATCTATCCTCAAATTAAGGATGTGCCGGGGAACGTCCAGCGCCACCATCAGTGTGTCCCACTCGGGCCTGTTGGGATTCTCCCTGTAAATGTCCGACAGTTTGCGCCCCACGGTCCAATAAACCCCCAACGCCCGGCGAACCCTGAACCGGTCATTGGGATGGATTTTTTGCATCCATTCAGGATCGGCCTCCGAAGCCAGCCGGAACAACGTGGTAAGCCCATCCGTTGCCTCCACCTCGTCCATCTTCAATTCAGCCTCGTGGCTGGTCTTGGCGCCACAGTGCAACCCTTCCGTCAGCGCTTTCAGATATAGCCCCGTGCCACCCACCACCAGCGGCAGACGTTTTGCGCTCCACAGCTTTGCGGCTATGGCGCCCGCGTCGGTTTTATAACGGGACACGGTGTAATCCTCCTCCGGCTCCACGGCGTCCATCAGGTGATGGGGGACGCGCTGGAGAAGCTCTTTCGGCGGTTTGGCGGAACCGATGTCAAAATGCCTGTACACCTGCACCGAATCGGCTGAAATCACATGGGTATTAAGCCGCTCGGCCAGTATCACGCCGGTCTCGCTTTTACCCGAGGCGGTAGGCCCGGCCAGGATTAAAAGGGGGGGGAGGTTTTCGACTATGGCGGTCATGGGTTCACTTTTCCCTCACGGCCCCACGAACCGGGCCATGATGGCGTTAAACTCTTCCGAGTCTCCACCATCGGTGGATTTTAAGATCATCGGCGGTTCTTCCACTACTGTTCCCGGAGCCGGGGAGAGCCGCGCTTCACTAAGAAACAGGGACGGGGCGCTAAGGGGAAATGAACATACCAGCCGGTACCGCCGTTCGCTAAACCCGTAGGCTTGAATGAGCGCAAGGTATTCGTCCCTTCTCTCGTACAGCATGGTTATGTACAGCGCCCCCTCGTTTTTCAGGATGGCGGAGGAGGCTTTCACCAATCCTTCCAGTGTCATTTTTATCTCGTGCCGGGCCATAGCCTTTCCGGGATCAGGGTTTATCCTGCCCGTGCCGGCTTTTCTGTATGGCGGGTTTGAGATTACCGCATCGAACGCCCTTCCCGGAAAAAGCCTGTCCGCTTGGGTCATGTCCCCAGCTACCGCGTAGAACCTTTTGATTCTGTTGCTCTCGGCGTTTTTCCTGGCTGTGGAAAGAAGTTTGTGGTCCAGTTCCAGCGCCACAATAGAAATATCCGGCTGGCTCAACCCGGCCAGGATGGATAGCGCGCCAACTCCCGCGCCCATGTCAATTACACTACTGCCGCCCTTGATTTGTAAAAAACCCGCCAGAATAAAGGAATCCCGGTTGTACCTGTAACCGGCCTTGTCCTGATCCAGCCTGGTGATCTTGCGCATGGGAGCATTGTAACGGCGGGCGCCGGAAGGAAGCAATCGGCGCAAAACGAAAAAAGCCCGGCTTTTACAGCCGGGCGTATAACCTTCGGCAAGCTACCTGGTCATTTCTTGGAGCCTGACATGATGTTTCCGCCGGAATCGATGTATTTCTGCACCGTGTCCCGGATGTGCCGCTCCTGCTCGGCCGGGATTTCCTTCACCACCTGGGAGTCCTGCCTGTTGACCACTTTTATGACCAGTTCCTTGTTCTCCACCAGGTAATCCATTTTCAGGTTTGGGTTGGACACGGCGTAATTGGCCTGGATGGCCTGGGCCGCCAGATCGTCTCCCGCCTGCTGGTCGTTCCCCTTGGCGCGCTCTTTGGCCTGGGCGGTTTTTTCCTGGGCGGTGCGCTGGGCCTGGGCGGAATGGCTGGCGGAGCCATGGTTTTCCACCACGCTTCCGGCGTCAGTGGATATGGAAACCTTGTAGTCCGCCGAAGAGCCGGAAGACTCCCCCATAACCGGAGCTTCCTGCCTTGGAGCAGGAGCCCGCTTGGGCGCAGACGCTCCCCTTGCAACCGCTGGAGCAGGCGCTGTTACATTCGGGGTTTCCATGATATATGCGCACCCACCTTTCAACCGGGCCAAGGCCTTGTGTTACCGCATGGCCTTTATGGCCCATATCTTGTCATCATCGTATTGCTTACGCTTGTTATATCGCAATACCTTTTATAAACACTATCGCTAATTGTCTTATCGGTAGCCATAACTTAAACTTTAGCCATTTTACGAATTTTTTATGGCGTTTTCAGTTTGCGTAAAATCCTACTTAAAATATCAATCAAATCAATCAAATAGGCAAGATCATCTGTAAAAATATTTTCAGCGGCTTGGGCTTGCGGCCCGGAGAATGGGATTAAACAGGTCGTTTTACGAGGCTACCCGCTATGTCGGGGCAAAAAAATCTTCCGGCGCCGTCAGGAACCTGGCGGCAACCGGAAGTGTAGTACGTTGGTCGAAGTAGCTGAAAAGAAAAGTTATTTCTTGGTCTCTTCTTTCTTGGGCTCTTCTTTCTTCTTGGAATCTTTCTTCTTCTCCTCTTTCTTCGGAGCTTCGGCGGCCGGAGCGGCAGCAGGAGCAGCGGCAGGAGCGGCGGCGGCCGGAGCGGCAGCAGGAGCGGCCGGAGCGGCGGCTTTCTTCTCTTCAGCGGAAGCGAAAGAGCTACCAGCCACGGTGAACATAAAACCAGCAACCATCAACGCAACAACAGTCCGAATAGTCATCTTGACCCCCAAAAAGGTGTTAAGGAAAAACATGGAATAGAAGATTAGCAAAATTGCAGGAAAAATCCAGCTTTTTTATTTTTCGGTGGTGTCTCAGTTTGAATCTCAAATAACAGACAGATCCTTCACTTCGCTTGCGCTTCGCTCAGGATGACAATGTGATCAACGGCTTTTATATTGTCATCCTGAGCGTAAGTGAAGAATCTCCCCTGTACTTTCAAACTGAGACACTACCTATTTTTCGCGGTAAAAGGCGCCATTTTTTTTCCGGGGAAGGTTTATACCAACTCCGGTCCGGAAAGGGTAAGCAATGTTTTACTTCGGAGTATCACCTGCCGTTCAGCGCTTCCTTAAGCGAGACTGATACATATTCAATCTCCGCGGGTTTTAACGTGGGGTAGAAGGGAAGCGTGATGGTTTTGCGCCCGATGGCCTCGGCCACGGGGAACATGCCCTTGTGGAACCCGAAGTTCTTTTGATAAAAGCCCATCAGGTGGATGGGCTTGAAATGGACCGACACGCCGATGCCACGGGCGGCCAAGCCAGCCAACGCCACGTCCCGTTTTCTTTCTGGAACCCACACCGTGAAAAGGTGCATTGCGGACCGGGATCCGGGCGATATGGTCGGAAACCCCACTCCCTGAGCCCCTTCCAGCTTCTTTAAATATGTTTTCCAGAGCCGCGCCCGTTTTTGAAGGTTGTCCTCCACCCTGTCCAGCTGGTTCAGCAGAAGTGCCGCCTGGATGTTGGACATGTTGTATTTCCAGCCATACTCTTTCATGTCGTACTGGCTGAAGGTGACACCGTACCTTTTAGCCGCGTCTTTGGTCATCCCATGGGCTCGGGTGCGCAATAGTATGTCCCGGACCTTTTTGGACTTCACCACCAAGGCTCCCCCCTCGCCGCAAGTTACGTTTTTCGTGGCGTAGAATGAAAACGCCGCCGCGTCCGCCAGCTGGCCCGGGCCGTACCCGTCCCGTTTTCCTTCCAGGGCGTGGGCCGCGTCTTCCACTATCTTCAGTTTCCGTCCTTTTGCTATGGAGGCGATGGCGCGCATGTCGCAAAGCTGGCCGTATAAATGGACCGGGATGATGGCCCGGGTGCGTTTTGTGATGGCTTTTTCAATTTGCGCGGGGTCTATGTTACCGGTATCCGGCTCCACGTCGGCGAACACCGGTTTGGCCCCGGCGTGCAATATGGCGTTGGCCGTGGCGATGAACGACATGGGGGTGGTTATAACCTCATCCCCCCTGCCCACGCCCAAAGCCTCCAGGGCCAGGTGGAGGGCCGCCGTGGCGCTGGTGACCCCCACGGCGTACGGGGCGCCCATGTGCCGCGCCAGTTTTTCCTCGAAAACCGCCACTTCGGAGCCGGTGGATATGAAAAGCCCCCTAAGGGTTTTATCCAGCGCCCGCCGGTCCACCGGTGTTATGTTGTGACGGCAGAACTCCACTTTCATATAATCGCTCATTAAATACTTTATCGAATCATAACAGGGTTTTCTTTAAACATGGTTTGGACAAAAGGGGATGGCCCCGGCAAACGCCATAATATATTAATGCTCCATGGATGGGGAGGCACAAACCTGTCTTTGGCTCCCCTCAAGGAGGCGCTGGGGCCTGCATTCAATGCAATAACGCCGGACTTCCCCGGGTATGGGGAGAACCATTCCGGCCCGGGCCCATATACATTCGAAAGGTATCGCGCTTTCATCCGCGAAACTGTTTTGAAAGAGGGGCCGGATAGTTTCCATCTCTTGGGCTGGTCCATGGGAGGCGCCGTGGCGGCCTCGTATTGTCTTGAAGGTATCACGCCTCAACCCAGGTCGTTAATCCTTCTGGACGCTACACCCCGGTTCGTGTGCCCGGAGAAAAACCTGGGGATAGGGCAACATCCGGCGGCGGTGATGAAACTGGAAAGGATGATACGGGAGAATCCGGAAACCGGCCTTGAGGATTTCATAAGCCGTATTTTCAAAGCCGGGGAAGAGATACCCGAAGAGAATAGGACGATGATAGAGCGGCATTTGAAAGGTGTGCCTTTCCCGCCGGGTAAACAGGCGCTAGTGGAAAGTTTGAAAGAGCTGGCGCGCGCCGATCTTCTTGCATATGAAAAGCGGCTGGGCTTGCCCGTGTTGATAATATATGGCGCCATTGATAAAATTACCCCTAGTGGCGGGCAGAGGCTGTGGACCTGCCTGTTTGAAAACATCACGGAAGCCCCGGTATCTTCCGCCGGGCATGCCCCGCACCTCACCAGGACGGGCGAAGTGGCCGGGCTGGTGACCGATTTTCTTGATTCGTTGGAGTGACTGTCCTTGCGATCTTCCATTGAAAAATCCAAAGTCCGCCGCGGGTTCGACTTCGGCGCGGCTTATTACGACCAGACCGCGAGGTTCCAGGACGAAATGGCGGCGGACCTGGCCCGCCGGTTTCTGGCGAAATCCGGCGATATGTCCACCGTGCTTGATTTGGGATGCGGCGCGGGCGGGGTTTTGGCCAGGCTGGCGTTGTCTTGCCGGGGACTGGTTTGCGCCGGGGCGGATATTTCTTCGGGCATGCTGAAAAAAGCGCATGGCAAGATAAAGGGCACGGAAGGATTCGCCGCGATCCAGGCGGACGCGGAAAGCCTGCCTTTCAAAAGTGGCTCCATGGACGCGGTGGTTTCAAACCTGATGTTCCAATGGCTCCCGGATCCGGCCAGGGGTTTTAAACAGGTTGCCGGAGTATTGCGCCAAGGGGGGCTACTAATGATGAACACCTTGGGGCCGGAAACTTTCATGGAGATCCGGGAATCCCTTTCGGCGGCCATGGGTTCCGCCAGGATCCCATCCAGCGATGGCATGTTCCACCCATTCCCGCCTGTGGAGGAATTGCGGCAAAATGCGGAATCCGCCGGGTTTGGTGATATGGAGATCGGTTCCCGTCAATCCCGCAGATATTACCAGGACATCCATACTCTGCTCCGGTCGTTAAAAAAACAGGGGGTGCAAAACAGCGCAGGGCTTTCCTCCATGGGTTTGGGGCGGCGAAGGATAATGACCCTTTTCGCCGAGGAATACACCCGCCGGTTCGGATCGGCGCAGGGGGTTAGAGTGACATACGAGGTAATCCACCTGGCCGCCCGGAAAGCATGAGCATGAAAAACGAAAACCCACCATTTCACCCACCGGCCGTTTTCGTGACCGGGGTGGACACCGGCGTGGGAAAAACCGTGGTGGCCGGGGGGCTTGCGGCGGCGCTGAAATCGCAAGGATTAAATGTGGGGGTTCTAAAACCCGTGGAAACCGGGGTTACCCAACCGGATACCGGAGACGCCGTTTGTCTCGCCAAAATGGCAGGGCTGGATGGGTTTGTGGAGGATGTGGCCCCCTATAGATTGAAAACCCCTGTTTCTCCATATCATGCCGGGCTGGAAGAAGGGGTAGCCATCAATCTTGATGTCATCGAACAGGCTTACCTGAAAATGGCCGGGGGACGGGACTTTGTGGTGGTGGAAGGGGCGGGGGGGATATTAACGCCCCTCACACGGGAAGACACGGTAGCGTCTATCGCCGTGAAGCTGAACCTGCCGGTGATTATCGTCACCCATTCAAAACTCGGGTATCTCAACCACACTCTGCTCACCATCCGCGCCGTGGAAGACATGGGGCTGGACATTGTGGGGATAATCTTTTGCGATGGCGAAAAAGGCGCCGCCGTAAAGCCGGACATCCGCCTTATAGAGGAACTGACCGGCGCGCCGGTATTAGGCCATCTGCCATTTGTGGAGCGTGTGGATGACCCGCAAAGCATGGCCAAGGCTTTCATCGAAAACGTGGATCTGGATTTGATAACATCCGCCGCCCGGTTGAAAGCCGACTGGCCCGGACGCCAGAAGACGCTGGAACAGATGGATAAAGGGCATGTGTGGCACCCGTTCACCCAAATGAAGGATTGGCTGGGCAAGCCGGTGACATTTATAGAGTCGGGCCATGGCCTGGCCGTGCGGGACATTTCAGGCCGGGAATATCTGGACGGGTTCGCCAGCTACTGGTGCAACGTCCACGGCCACGGGGAGAAGAACATCAACCGCGCCATCCGCCGTCAGTTGGGCAAGATAGCCCATTCCACGTTCCTGGGTTTCTCCAGCGCCCCTGCGGTGGAGCTGGCCGGGCGGCTGGTGGAACTGGCCCCCGCCGGGCTGGAAAAGGTTTTTTATTCCGACGACGGCTCCACTGCGGTGGAGGTGGCTGTAAAAATGAGCTACCAGTATTGGAAACAGAAAGAGCCCGATTCGCAGAGAAACCGGTTCCTGGCGTTGTCCTCCGCATATCATGGAGACACCGTGGGCGCCATGGCCGTGGGAGGGATAGACCTGTATCACGCCGCATACCGCGAGCTTCTGCCGGAGGTGGATTTTATCCCCGCTCCTTACTGTTACCGGTGCCCTTACGGTCTTTCAAAGCCCCTTTGCGAGATGTTCTGCGCCGCCCAGCTGGAGAAAAAACTGGATGAAAATCCCGGCAGGTACGCCGCGTTTATCATAGAACCCGTGGTGCAATGCCCCGCCGGGATAATCACCTCGCCGGAAGGGTTTTTATCGCGTGTGGCGGGCGCCTGTAAAAAACACTCTACGCTGTTAATAGCCGACGAGGTGGCTACGGGATTCGGGCGGACGGGCAAAATGTTCGCCTGCGAGCATGAGAGCGTCTTGCCGGACATCATGACCCTCAGCAAGTCCATAACCTCCGGCGTCATGCCTTTCGCCGCCACGCTTGCCACGAGGGAAGTGTTCGATGCGTTTCTTGGGGATTACGCCGGGAAGAAAACGTTTTTCCACGGCCACACATACACCGGCAACCAGCTGGGCGCCGCCACGGCGCTTGCGAACCTGCGATTGATGGAGGAACGCGGCATGGTGGAGATGGTCCGGCAAAGGGGTGAGCTATTAGGCGCATTGCTGGAAAAGTTTTATAATCTGCCCGCTGTTGGAGACATACGGCGCATAGGGCTGATAAGCGGCGTGGAGCTGGTGAAGGATAGAGCCACCGCCGAACCTTTCCCGTGGGAGGAAAGGGTTGGCGTTAAAATTTGCGAGGATGTTTTGAGGCGAGGGGTGATATTGCGCCCGCTGGGGAACGTTATCCCGGTTTTCCCGGCGATGGCGGTGTCAGAAAACGAACTTAAAAAAATCACCGGCGCGCTATACGATTCTATAGCCGCCGTTACTGGAGCATGATAAATGGGCAGGATACTGGCCCTTGACCTGGGCGAAAGGCGCACCGGCGCGGCGGTGAGCGACGAGCTGGGGTACACCGCCCAGCCTGCCGGTATGTGGGAGCGGGTGGGTTACAAGGACGATCTGGCCGGTGTTAAAAAACTGATGGCGGAATACCAGATAGAACGCATAGTGGTGGGGCATCCTCTGAACATGGATGGAACCCGTGGAGAACGGGCCATGGCCTGTGAAAGGATCGCCGAAAAGCTTAAAAAAGATTTGGGGATAGAAGTTTCCCTGTGGGACGAGCGGATGACCACCATGGGCGCCGAACGGATGATGATAGACGCCGGGGTGCGCCGGGATAAAAGAAAAAAGGTGATAGACCAGATGGCCGCGCAACTTATCCTCTCCGGCTGGCTTACCGCCCGGCCAGACAAAAAACCGGGAAAGGATGTTTCCGGAGAATGAACAAGGCCGGGTTTTTCGGGCTAATAGCCCTCGCCATCTTCGCGGTGATTTTTTATGAGGAGGGGGTTTCCACCCCGAACGCCGGCGAAGGTGAGGCGGTGGTGGAGATTCGCAAAGGTGAGTCGGTGAAAACCATAGCCACCGCCCTGGAAAAGGCCGGGGTCATTTCCAGCCCGGCGCTATTCCGGCTGGAATCGCGGCTTGCGGGGACATCGGGTAAACTGCGGGCGGGTGAATACCTTTTGAGGCGAGACCAGTCCATACGGCAGACCATTCTGGCGCTGGTGGAAGGGAAAAGCATGCTACGCAAGATAACCATCCCCGAAGGGCTCAGCGTCCGGCAGATAGCCCAGCTGTTGGAAAAAGAGGGGGTGGCTTCCGCCAAGGATTTCGAACAGGCGGCCATGAACCCGGAGTTGCTGAAAAAGCATAACGTGCCCGCGGTATCGGCCGAAGGGTACCTTTTCCCGGACACGTACCATTTTGTGAAAAACACTTCCGCCGGTATGGTGGCCGGAGTAATGGTGGAAACGTTCTTCGAGAAGATACCCACAGCCTTGCCAGAAACAGTATGGAAAGACCCGGAGAAGCTTCACAAGACGCTGACCTTGGCTTCCATCATAGAAAAGGAGACCGGCGCGGACGCCGAAAGAAGCATGGTGGCGGCGGTTTTCATGAACCGGCTGGAAATGGGGATGCCCTTGCAGTCCGACCCCACGGTGATATACGCAATCCCGGATTTCGACGGGGACATCAGGAAGAAAGACCTGCGGCATGACTCGCCATACAACACATATACCCGCCGTGGTTTGCCGCCGGGGCCCATTGCAAATCCCGGCCTGGCCAGTTTACAGGCCGTTTTAAATCCGGCGCCGGGGGGGTATCTTTATTTTGTTTCTAAAAATGACGGGACCCATAAGTTCTCCGAAACGCTCGATGAGCATAATTCGGCGGTGCGCAAATACCAGTTGGCTAAGTAGAACCCCGGTGTAAAATAGTTTACTGTCATCATTTTCATAATCCCCTATGGCGAATATCCTTGTAGTTGACGACATCGAAGACAACGTTTTCCTCCTGCGGCTTATTTTGGAAAAACTGGGCCACAGCGTCATCCCCGCGTATAACGGGCTGGAAGCCCTTGGCGTGGCCATGAAGGGAGGGGTGGACCTGGTCCTGCTGGACGTGATGATGCCGGTGATGAACGGGCTGGAAGCCGCCGCGCGCTTGAAAGGCTCCGAGGTTACAAGGCACATCCCCATAATCCTGCTCACGGCGAAGAAGAACGACGTTAAGGACATCGTGGAAGGGCTGGCCGCCGGGGCCAACGAGTACATCACCAAACCCTTCCATGAAACGGAGCTGGTGGCCCGGGTAAATTCCATGCTCCAGATGAAAGCGTTGTATGATGAAGTATCATCCGCCCGAACCCTCATGATGGAGGAACTGCGTATGGCCCAGGCGGTCCAACAGTCTTTATTGCCCTCGAAATTCCCCTGCTCAGACAGGGTGAAATACGCCGCCAAATATGAGGCCACTTCGTCGCTGGGTGGGGATTTCTACGATTTTATCGATTACGGCTCGGGCCGCGTGGGGCTTGTGTTGGCGGACGTGTCGGGCCATGGGCCGTCGGCGGCGCTGATCGTGTCTATGATAAAGGCCATCCTCGGCGCCGTGGAAGACAAAGACGGCTCGCCGAAAGCTGTGCTGGAGAAGCTGAACGAAACCCTTCTTAAAATGATTCCCGAGGAGCGGTTTGTGACCATCTTCTACGGGATTCTGGACTCCAGGTCCGGAAGGCTGGTTTATTCCCGCGGGGGGCATCCGCACCCGATGGTGCTAAGAAAAAAGGATAAGGCGGTGGTTCCGCTGGACGCTCCCGGAGACATAGTGGGCATGTTCGAGACGATATACATGGACGAGGTTGAAATAACCCTGGAGAAGGGGGACAGGCTGTTAGCCTATTCCGATGGGCTGGTGGAGGCCATGAACGCCGGAGGAGACCAGTACGGGGTGGCCAACCTGGTAAATCACATAAAATCCAGCTGGAGCATGGATGGCGATGCGCTGGTGAACGGCATCTTCGATGGCGTGCGGGAATTCCTGGCCGGGGAACCCATCACCGATGACGCGGCGCTTTTCGTAGTGGAGATGATGTGACGCCCCGCCCGGGTCCCGGCGCCGCTTCGCGCATCACCGGCGTGCCGGGGGTGCATGTGGGCCACTGGGGTTCCGCCCAGTTCCATACCGGATGCACGGTGGTGATATTCGACAAACAGTCCACCGCCTCTTGCCATGTGGCTGGCGGGGCGCCTGGCTCGCAGGAAACAGACCTGTTAGACCCTTCTTGCCTTGTGGGCGGGGTGGACGCCATTCTGCTCACCGGAGGTTCGGCCTTCGGGCTGGCCGCCGCTGATGGGGTGCGGCGTTATCTGCTGGAGCGCGGCCGTGGGTTTGACGCGGTGGGATACAAAGTGCCCATTGTGCCCGCCGCGGTGATTTTTGATCTGGCCGTAAGCGGCGGCGTTAAAAAACCCGGACCGGAGGAAGGGTATCTTGCGTGCGTGGATTCCGAGCGCTTTTCGGACCAGGAAGGGCGCGTGGGCGTTGGGGCTGGCGCCAGCGTGGGAAAATACATGGGGCAGGACAAAAGAAGTCCCGGCGGGCTGGCGTCCTGTTCGGTTCCATTGCCCGGCGGGGCCATGATCGGGGCGCTGATGGTGGCTAACTGTTACGGGGCCGTAATTAATCCGGCTGATGGCCAGCCGGTGTCCGGCCCCATAGGGGCCGATGGAAAGCATATCCCGTATCTTGAATGTGAACCCGCCCCAGTCACTTTCGGCTCCACCGCCATAGGCGTTGTGGCCACCGATTGCAAACTGTCCAAGGCGGACGCCAAGAGGGTGGCCATCATGGCCCACGACGGGCTGGCCCGGGCCGTCTCGCCATCCCATACCCCTTATGACGGCGACCTGATTTTCGTCGTCTCCACCGGGGATAAGGAGGGGGACATCACCCGGCTTGGCGCCTGGGCGGCGCGGCTTGTGGAAGAGTGCATCGTGGCCGCCGCCCTGGGATGAAGCGGCGCCCGCCTTGCCTTGCGCCTTCGCTATGAAGTAAGATTGACCGCCAATTGCCCGTAACTAACGATAGAGGCCAATGACCGATAGCCCCAGGATTTCCCTCGTGGTTCCCATATACAACGAGGAGGACAATATAGAGCCTTTCATGGCGGAAGTTGTCTCCGTTCTCGAACGCCTTGAAGGCGGATTCGAGATTGTGGCCGTGGACGACGGCTCCAAAGACGGCACCTACGAAAAGCTCGTGGCGCTTCATAAGAAAGACAGGCGCATCCGGGTGATAAAGTTCCGGGGCAATTTCGGGCAGACCGCCGCTTTCGCCGCCGGGTTCGACCATGCCCGGGGTGAAATAATCATCACCATAGACGCCGACCTGCAGAACGACCCGAAAGACATCCCCGCCATGGTGGCCAAACTGGAGGAGGGGTTCGACATTGTGGCGGGGTGGCGCAAGGACAGGAAAGACAAGTTTGTAAGCCGCCGTCTTCCTTCGATAATCGCCAACCGCATAATCTCCAGCACCACAAACGTGCATCTGCACGATTACGGGTGTTCCCTGAAAGTTTTCCGCCGCGAGGTGATAAAGAACATAAAACTTTACGGCGAAATGCACCGGTTCATCCCGGCCATAGCCTCGTGGATGGGGGTGAGCGTGGCGGAAATGCCGGTGAACCACCGCCCCCGGGTGGCGGGCAAGTCCAAATACGGCATCGGCAGGACCATCAGGGTTTTGCTGGACCTTTTAACGGTGAAGTTCCTGCTGAGTTACTCCACCAGGCCAATCCAGATTTTCGGCCTTATCGGAATGATTTCCGGCCTGATGGGTTTTCTTATAGCCCTGTGGGTGACGTACCAGCGGCTTTTTATGGACATCCCGCTTTCCAACCGGCCCATCCTGCAACTGGCCATCCTGCTGATCTTCATCGGGGTCCAGTTCGTTTCCATGGGGCTGTTGGCGGAACTGCAGTCGCGCACCTATCACGAGTCACAAGGGAAAGCCATCTATGTCATCAAGGAAACGCTGGGCTAGCCGCCTGCGGCTGATGGTCTGGCGATGCTCCTTGTGAACAGGGTCACCAGAAACCTGGCATTCAAAGCGCTCACGGAAATCTTCAGCCGGGCGCTCTCTTTCTTCTTTTACATGGCCATGGCCCGGTGGCTGGGCGCCGAGCCTTTCGGACTGTTCTCCACGTTAAACTCCCTGGCGGCCATCGCCGTGTTCCTGGTGGATCCGGGCCTGAACCTGTTATTGGTCCGCAACGGGGCCAGGTCTCCCGAATACCTGGAACAGGCCGCCGGCGCGGCGTTAAAACTGAAACTTATCCTTTCAGCCCTCACAATAACCCTGCTTATCCTGTACGGCATGGCCGCCGGGTACGAAGGGGGCCACATGGCCCTGCTGGCCCTTATGGGTGTTTACATGGCCGGGTTTTCCCTTATGGAATACGCCGGGGCGCTTTTCCAGGCGCGGCAGGAACTGCACGTGGAAACTTTCCTGCTGACCATCGGCAAGGTGGCGGTGACGGCGCTGGCCATAGTCTCCATGTACCTGGGGGCGGGGCTGGGCCCCACCCTGGCGGTGATGGCCACGGCCCAGCTGGCCGCCGTGGCATGGGGGTTCACCTGGGCCATGGGCCGGGGCATAAAGCTGGGCGGCGGATGGGACCTTTCGCTGTGGGGCTACATGCTGAAAGAATCGGCCCCGCTGGCGGCGGTGACGTTTTTGACCATAGCCTTCTACCGGCTGGACGTGGCCATGGCGCCCCTTCTGGGGTTGACCCTGGCCGACGTGGGGTATTACTCGGCTGGCATAAAAATACTGGATGTGTGGCTTGCCGCGCCTACGCTTATTTACTCCGCGGTTTTCCCGGCCCTGTCGGAGCTTGCCGGGCGGGACAGGGCCGCGTTCCGCTCCTGGGCGTGGCGTTCGGCCATGCTGGTGGGTCTGCTTGGGGTAATCGGGGCTTCGGCCGGTGTTGCGCTGGCGGGGGATATCGTCCGTCTCATTTATACGGAATCGTTCGAACCGGCCATAAGCTCCTTGCGGTGGCTATTGGTGGCGTCGGTGGCCATGTTCTTGCGACATGCGCTGATGATGGCGTTCATCATAGACGGCAAGGCCAGAATAGCCGCCCGGCTTCTTTCGGGGGCCATAGTGATAAATATCCTGCTCAACATCTTTCTGGCCCCGGCGTTTTCGGGAACCGGAATGGCTCTGGCGAAACTCATTTGCGACGGAGCCCTTTGCGCGGGTTTTGCGTACCTGTGGCTTTCCGCCGGGAAAGAAGAGGCGGCATGAGCCTGAAACCCGCGCTGGACCTGGGATGCGGCCGGGCCAAAAGACCCGGCGCCATTGGTATGGACAAACATGGCCGCACTATGGCCGACGTGGTGGCCGACATGGACGCGCCCCATTTGCCTTTCGCCGACGGGTCGTTCGGCTCGGTGTATCTGACGGACTCGCTGGAGCACGCCGGCGACGTATGGGCGCTTATGGCGGAGGTGGAGCGGATTCTTGAGGATGGGGGCGAGGTTTTCGTGAGGGTGCCCCATTTCTCGTCGCTCCACGCTTTTTCAGACTTTACGCACAGGCATTTTTTCTCCTACGAGTCCATAGCCGGCCTTACGGGCGCAAGGGAGGTTTACGGCCATTACCAGCGGAGCGGGTTTGAGCTGAAAAGCGCCAGGATATTGATGTGGCGCGCCTGGCGGGTGATGGGGCTGGAGTGGCTTTTTAACAAGGTTCCCGGCGTTTACGAGAAGCTTTTCGCCTTCAGGTTCCCCGCGATGGCGCTGGAATTTTGTTTGACTAAACGGGGTAAATCGTATATTTAATCAAGTGTCCATCAGGTGTTCAATTCATCCGATTAAAAGCAAGCCACGGCAATTAAAACCAGTTTCTTGAAACTTGGCGTCACTCCGGGGACATGGCGGCACTGTTGGTGAGACGCGGGGGAATAAAATTTGAATATAGCCATTGATATTCGCACGATTAATAAACCCAGGTCGGGTGTTGGCTATTACGTAACAAATTTGATCAAAAAGCTTCAGGACATAGACCTGGAGAACAATTACTGCCTCATCTCCAACAACGGCGAATACGAGCATACTTTCCGGCAACAGCCCAATTTCGAGAACCACCGCACATGGGTTTCCAATGAAAACCATTTAATCGGGGATTTTTGGGAAAATTTCTGTTTGCCGTCGGTCCTGAAAAAAAAGGGGGTGGACGTGTTCCACGGCCCGGCATTCATGGTGCCGCTGAAAAAATACCCCAAAACCGTGGTTACCATCCACGACATCGTGTCGTTCATAATGCCCGACACCATCCCAAGAAAATACGCCTTTTACATGCGTATGCTCATAAGCCTTGTGGCCCGGAGGGCGGACAGGATCATATCGGTGTCCGAGTCCACCAAGAAGGACCTTATGGAGTGGCTCAGGGTTCCCGAAAACAAAATATCGGTGGTGCACCAGGCGGTGAGCGACCGGTTTCGACCCCCGGCTCCCGGCGAGGACAGCCTGCGGGGTTTGCGGGAAAAATTCGGCATCCGCGGCAAATACATGCTTTTCGTTGGCAACCTGGAGCCGCGCAAGAACCTTACCCGGCTCATGGAAGCCTTCGCTTCCTCCAAAAACAGGCTGGGGGACGATTATCAGCTTGTGATATGCGGCAAAAAGGGCTGGTTGTATAACGACATTCTGAACGCCTGCGACCAGCTTAAGGGCGCCAACGACATCGTTATTACAAACTACGCCAGCGAAGATGACCTGCTCCACCTTTACCAGAACTCAGACATGTTCGTTTTCCCTACCCGTTACGAGGGGTTCGGCCTGCCGGTGCTGGAGGCCATGGCCTGCGGGGCGCCGGTGATAACCTCCAACATTTCCTCTTTGCCCGAAATCGCCGGAGACGCGGCCCTGCTGATAGACCCTTTGAGCGTGGATGAAATAAGCCGGGCCATGATAAAGCTTTCCAACAATCCCGGCCTCCGGGCGGAGATGAGGGAAAAAGGCTTTAAACAGGCCGCCAAATTCTCATGGATGGACACCGCCAGGCAAACCCTGGAAGTCTATCGCTCCATAGCCTGACTTCCATCCCCCCCATGGGCGCCATCAGAGCCGCTATTTTGCTCCTGGCGCTGAGCGCCGGAATGTCGTGGGGAGAGCCTGCATTCACCACGTCCCTGGTGTTCCCTCCGAAATCTTTCGGAAGGCCCCACGGCGCGTCCCTGGTGGAGCTGAAAAACGGGGACATCATGGCCAGCTGGTTCTCCGCCAAAGAGGAAACCCACGCCGACGCGGAAATATACGGCGCCGTGTTAAATAAAAAAACCGGGGTGTGGGGCGCGCCTTTCACCATAATCCCCAAGGGGTATTCCAAATCCGTGGGAAACACGGCCCTGTTCCGGGATGACGACGGGTTGATATGGATGTTTTTCGCCTCGGTGCGCATCGGGGGGTGGAGCGGGGCGATGGTGGACTATGTCACCTCAGCCGATGAGGGGAAAACCTGGACCAGCGGCGCCACTTTCACCGCATGGCCCGGCAACCTGCCGCGAAACATCCCCATAAAAACCGGCGACCACCAGATGCTCATCCCTCTATTCGTGGATTTCTGGTACGAGGCCAACCTGGTGGGGGCCTATACCGCGCTGGTGGATTACAGGGATGGGGCGGTTGTCTCCAAAAAATACGCCTCGCTGGAGGATACCGACGCCATCCAGCCCACCCTTGTAAAACTGCCCGATGGAAAAATCTTGATGCTGGCCCGGGACAAGTCTGACCGGTTCATCCGCCGGGCTTATTCATCGGACGGGGGGTTAACCTGGGGTCCCTCCACCATGACAACCCTGCCCAACCCCGGCGCGGGGATATGCGCCATTTATGTAGAGGAGCTAAAGGCCGTCCTTTTGGCGTACAACCATTCCCGCAAGGGGCGCAACCCGTTGTCGCTGGCGGTGTCCACCGACAACGGCCGCCGGTTCAGGAAAATAACCGACCTGGAGAGCAAGCCCGGGGATACGGAGGCCTCTTTCGACTACCCGGCCATGATAAGAGCGGCGGATGGGACCATACACCTGATATGGACCCACGACAACCGCGCCACCCTGAAACACGCCCGGTTCAACGTGGAATGGCTCCGCTCACGGATTTCCGGGGCGCGGTAAAAATCGGGCGGAGGAATTGGAAATTAGTTTTCTACACCGGGCGGTGTGAATTATAATAGTTCAACGCGCCGAGTGGTGGTTCGGCAATGAGAAGTTTCCCATGAAATTCGATATGAGGTGATCAGTCATGACCAAGATTGACATAATCAACCGCGTCGCGGAGACGACAGGGCTCTCCAAACAGGATGCGGACATGGCGGTGGAAACTATCATTGCGCTCGTAAAAGAGTCGTTGAGCAGGGATGAGGAAGTCATCCTGCGCCGGTTCGGCTCGTTCCAGACCAAGGCGAAACGGCCCCGGGTGGGGCGCAACCCGAAAACCGGTGAGGAAGCGGAGATCACCGCGCGCACAGTGGTCCGGTTCAAGGCGGGCAAAAGGTTCAAGCAAATGGTTGACGGCCAGCCTGTGGATGAGGACTGATATCCCAATTTAACCCAGGCCGCGCTTTTATTGGCCCCTCCCCGCCGCAAACCATCGGCGTCTGAAACCTTCGGCTGTTAAGCCGGCCTCTTTTTTCACGCGGGAATTAGGAGTTTTACCCAGAAGATGAAAGCCGCCGTTTACGAGCTTCTTACGGAAATAGGTGAAGACCCGAAACGGGAAGGTTTGAAAAAAACCCCTGAACGGGTGGAGCAATCCCTGCGCCAGCTCACCGCCGGTTACAAGATGGACCCCATGAAGGTGATGGAAGGGGCCATATTCCACGAAGCCTGCGACGAGATGGTCATCGTGAGGGACATAGACATATTTTCCCTCTGCGAGCATCACATGCTCCCCTTTTACGGCAAAGCCCACGTGGCCTACGTTCCTTCGGGCAAAATTGTTGGTTTGTCGAAAATACCAAGGGTTGTGGAGGTTTTCGCCAGGCGGCTTCAGGTGCAGGAGCGGCTCACAAACCAGGTGGCCAACGCCATTATGGACGCCCTGCATCCAAAAGGGGTTGGGGTTGTGGTGGAGGCTTTGCACCTTTGCATGGCCATGCGCGGGGTGGAGAAACAAAACTCTGTGACAGTCACATCATCCATGCTGGGTAATTTCAAGACAGACCCGCGGACGCGGCAGGAATTTTTGTCGCTCATAAGAAAAGCGTAGCCGGGCGGCCCATCCGGGCCAACGTTTCCGGATTGGGCTGTTTTTTAAGTAACGGCGCCCAATATCGAAAACAGCACAACAATAAACGCTCCCACGCCGCCTATTATCATGGCCACCGGGCGTTTGCGATAGTCCCGCTCCTTGCCGCCCCGGTCTATGAAGGGCGCCGCCAGCAACACCATCACCGCAACCCCTTGCATCACGATGCCTAAAAGCTTGGGAGCCCACGACCCCAGGAACTCCAGATACTGGGCCACTTTCAGGCTGTAGAAAGCCGCCAGAAAATACCATTCGGGCTTGATGTGGGCTGGCGTATCGAAGGGGTCGGCCTTTGGCCCCAAATGGGCTGGAACCACCGTGGAAAGGGTGACCAGTATCATCAGCACCACACCGCAGATTATCACCTGCTCCAGCACGTGATGGGGGAAGAACCAATGCGCCTTACCCTCGGCTATAAGGCGCTTTTTCTCCTCCATGGGGAGAGCCTTCACCTCGAACTCTTTCTTCTGGGAAAATCCGCTTTCGCCGCTCATGGCAATGCAGTCCTAATCAACGAGTGTCTCCATTCAATCAACTGTCATAGGGGGCCGGATATGCCCTGTCTTCTGATCTGCAAAAGATGCAGGCCCACCACCCCGGCGGTCACTATGGGTAAAATCATAATGTGGATCGCGAAAAACCTGGTAAGTGTAACCTGTGAAATCTCCTCGCCGCCCCGCATGGCGTACCTTAATGACTCCCCGATATAGGGCAGGGCCGCCGGTGTCTCCGTGCCCACCACGGTGGCCCAATAGGCCAGCTGTGTCCATGGAAGCAGGTAGCCGGTGAACGACAGCCCAAGGGTAAGAAGCAGAAGGGTAACCCCCACCACCCAGTTCAGTTCCCTTGGCGCCTTGTATATGCCGTAAACGTATATCTTCGCCATGTGGATAATAATGGCGATTATCATCAGGTTGGATCCCCAGGCGTGCAAGCCCCGGATAAGCCAGCCGAACGGCACCTCGTTCATGACCTGGGCCACCGAAGCGTGGGCGCTTTCTATGGTTGGCTGGTAGTAAATCAGCAATAGCGCTCCGGTGACAATCTGGTTTAGGAACAGGAAAAAGCTTATCCCCCCGAAACACGACCACAGCCCAAGATACGCCGGGGATATTTTTTCAAATACCTCATCGTTCATTATCTCTTTTATGGCCAGCCTGTCGTCCACAGCCGAAAAAAGCCGGATTGCCAGCTTGTTGCGGATCTTGATGGGCCCCAGTTTCAGAACGCTTATTTCCATAACGGCCTTCAGGCCTCCTCTATCACTATGTATTCGTTTTCCAGCCGCGCCGAGTACGAGGGGAGCGGCTTGGGGGGCGGGCCGCCGAGCACCACACCTTTGGTGTCGAACCTGCCGCCATGGCAGGGGCACAGAAGCTCTTGGGTGGAGTCGTTCCATTTCACCACGCAACCCAGGTGGGTGCAGATGGCGGACAAGGCGTAAAGCTCCTGCTCGTTGGGGCGGATAATCACCGCGGGTTTGTTGAGGAACCGCACGAACTTGGCCTCGCCAATGGGCACTTCGGCCGATGATATCTTCATGGACTTGGCGGCGGCCTCTTTCTTCCCCTCCCGTGGCCACAGGAACATCCCCAATGGGTAAACGAAGCCGAATGCCGCAAGCGCGCCAGACACCCACAGGCTTATGTTGAGAACCCTGCGGCGGGTCTCGCCGTTTCCGTCGGCCGCAAGGCCGGTTTGCGTGGTCATTACCCTTTTAAACCTCTTTACCGCCGCTATTTATAACCTTGAGAGGATTCCGCCTGGTCCCGGTTCATTTCAACCCGCATCTCGGTTTCCTGCATTATGACCGGTGTGTAAAGGTAGTCCACCCATACCGATAAGGAAACTTTTTTACCCTCTGGCACGTAGAAGGTGAACCGCTCCTTGCGGGTCTCTTTCGGGTAAATGCGGTTGTCCTTGGCCACGGTGAAGCCATAGCCCAGCATTATCTCCGCGTCGGAAGTCAGCTCCGCTCCGCTTTTGTCGAATATGGCCTTTTCGTAAACCACCTTGTCTTTATAAACCTTGCCGCCGGGCACCCGCACCTCGCAATACAGTATCAGCTTCCTGGTGGGAATCCCGGTGGGAACCCGGTGGCCGGAACCCACGTTGGTCACATCCACCAATACCGTCATCCTGTCGGCGGAACGCTCAACCTTGGCGATCTTCAGCGCCAGCGCTTTCTGGAGCTGGGTCAATGAATGCGCCCCGGCCAGATGGTGGCTGAATATCTTCGGCCCCCGCTCGCTAATCACGTTGTTGGATATTTCTCCGGGGGCCTCCTGCATGTGGCAATACTGGCATGGCCTGCCTTCTTTGGAATAGGAGCTTTCCATCCACTCGCTGTAGGTGGATATGATGGGCACGCCGTTCAGCGAGTACTCGTGGCAAGTGGCGCAGAACGCGGCCTCCCCCTGTATTTTTGAATAGGCCACCTTGTGCTGTTTTACATCGCCTTTTTTGTTCGGGCCGTATTTGACAGGCCCGGCGTCCACCACAAACGGATTGTCCTTCTTCTTTAAATCCACACTTTTAACGCTGTGGCAGAAGTCGCAAGTGATGCCTTCGGAGGTGGGAGCCTCGTCAAGATTCAGTATATTGTTCCCTTTGGCGGATGGGGCGTGGCATCGCAGGCATATCTTCGCCGCGCCGCCGCCGCTTTTATAGTGGGCCTCCAGGTATGAAGCGCGGAATATGGGGTCTTCCGTGGCCTTGGCGTGCATGGATTCCTTCCACATGTTGTACAGCCTGGTGTGGCATTTTCCGCACACCTCGCTCCCGGTGAACCCCTTTTCGTTTATCTTTATGGATTCCGGGGCCGCCTGCCCCACAGCCTGCCGCATTGGAAACAGCGTGACCGCCAACCCCAGGGCTATCAAAGACAGAAGCTTTAAACCGCGCATAAATCCCGGAGCTTTAGGCAAACCTGGCCCCCCTCTTTTGTAGATTGTCCCCACGACTATATGGCCGCGTATACCCGGATTATCAGGAAAAGCCCCAATGCTGTCAATCCCGTTGAAAATTAAAGGCGGCAATCACTCAAAAAGGCTTCCGCCGCCATACCCCATGTTACAATTACCGTTCAATGCAGTTAATGATGCTTTTGGAGTGAAAAGGATGCCGGATTCCCCGCTGGTGATAACCGCCGCCTTGCCATACGCCAACGGCTCCATCCACTTGGGGCACATGGTGGAGTATATACAGGCGGACATTTTCGCGCGGTATCACCGCATGGCCGGTCACAAGGCCCTGTTCTTCTGCGCCGACGATACCCACGGCGCCCCGATTATGATCCGCGCCCGCAACGAGGGAACCACGCCGGAAGCGGTGATAGAGCGTTTCCATAAGGAACATCTGGAGGATTTCTCCGCGTTCAACATAAAGTTCGACAATTACCATTCCACAAACTCCGAAGAGAACCGCGTGTTGTCCGAGGAGATTTATCTTAAATTGAAATCCGGCGGCCACATCACCACCCGCAACGTGGAGCAGGCCTATTGCGACACGGACAAGATGTTCCTGCCGGACAGGTTCGTGCGCGGCGTGTGCCCCCGCTGTGGCGCGGAGAACCAGTATGGGGACTCCTGCGACGTGTGCGGCGCCCACTACGCCTCCACGGAGCTTAAAGAGGCCAGGTGTTCCCTTTGCGGCGCTCCGCCGTCACGGAAAATGTCGTCCCACTATTTCTTCAGGGTGTCGGATTTCATCCCGGCCCTGGAAAACTATCTGGAGGGGGACGCGCTCCAGCCGGAGATTAAGAACTTCCTGGCCACCTGGCTTAAGGAAGGATTGAGGGATTGGGACATCTCCCGCGACGGGCCTTATTTCGGGTTCAAGATACCCGGCGAGGAAGACAAATATTTCTACGTGTGGCTGGACGCGCCCATCGGCTATATCTCCGCCGCCAAAAACTGGGCCGGTAAGACCGGGGGGAACTTTGACGCGCTCTGGAAATCCGGTGACGCCAAAATCCACCACTTCATCGGGAAGGATATCGTATATTTCCACACGCTGTTCTGGATACCCATGCTGGAAGGCTCCGGTTATAAGAAACCGGACAAGATCCACGTGCACGGTTTCCTCACCATCAACGGCGAGAAAATGTCCAAGTCCAAAGGGACTTTCCTGAATGCGCGGGACTATTTGAGCGCTGGCGTCAACCCGGAGCTTTTACGCTACTATTACGCCACCAAGCTAAAACATACGGTGGACGACCTGGACCTGAATTTTCAGGATTTCGTTTTCCGCGTGAACGCCGAACTGGTGAACAAGGTCGCAAACCTGGGCTCCCGGACCATCACCATACTCAACAAGAACGCCACGCTGGACAACCGGCTGGCCGGTGAACTTGGAGAATCGCAACGGGGGTTTTTAAACGAGTTCATCGCCGAAAGCGGGGACATCGCCAAAGAATACGAGGCTTGCGATTTCTCACTGGCCATAAAAAGGGTCTGCCGCCTGGCGGACAAGGCCAACCAGTATATTGACGAAAAAAAACCCTGGGATTTGAAGAATGACCCGGCGGCGTTGAGCGAAGTCCTGGCCGTTGGGATAAACGCGTTCCGCCTGCTGGCCATATATTTAAAGCCCGTGGTTCCCGCCTTTGTGGAGAAGGTGGAGCGGATATTGAAAGTGGAGCCTTTCGAATGGGCCGACAGCCTGCGATACCTTACAGGGCATCAAATCGGCCAGTTCGAACGGCTGATGGATAGAGTGGACATGAAAGACGTGGAGAAGGTTATGGCCGCCGCCCAGAAGGTTGAGGCGCCAGCCAAACCCGCTCCCGCGAAAAAAGCCAAAGAGGTAAAAGTGGAAGAGAAACCGGAAGAAAAAGGGCTGATAGATTTTGACGATTTTTCGAAAGTGGACCTGCGCACGGCAAAAGTGGTGGCCGCCGAAAAAATCGAAAAAGCCGAAAAGCTGTTAAAACTCACCATAGACGTGGGTGGCGTTCAGCGGCCGCTGGTGGCGGGCATCGCCAAACATTACACCGCCGAGGAAATGGTTGGAAAGACCATCGTTATAGTGGCGAACTTGAAACCCCGGAAGCTGATGGGTATTGAATCGCAAGGGATGTTGCTTGCCGTGAATGACGGCGAGAGGCTGGCGATAGTGTCGCCGGTATCGGAAATGCCCAGCGGGATCAAGGTGTCGTAAAAATACTGGAGGGGCCGGTTCGCTTGCGCCTTGATTGCTTGTCACCCTGAGCTTGTCGAAGGGTGACAAAAAAAGGGCGGGTTTGAAACCCGCCCCTATGAAGATAGTTGCTTCCCCCCGTCACCCTGAGTCCCGCCTTACGGGACGAAGGGTCTCCCACTTTGTCACCCCGGACTTGATCCGGGGTCTTCTTTTGTCATGCCGGGCTTACCTGGCATCTCGATAAAAAAAGCGATCCCGGATATCCCTACTGCGTCGGGATTCCGGGATGACAGGAAAGATTGCTTCGATACGCTCAGAACGACGATAAATTACGTGCCGTGTTGCCAGCTGGTGAGATATTCCTTCTGGGCGTCGGTGAGCTTCTCGATGGAGATGCCCATGGCGGCAAGTTTCAGGTTGGCCACCCACTGGTCTATCTCTTTAGGCACATCGTGGACTTTCACCGACAGGTTCCCCTTGTTCTTCACGGCCCATTCGGAAGCCAGAGCCTGCGTGGCGAAGCTCATGTCCATAACGGACGCTGGGTGACCTTCGGCGGCGGCCAGGTTGATTAGCCTGCCTTCGCCCAATATGTACACTTTGCGGCCGTTTGACAACTCGTACTCATCCACAAAGTTGCGGATGTTTTTACGTTTCTTCACCGCCATGGCCTCCAGCGACTTGATGTCTATCTCAACATCGAAGTGGCCGCTGTTGCACATCATGGCGCCGCTCTTCAGCAACGGAAAATGCTGTTTGCCGATGGCGTCCATCCCGCCGGTTACGGTGATGAACAGGTCGCCCACTTTCGCCGCGTCGTTCATGGGCATAACTTCAAACCCGTCCATGGCCGCTTCCAGCGCCCGGATAGGATCCACCTCGACAACAACCACCTGGGCGCCCATCCCTTTGGCGCGGGAGGCGCAACCCTTGCCGCACCAGCCATAGCCGGAGACGACAACCTTTTTGCCGGCGATGAGCATATCCGTGGCGCGGATTATGCCGTCCAGCGTGGACTGGCCTGTGCCGTAGCGGTTATCGAAAAGGTGTTTTGTGTCCGCGTCGTTGACGGCGATCACCGGGAACTTCAATATCCCGTCTTTTTCCATCGCCTTCAGACGGATGACGCCGGTGGTGGTCTCTTCCATGCTGGCCATCACCTGGCTGGCAAGCTCGGTGCGTTTGGTGAGGATCATCGTCACCAGGTCGGCCCCGTCGTCCATGGTCATGTTGGGGTTGTGATCCAGCGCCGTTGTGAGATGCCGGTAATAGGTATCGTTATCCTCGCCCTTGATGGCGTTGGTGGGCACGCCGTAATGCTTGGTAAGCGCGGCGGCCACGTCGTCCTGCGTGGACAGGGGGTTGGAGGCGCACAGGGTCAAGTCCGCGCCACCGGCCACCAAGGCGCGGCAGAGGTTGGCGGTTTCGGCCGTAACGTGCAAACAGGCGGACATGCGGATGCCAGCCAGCGGTTTCTCTTTTGCGAACCGTTCGCGGATCTGCCGGAGCACCGGCATATCCTGATCGGCCCATTCGATGCGGGCGCGGCCCTTGTCGGCCAGCCCCATGTCTTTAACATCGTAGTTCATCGTTGCCTGTCCTGACATTTAAGTTTGTTCCTTTCCGCCTTTTAAATTCCGGCGGCCTTGCGCAGGGTTTCGGCCATGTCGGTTTTCTCCCAGTGGAATTCCGGAAGCTCCCTGCCGAAATGCCCGTAAGCCGCTGTCTTGCGGAATATGGGTTTGCGCAGACCCAAGGTCTTTATGATGCCGTAGGGGCGCAGGTCGAAATGCTCCCTCACGATCTTCTGTATCTTTTCCTGGTCTATCTTGCGGGTGCCGAAAGAGTCCACCAGCACCGAAACAGGCTCCGCCACGCCGATGGCGTAGGCCAGCTGGACCTCGCACTTGTCCATAATCCCAGCCGCCACCAGGTTCTTGGCGATGTAACGGGCCATGTAGGAGGCCGACCGGTCCACCTTGCTAGGGTCTTTCCCCGAGAAAGCTCCGCCGCCGTGGGAGCCCACGCCGCCGTAGGTGTCCACTATAATCTTGCGCCCCGTCAACCCCGTGTCGCCGTGGGGGCCGCCGATAACGAACCGCCCGGTGGGATTGATATGGAACTTCACCTTTTTCTCGTCGAAAAGGTTATGGGGCATGATAGGTTTTATTATTTGCTCGATGACCTCTTTTTTCAGATCGGCCTCGGAAACGTCCTCGCTATGCTGGGTGGAGAGGACCACCGTGTCTATCCTGTGGGGGTTGCGGTTGACGTATTCGATGGTCACCTGCGCCTTGGCGTCGGGCCTAAGGTAGGGCATCTTGCCGTTCTTGCGAAGCTCCGTGGTGCGCGCCATCAGCTTGTGGGCCAGCAGGATGGGCATGGGCATATATTCCGGGGTCTCGTTGGTGGCGAAACCGAACATAAGCCCCTGGTCGCCGGCGCCCTGGTTCTCCGGTATTTCCCGGACAACGCCCATGGCTATATCCGCCGACTGGCCGTGCATCACGTTGAGCACGCCGCAGGATTTATAGTCGAACCCCATGGCCGACTCGTTATAGCCGATATCCTTCACCACGTCGCGAGCTATCTGGGCCACATCCACTTTCACGGAGGGGTCGCAGGTAAACTCGCCGCCGATAAGCACAAGGCCGGTGGTGCAGAAGGTTTCACAAGCCACGCGGGCCATAGGGTCTTGCCCTATGATGGTGTCCAGCACCGCGTCGGATATCTGGTCGCAAATTTTATCGGGATGACCTTCCGAAACTGACTCGGAAGTGAACAGGTAATTGATCCGGCCCATACAAAGTCCTCAAAAATGACGGTTTACAAAGACTTCCCCAAAATAAACAAGAAAGTGATATTTCAGTATAACCCACTGCAATGCTATTACAAAGGCATTTTTGCACCGCGGTGCATCGGCGCCTTGGGGCGGAAAAGCCCATGTGAAAGCGCATAAACGGGCAAACGCGGTGGTAGTGTCTCAGTTTGAAAGTGCAGGGGAGATTCTTCACTTACGCTCAGAATGACAACATAAAAGCCGTTGATAACACTGTCATCCTGGGCGAAGCGCAGGCGAAGTGAAGGATCTGTCTGTTATTTGAGATTCAAACTGAGGCCCACCAACACGGTGGCGGTCATGCCGACTTGGCAGGGTTATGTTATCATTTAATATGTAGTCCAATTTGGCCGGATAAAAATGAAACCATTTATCAGCGCCGCCTTTTTATTTCTGGCGGTTTTTTTGTTTTCAGCCCCCGCCTGGGCCCAAGGGGAAGGGGGGCCTCCGCCCGGCGTGACCGACGCGGTTTATGAAAGGGCCGCCCGGGACCTTATGTGCCTGTGCGGTTGCAACCAGACCATAAAAAACTGCCCGCACATAAATTGCGAGTTCGCGGTGCCAGCGAGGGTTAAAATCCGGCAGATGTCGCTTTCCGGCAAGTCTTACGACGAAATAGTAGTGAATTTTGTCCAGGAAAACGGTGAGAAGATTCTGGCCCAGCCTAAAAAGGAAGGGTTCAACCTGGTGGGTTATATCCTTCCCTTCATTGCCATCAGCTTCGTGGGATTTATGGTTTATAGGATAGTGCGGGTATGGTCAATTAAAGGCGAAGCTTTAAGCGCGCCCGCCAAGACCACCGCCGCGCCCCAGGCGCAGGCCGGTGGGGAGCTTATGGAGCGGCTTAAAAAAGAACTTTCCGAATTCGAGGATTAATCAGCATGCTTGTCCTGGTGGAGCTTATTCTTCTGGCGGCCGTATTGTTCGCCGTGGCGTACCCCTTGTTGAACCCCAGGATAGCCGAGGCCCCCGGCGCCCTGCTGGAAAATGAGTTGACCGGCCTCCTGTACCGGCGGGACTCCCTGTACGCCGCTCTTAAGGATCTGGATTTCGACCAAAAGACAGGCAAGCTGGACGACGCTGATTACGCCGAGATGAAGACCCGGTTTGAGTCGGACGCAATGGCCATCTTGGCCCAGATAGAGGAAATCGAGAAAGGGGCCAAAACCCCTTCTGCCACAAAAGCGGGGGAGAGCCGGACGAAATCTTCAAAAACCGCGTTCTGCGTAAAATGCGGCGCCAGGATTGGAGCGGATCACAATTTCTGCCAAAGCTGTGGCGCGCCCGTGAGCCGGAGTTAATAAGGGCCGTATCGTTTAATAAGCCATCACCAGCGTAACCTGACTTTTCCCGGCGCCCGCCGAATAGGCGTAAACCGCCACCGCCGTGGAGCCTGGTTTCCCAACCCATCGGCCCGAATACATCCCTTTGGACATCACCGAGGGGCCCATCGCCAACCCCTGCCCGGCGAATTGCGCCTCGTAAAAACTCCTGACGCCGTCCAGGTCCTGGGGTGTGGTGATCATGAAAGTAACGTCGTCCACTCCATCTATACGGCTGGGCTCCGAGGCTCCTTGGGGTAAGGGAGGGGTTTTAGCCTGGCGCTGGTGGTTGTCCGCTCCGGCGGTCACCGTAACGGTTGAGCCATCGCCGGTTTTTACGCTGGCTCCGGAGCCGGTTATGGTTACGCCCAGTTCCTCCAGCGCGTTTTTCTTGTTGGTTTTACCGGAATCATCCCCTGTAAGGGAACAAGCGGCGCAAGCAAGGGAGATTGATAGCGATATCGCCAGCAGGCCAAGGCGGGTCATAAAAGACCGGTCACCCGATAAAGAGGCTTTTATTCACTAAAAGCCCTCTGCCTTTCATCGCTATTTTGCCCTCTTCGATGAGTTTGTGGATGGTGCGGTAAACCGTTTTTTCGGAAACGCCCAGCCGGTGCGACACCTGGTTGTAGGTGGGGCGTTTTTCCAGCAGGTAGCCATCTTCAAGGCGCCGCCCTTCCCGCTGGGCGGCGGCGCGGAGAAAATCCACCACACGCCCGGTTCCATCCATGGCGCCCAAACGCTCAATCATCTCGTTGGCGGCCAATAACCTGTTTATCAGAACCTTAGCCAGGTTTTCCCCGACGGCGGGGTACTGTTTGATTATTTCCTGGAACTTGTCGCCGGGGATCTTGTATAACCTGCATTCCTCCAGGGCCACCGCCGTGGCGGAACGTAACCGGTTCTCGAAAAGGGAGAGTTCCCCAAGTATGTCTCCGGCTGGCACGGTATAAACGATGATTTCCCGGTTCTCGTCGTTATCTATGATTATCTGTATGGAGCCTTTGGCGACAAAATAGATGCCGTCGCTCAAATCGTTCCGGTAGAAAATGAAGGAGCCTTTTTCAAACCTCACCGGCGCCAGGCGGCGGGATATCTCCAGAAGCCGGGCGTCGTCCAGCCCCGCGAACACGTTGATCCGTCTTAAAAATTCTATTTCACCCATGGCTATTCATATTCAGGGCAGGATGACCGGGGAATGGCGCTGTTCTGGTGCGGTTAGTTGGTGAGGACATCCTTGATCATCTCCACCACCTTCTCCTCCCGAACGCCCTTGGACTCCGCGATCTCGCTTACAATGAGCTTGTGGGCGTTGTCGAACACCTGTTGCTCGCCAAAAGAAAGCCCCTTGGTGTTCCTGAGGAAATACAGGTCACGGTAAACGGAAGCCACCTCGAATAGCGAACCGCTTTTTATTTTCTCCAGGTAAAGCTTCTGGCGTTTGTTCCAGTTGGACTCCACAGCTTCGGAGCGGTCGTCTTTCAGGATTTTCATTATCTTGGAGACTTCCCGCTTGTTAATCACCCCGCGAAGGCCCACCGTGTCCGCAGACCGGATAGGGGCGGTGATAACCATGCCGCTTTTCTGGAACCTTATGATATAACAGGCTTCGAACGCGCCGCCGAACTCCCGTTTCTCAATCCGCTCCACCACGCCTATGCCATGGGCCGGATAAATTACCTTGGTTCCAACCGTGAACGCAGATTGACCACCGCTCTTCATTGTTTCGACCCCCATTTAGCATACTGTGTACGGCCCGCGGCCGTGAAAGGAACTGCCATGAAAATATGGTAGATTATACCTTTTTCTACCGCTTCTGTCATATTTTTATCTGAACGCCGGTAACGCTCACAGATATTAAAGAGCCGTTGGAGACGATTGATGAACCAGGTTTGGGTGAAAATAACCTTTACGCTTTCAGGGGCGGACCCAGATGAGGCCGCCGGCGCCCTGGCATACGACTGGGACGCCACCACCGAGGTGGGGGAAGCCTCCATACAAGGGACAGAGATTTCCATCTGGCTGAAAGAATCCGATTTCTCGCCGGAAAAAGCCCAATCCATCTCCCAACTGATAACAGCGCAATTTCCCACGGCCTCCGTAAGCTCCCCGATTGTGGAAAGACAGCCCAGCGAAGACTGGCTGGCCCGGTGGAAAGAGTCTTTCACGCCGTTGGAGCTAGGAAACAAAATTGTGGTCATCCCATCCTGGTGGGTAAAGGATGTCCCGGAAGGAAGGGCCCGTATTATATTGGACCCGGGCATGGCTTTCGGCACCGGGCATCACGGCACCACTTCGGCCTGCGTGGAGTTCATCGAGCGCAAAACCCCTCCCACACTTCTGGACATAGGATGCGGCTCGGGCATATTATCCATAGTGGCGGCAAAGATGGGAGCCGCGCTTACGGTGGGGATAGATAACGACGCCGAAGCCACGCCCATAGCGGTGGAAAACGCCCGGAGAAACATGGTTAACACCCTTTTCGCCACGGGGGAGGCCGACTGCGTGGACAAACAATTCCACATGGTGGTGGCCAACCTGTTCTTAGGCCCGCTTGTGGCCAACGCCGCCAGGTTTTATGGGCTGGTGGCCCCCGGTGGGGAGCTGGTCGCCTCTGGTATGCGGTTGGATCAGGCCCCGGCCGCGTTGACAGCGTTTGAAACCGCCGGGTTCATTTTGAATGAACAGGTTATAAAGGAAGGATGGGTCACCATGGCCCTTCGCAAGAGCGCTTAGATAATGACCGATTTTAGCGAAGATTTCGACTCCCCCGTATTCCCATTGCCGGAAACGGTGTTTTACCCGAAGACCACTTTGTCATTGCTGGTGTTCGAACCGCGCTACCTGGCCATGGTGGATACCGCTTTAAAGGGGGACCGGCTCGTTTCCATGGCCAATTTCCAGCCAGGCTGGGAAGAGGAATACTTCGGCAATCCCGCCATACGGGAGATGGTATGCGTGGGAAAGATAGTAAACCACCAGCGGCTTGCCGATGGAAACGTGCACATTACCCTGCTGGGCCTTACCCGGGCCAGGGTGTTAAGCGAGGATTTCAGCAGGGATTACCGCATGGCCAGGCTAAAGGCCATTCCAGACGCCAGCCCCGGGGAAGACGAGTGGGCCCTGACCCTCCGCAAAGCCCGCGAGGTTTTGAAATTGTGGCGGGCAACCGCCACGCCTGAAAAATTAAAAACGGTGACCGTTTCCAACTGGGAAAATCCGGTGGAAGATGAGCTGGTTTCGTTCTCCTACAAGCTGGCGGATACTTTAAAGGTGGACATCAACGCGAAAATCGGCTTGCGGGAGGCCCAATCCACGCTGGAACGTCTTGAAATGGAACGGTCTATACTTTCAGAGGTGGCCGAAGTCCTCTCGAAGGGGATTCGCAGGCTGGGTGGTATTTTCTACGGGTTTTCACTGAACTAGGCCTATCAGGCCGAGGTAGTCAGCGCCCCGCCTTTGGACTCCAGCTGGTTCATAGCCGCTTTCCCGGCTTCATCGTCCTGGGTTTTATTTTGTTCCTTGACGGTTTCCCTGATTTCGGATGTGGAACGGGCAATGGCTCGTTTAACATTGTCCAAAGCGGCGTCCACATTTCCCAGATGGGCCTGTTTCAGCACACCCTTGGGCTGGGCTTTCACCGGCTGGCTGTTGTACCCGATCATTGGCGTGTCCCCCACAGGGCCGTTCTTCTCCGAAAACCTCACCCCGCCGGAGGTGTTTAGAGACCTGAAAACCCTCTCCGCCGTGGAATTAGAACTCAATCCCGCCCGGAACTTGCCTGTCATTTCCACTGCCATGATTTTACGCCGATAATTTTGTAACAAACCGAGCCGCTTACAATGGACTCCCAATTACATACTATCTTCATGGATTGGCTTTTTCAAAACATTTCTAATCCGCCACGCAGGAATTTTCCTATGGTAATCGGGGTTAGATTCATTATAATTCCCATTTTCTAGACCGTTGCGATCTTTATTACTGGGAGGTTAACGATATGGCTACTTTAGTTCAGCAGGCGGCCCCGGATTTTTCCGCCGACGCGGTGATGCCGGATAAAACTTTCAAGCAAATACGGCTTTCCGATTACAGAGGTAAATGGCTGGTATTGTTCTTCTATCCTCTGGACTACACCTTCGTATGCCCCACCGAAATCACGGCCCTTTCCGACAGGGCTTCGGATTTCACCAAGCTGGGCGCCGAAGTGGTGGGTTGCTCGGTGGACTCCAAGTTCACCCATCTGGCCTGGATGGAAACCCCGCGCGCTAAAGGCGGCCTGGGTAGCATCAGCTTCCCGCTGTTAGCCGACCTCACCAAAAAAATCAGCAGTGACTACGGCGTGCTTATCCCCGCCGGCATAGCCCTGCGCGGCCTGTTCATCATAGACCCCGACGGCAAGGTGGCCTACGAAGTGGTCCACGACCTGGGCATCGGCCGGAACGTGAACGAGACCCTGCGGGTTCTGGAGGCGATCCAGACCACAAGGAAAACTGGCGAGGTTTGCCCGGCGGACTGGAAACCCGGCGCCGACACCATGAAAGGCGATCCCAAGGGTTCCCAGGAGTATTTTTCGAAACACGGCAAATAACCGCGTTTCACAAGATTTGTCTCCGGGCGGCCCGTCTAAAACGGCGGGCCGTTTTTTTATGGCTGTAACATGATTCAACGTAAACCGTCATCAAGCGCCGCCGGTAAAACCACAGGCGTATCACGCCCCATGGGCGCCCACATGTCCATAGCCGGGGGAGTGGCCACGGCGCCCGCCCGGGCCGTGGCTGTGGGGGCAAACACCATCCAGATTTTTACGCGGAACAATACCCAATGGAAAACCAAGCCGCTGACAGGCGAAGAAGCGCTCCTCTTCGCGGAAAACGCCAGGCGGACGGGTGTAAGCGTATTCGCCGTCCACTCCTGCTACCTGATAAACCTGGCCTCGCCGGATAAAGAGATACTCTCCAAGTCCCGAGAGGCGTTTATAGACGAGATGGACAGGGCCGACGCGCTAGATATCCCATGCCTGGTGTTCCACCCAGGCGCGCATATGGGGGCTGGGGAGGAGAAGGGCATCCAACGGATCGCCGACTCCCTCAACTGGGCGCTGGATAAAAGGCCTCGTTCGAAAGTGACTTTGACGCTGGAGACCACCGCGGGCCAAGGCACAAGCCTGGGGCACAGGTTCGACCAACTGGCGGCGATACTGGAGAAAATGGCGCCGCCGGAGCGGTTGGCCATTTGCGTGGACACCTGCCACATCTTCGCCGCAGGTTATGACATCAGCGCTGAAGCGGGATACAACGAAACGTTCAGAAGCTTCGATTCCACCCTGGGCGCTGGCCGGATAAAACTTTTCCATGTCAACGACAGCAAGACCCCGCTGAACTCCCGGGTTGACCGGCACGAACACATCGGCAAAGGCAAAATCGGGCTTGAGGGTTTTCGACTGCTTATGAACGACCAGCGGTTCGTAAACACCCCGATGATTTTAGAAACGCCCAAAGGGCCGGATGGCAAGGAAGACATCGTGAATTTGAAGACGCTGAGGAAGTTGACGGGCAGGCGGAATTAAAACCGGTTGATCCAGGATATTCAACCCACGTCGTTCAGCGCCTCTTCCGCCCATTTCAAGGCGCTTTCCCTGGCGCCGTCGCCACCGGCCATGCGGGCGAGGTCTCGAATCCTCCCATCGCGGTCCAGCGGGATAACCGCCACGGCCACCCGGTTTTTCTTCACCGATTTTTCGACGAGGTAATGGCCGTGCGCCTGCCGCGCAACCTGCGCCAGATGGGTTACACAGAACACCTGGCAGTTCCTGGCCAGTTTCCTCAGCTTCTCCCCAAGCCTGTCGCCGGTAACGCCGCCTATGCCCGCGTCCACCTCGTCGAATATCATCACCGGCACAGGCTGGTCCCCGGCCATGACGGTTTTTAAGGCCAGCATCAGCCTGCTTATCTCGCCGCCGGAGGCTATTTTCACTATGGGTTTTTCCGGCTCGCCCGGATTGACGCTGAAAAGTATCTCCGCCTTCCCCGCGCCGGTGGGCCCCAGCTTCACTCCCTTGGAGCCGATAACGCAGGGGCTTTCCGCCTCCTCCTCGTAATCGAATGCCATTTTCACCCGCGCCTTGGGCATGCTCAAATCCTTCAGCTCTTTCTCCACCTTGCGGGCGAAATCCCCGGCGCCTTCTTTTCGTTTGCGGTCAAGGCTCCCGGCCATCTCCGCCGCCTGGCCCCAAAGCTGTTTTACGCGGGCCTCCAGGGTTTCCATGTGGCTCCGGTCGAACTCTATGCTTTCCAGCTCGGCGCGGGCTTTTTCCAGATAGGCCAGAATCTCTTCTATGGTGTCTCCATATTTTTTCTTGAGCGTGTGGACGAGGTTGAGCCGGTCATCCACCTCCGCCAGCCTGTTAGGGTCGGTCTCCAGCGTATCGGCGTAGCGGCGCACGTTCCCGGCCAGTTCCACCATGGCGAAAATGGCGCCGGTTATTTCTTCGGCCATGGAGTTTGTGGAATCGTCGAGCTCGGCGATCTGTTCAATGGCCCCCCGGGCCCGCTGGGCTATGCCAGTTACGTTATCGTCTCCGTCTTCCAGCGCGTTCACCGCCAGGGCGCAAAGCTCCGCCAGTTTCTCGGAGTTCACAAGCCGCTTTTTCTCCCGCTCCAGCGCCTCGTCCTCCCCCGGCGCAAGCTCCGCCTTGCCTATTTCGTCCACCTGGAACTTCAGCAGGTCCAGCCGCCGCTCAATTTCCTTCTGGTTCTCTTTGAGGCCGGAAAGCCTGCGCCGCGCGGCGCCAAGCTCGTCATACACCTGCCGGTAGTCTCCCAATTCCGGTTTCAGCTTTAAAAAACTGTCGAGAAATGGAAGGTGTGATTGGGGGTTTATAAGCGTCTGGCTTTCGTGCTGGCCATGCAGGTCCATAAGCCGGGCGCCCAGCGCCTTCAATTGAGTTACCGTGGCCTGGGAGCCGTTTATGAAGGCCTTGCCCCGGCCGGAGCGGGAGACAACCCGGCGGATGATTACTTGGCCGCTGTCGTCTTCCAGCCCCTGCTCCGAAAGCCACATGGCCACGCCGCCCGCGTCTTGCGCGTTGAAGACCGCTTCTATCACCGCTTGTTCGGCCCCGGCCCGGATTACCTCTTCCGGCGCCCGGCCGCCCAGGGCCACCTCCAGCGCTTCTATAAGGATGGATTTACCGGCGCCGGTTTCACCGGTGAGGACGTTGAGACCCGGCCCGAACTCCACCGTGATTTCCTCAACGATGGCGAAATCTTTTACGCGAAGCCCGGTGAGCATTATTTTTTGCCGGGGCCGGCCAGGTTCAGCTCGGTCTTTACATTGTTCCTGCCGTTGTCCTTGGCCATATACAAAGCCTCATCAGCCATCAGCTGGCTTTGCTCGCCGGCGCGGCCGGGGCGCAAGGTGGCCAGCCCGCAGGACACGGTCATTTTCTCCACCTTGTCGCGCACGATGAACTCATGCTCTTCCACCGCCAGCCTGGCTTTTTCCACTATGGCCAGGGCTTGCTCCAGTTTGGCGCCGGAAACGACAATGGCGAACTCCTCTCCCCCGTAACGGTACACCTCGCCGTCAATGCCCACCATGTCCACCAAAATGGAGGCCAGCGCCCGCAGGGCCTTGTCCCCCACGGCGTGACCGTATTTGTCGTTGAGTTTTTTGAAGAAATCCAGGTCCACCATGGCCAGGCAGGAGATGGCGCCGTTGCGTTCCACCCACTTTATCTCCTCTTCCAGCGCCTCGTTGTAGGCCCTGCGGTTGCCAACCTGGGTCAGGTCGTCCAGCCGTGCTTCGGCCCGGGCCCGGGCCAGCGACTGACGCAGGTCGTTTATCTGCATCGAATAGCTGTCCAGCTGGGCGCTGATGTTCTTGTTGGCTCCGGCTATCTTCCGTGTGTCGTCCAGCAGGTTTACGATTATGTTCGACACCTGCTGGTAATCGGCCTTGTCTTCCATCTTCCCGGCGAACTCGCCCAGCTTTGCGCCATAATCCGCATTGGTTTCGGCGATCTTCTTCAGATCTTTGGCGATGGGATCGAGGATCTTCGAGGTGGCCAGGTTGGCCTCTTCCACCGCTTTTATCTCTTCGGCAAGCTTCTTTTCCTGCTCGGCGGAGAGCCCCATTACGACGTGCTTTTCGTATATCTGCTGGTTTACCCTGTCGCTGAACTTGGCGCCGCTGGCGATGAGGTTTTTGAGCGCCCTTACAAGATCCTGGTTTTCGCCCAGGAAAAACTCGTACCAGATAAAATAGTTCACCGGCGTCACGGGGATGCCCTTTTCGGCCATGAAAGGAATGGCCTTCCTGGCGATATCCGTGGCCAGATCCACCTTCACTCGGTCAGATTGCTCCATGTCGTAAGGTTTCCCCCCATTTAAGCTTTCCCCGCAGGAGCTGATAATAGTTCTTGTATGGCGAAAGTATTATCCTGCTCACGGAAGAAGCTTTCTTGACCACCAGCCTGTCCCTAAAACCTACTTGCAGGCTCACCTGCCCGTCCATAGTGGCCAGGCCGTCCCCTTGCGTGGAAGGGGCCAGCGCGATTTCCACCTTGAGGCCGTCCGGTATCACGATGGGCCGGTTGCTCAAGGTATGCGGGCATATAGGGCTTATTATAATGGCTCCCACCGAAGGATGCACTATGGGGCCCCCGGCGGACAGGTTGTACGCCGTGGAGCCGGTGGGGGTGGCCACTATAAGCCCGTCGGCTGTGTATTCGTTCACGAACACCCCGTCCACATAAACCAGAAGATGAAGCATCCGGGTGTGCGCGCCCCGGTTTATAACTATGTCGTTAAGCGCGGTGTAACTGGCTATGGTCTTCCCCTCGCGGGATATGCCCACGTCCAGCATTATGCGGTCTTCAAACGCGTAATCACCGGAAAGCACCTGTTCCAGCGCCGGGAACATCTCCTCGTAGGCGAACTCGGTTAAAAACCCCAGGGCGCCCAGGTTCACCCCCAGAATAGGCGCCATGCGCCCTTCCATCATCCGGGCCACGCTCAAGAATGTGCCATCGCCTCCCATCACCACCACCATGTCCGCCTCGCGGGCAAGGTCGCTCTTTGTTAGCATGGACTTAATGCCCGCCGCCTGGGCCGATTCGTTGTCCACAAGGCAGTTCATGCCCCGCTGGACCAGCCATGCGGAAAGGCTTTGCAACCCTTCAACGGCAAGGGGGCTCTGGGTTTTGGCGACTACTCCAATATTCTTCATATAACAGGTTGCATGGAAGTGCTTCTACGGAATTGCTATAACATTATCACACCTGAAAAAAGCGGGCAATGACGAGAGCGAATAAGCTTTATTAAGCCTATATCAGGGAGTGACGGTGACGCTTCCGGGCGGGCCGGGGTTGATTTCGCCTATCACGGAGGCCGCCTCGTCGCCCCCATTTTTCAGCCGGGCCAGAAGGCGTTCCGCTTTTTCTTCCGGCACAGCCATCAACAAGCCTCCGGAAGTTTGAGCGTCGCAAAGGATCAGAATTTCCACCCCGGCAATGCCCTCACCCGCCGTCACAATGGGTTTTACCCAGTTATGGTTCCGTTCCCCGCCTCCCTTTGTGCCGTTTACGGCGTAAGGCCCGATCCCGTCGTACCGGGGAACCCTGGAGAATGAAATGGTGGCGGAAACGCCGGAGGCTTCCAGCAGGTTTCTCAAATGCCCCAGCAGGCCGAACCCCGTAACATCGGTGCAGGCGCGGACGCCAAACTCCACCATGGCTTCAGACGCGTTCCGGTTGAGCCGGGTCATTTCCCGCTCGGCTTCGGCGAAGACACTGTCCGGGATGGCCGGGCCGCGCATCATTATGGAGCCTTTTATTGTGCCTTTCACCTTGGCCAGGTTGCTCAATATGCCCACGCCTATTTTCTTTGTGAGTATCAGGACATCGCCCGGCCTGGCGCCGCGGTTCGTGACCATTCTATCCGGATGTACCACCCCGGTGACCGCCAACCCGTACTTGGGCTCCGGATCCTCAATGCTATGGCCGCCCAGCAACACCGCACCGGCCTCCCTCACGGTATCCGCCCCGCCTTTGAGGATTTCGTTTATCACCTCGATACCCAATGAACACGACACGGCTATTATGTTAAGCGCCGTAATGGGCCGGGCTCCCACGGTGTAAACGTCGGAAATGGCGTTGGCGGCGGCTATCCTGCCGAAGGTGTACGGGTCGTCCACAATGGGGGTGAAAAAATCCACGGTCTGCACTATGGCCACGCTGTCGCTGATTTTGTACACACCGGTATCGTCACCGGTCCCCAACCCGTATAGGATTGCGGGGTCAGTGAACGGCTCGATGCCTTTTAACGCCTTGCGCAGGTCCTCCGGACCCAGCTTGGCGCCTCAACCGCCGGCTTTGGCCAGCGTGGACAGCCTCAGTGTTTCCTTGCCCATGGGTTTAATAATTGGTTCACGCTTTCACATTCAGCATAAGCGGGCATATTACCCGGCGGCAAGTCAAATAACCTGCCGCCGGGCATGGGGGGGGAGGGGTATCAGTCTTCTTTTGAAGTGGACAGAAGGTTGTTCACCAATTCCACATCCTTATCTTCCAGCAAACCCGCCGAAGCCTTGAGCCTTAGGTGGTTCAACAGGTAGTTATACTCGGCCTGGGCCAGGTCGCGCCGGGCGGCAAAAACCTGTTGTTGGGCGTTCAAAACATCCACCCCGGTGCGCAACCCCAGCTCGAACCCTTTCCGGGTGGAATCCAGCGACCGGAGGCTTGAAACCAGCGCCTGCCGCAAGGCCATGGCTTGGGACACCCCGGCTTTCACGCCAAGGTAGAGCGACCGGGTTTGAGCCCTGGTGGAACGCAACGATGTTTCCAAATCCTGCCGGGCTTTTTCTTCCAGCGCGGCGGCTTCCCGGGTTTTGGAAAGAGTGGCCCCACCGGCGAACAGCGGCAGTTGGGCCTGCACACCTACGACTTGGGCGGTGGTTTCACTGCCAACTCCAAAAGAGCCGTCGCTGGCGGTGGAGTATGAATAGGAGGCCACCAGGTCAACGGTGGGCAAATGTCCGGAGCGGTTCTTCTTCGTTTCCTCGCCAGCTACAGCCAGAGCCTGCCGAGCGATAATCAGCGCCGGATTGCCCTTTTCGGCCAGATCCAGCCATTGTTCAGCGTCGTCCGGCTCCGGAACCGTGAGGGGGATTTCCGGTTTCAGCGGAGCCAACTCCCCCGGATAAACCCCGGTGATTTTGGCCAGGGAATCCTTTTTCACCTCCAAGTCGTTCTGGACGGATATTTCCAGCGCCATGGCCAGGTCGCGCCGGGCCTGGGCCTCGTGGGTGTCGGTTATGGTTACCGTGCCCGCCTCGAAAGCTTTTTGGGCCTGCAAAAGCTGGTTCTCGATAGCCTCTTTATACGACTGGGTGAACCTCAGGCTGTCCTGGGCGAACAATACGTCGAAATAGGCCTGCGCCGTCCGCGTTATCAGGTCTTGCCTGGCGCCGTTATATTGGGTTTCGGCCTGTTCGCCGGCAATGACCCCCTGCCGGTAACTCTCATAGTTCTGGAACCTGAAAAGCGGCTGGGTAAGCGTTACGGACGCCGCCCGGGAATCGTATCTTTTAACGCCGCCCGAAAGGGGGAAATTCTCCCCCGCGCCTTTGTAAGTGACTTCCTGATCGTTGTATTTGGACTCCCCGGCGGCGGTCACCGTGGGCAGTAGTAACGAAAGCCCCTGGTTGAATTTCTGTTTGCCCGCTTCCATGCTGGCCCGGGCGGCGGCGATGGCCGGGTCTTGCTCCCTGGCCATGCTGTAAACCGCCGCCAGGTCTATGGTCTTTTGCGGCTCCCCGGCGGCGGAAAATCCGGCGGACACCGCCAGCATGGGCATGGCCATCAGAAAAACCCTGCCCAGATTGAATAAGCTTACGCCAGTTTTAATCATCGTCCGTCACCTCCCGGCCCGCCGGGCGTGAAACCGCTCCAGCCCGTTTTCCACCAATGAATAAACCGAAGGCACCACCACCAATGTAAGAAGGGTGGAGCTTACCATTCCTCCGATGACCGCTATGGCCAGGGGCGCGTTGGAGTCCGCCCCGGCGCCAACCCCCACCGCGGCGGGAAGCAGGGCCAGTATGATGGTCATCGAGGTCATTATCACCGGCCTCATCCTCACGGGGCACGCCTCCGTGAGGGCGTCCCGGATGGATTTGCCTTCCCCTCTCAACTGGTTTGTCATGTCTACCAGCAAGATGGAGTTTTTCGCCACCAGCCCCACCAGGAGCACAAGGCCTATCATGGAGTAAATGTTCAGCGTCTGGCCCGTGGCCCAAAGCGCCGCCACCCCGCCAATGATGGCCAGCGGCTGGGCCATCATGATTATCAACGGCTGGATGAACGAGTCGAACTGGCTGGCCAGCACCATGTACACAAGCACCATGGCCAGGGTGAACGCGAATATTATGTTCGCCATGGTCTTGCCGAACTCCTCGGCCTGGCCCACCATCTTCAGCGTGTAGCCCAGGGGCAGGATGGCGGCGGCCTCTTTCTGGACTGCGGCGATGGCGTCGCCCAGCGGTATCGAAGGGTTACCGAAGAAAGCGGCGGAATATTGCAGGTCGTACCTGCCTATCACCGCCGGGCCCAGTTCGCGTTCCACTTTGGCCAGGGTGTCCAGCCTTACAAGCGAGCCGTCTTTGGCGCGCAGGTAGAGCCGGGAGATATCCCCGCTTCCGGTTACGCTCCCTTCGGCGGCCTTCAGCCGCACGTCGTACCGTTCGCCGTCGCCGGGTATGTCATTATACTTGGCTATGTCCAGTCCTCCGGCCATGGCGTTCACGGCCATCCCCACATCCTGGGCGGACACGCCCATATCGGTAGCCCGTACCCGGTCCACATCCACGGAAAGCTGGGGCAGGTCCAGTTGCAGGTCCAGGTCCAGCCTGCCAATCCCCTCCACTTTGGCGAGCCTGGCGCGAAGCTCGTTGGCCAGCCTTCCCACCTCGTCCAAATCCAGCCCGCGAAGGATGAACTGCAACGGCTCGCCGCGCATGCCGCCCACCATGGGTATGGGCGCCGCAAAAGCCCGGACGCCGGGTATCTGCGAAAGCTCTTTGCTCAACACGGGGATGAATTCGTACTGGCGCAGTTTCCTGTCGTGTTTGGGGGTCATGCGCACAAAGGCCAGCCCCTGGTTCACCTGCCCGGCGGAGCCTAAACCTATCACGGTGAAATAACCTGCCACCTCTTCCTTGTGGGTGGCTATCACCTCCTCCACCTTCTTGAGCCGGTCGTCCGTATAGTTTATGGACGAGCCCAGCGGCGTGCGGAAGAACACCATGAACCGCCCCTCGTCCTCATCGGGCACGAAACCTTTGCCCGTGGCGTTGAAGAAGAACACGCTTGATGCCACAGTGATAACGGCCATGCCCACCACCGTCCACCGGTAACCCAATGCCAGCGCCAGGGTTTTTCGGTAAGCCCTGTCCATGGCCTTGAACACGGCGTCCAGGAACATGTACGCCCTGCCATGCTGGCTGGGTATGGAAAGGTAACGGGAGCAGAGCATGGGGGTGAGCGTCAGCGACACGAAAAGCGAGACTATCACGCCGAACGTGACCACCACGCCGAAAGACTGGAAGAATTTCCCGATGATGCCGCCCAAAAATATCACCGGCGCGAATATGGACACCAGCGTAAGGCTGGCCGCGATAACCGCGAAGGCCACCTGCGTGGAGCCGTTGACCGCGGCGCTCACCGGGTCCGGATCCAGATGCTCCCGGTGGCGGAAAATGTTTTCCAGCACCACTATGGCGTCGTCCACCACCACGCCGATGAGCAACAGCAGGGCCAGCAACGTGAGGGTGTTGAAAGTGTAGCCAGCCTGGTACATCACCGCCACCGCGCCCAGTAGCGACACGGGAATGGCCATGGATATGATTATGGTGGCCCTCAGGCTTTTGAGGAACAGCCACACCACTATCGCTGTAAGCAACGTGCCCAGGAGAAGATGCTCCAGCAGGCCGTCCACCATTTCCTGTATGAAAATGGCGTCGTTGGAGGAAAGGATCAGCGTCATTCCCGGCGGAAGCTGGGGCTCTATCTCGTCCTCCACCTTTTGCAAAACGCTGTTGGCGATGGCCACGGTGTTGGCGTTGGGTATCTTCACTATGCCTATGCCCACCGTGGGTTTGCCGTTGAACCGGGCCAGCTGGCGGTAGTCCGCCTGGCCGTCTTCCAGTCCGGCTATGTCTTTAAGCCTCACCGGCGCGCCGCTCCTGCTGGCCACCACCATGTTGGAAAGGGCGGCCATGTTGTGGAACTCCAGGTCCAGCTTCACCATGTCTTCGGTCTTGCCCGCCACAAGGAACCCGCCGGGGAGCATCAGATGTTCCGTATTGAACGCCCGCACGATGTCCTGGGTGGTCACGCCGAAAGCGGCCATCTTGCCGATGTCGGCGTTTACCCGGATAACCCGGCGCCGCTCGCCGCCTATGCGTATCTCGCCCACGCCGTTCACCGTCTCCAGCTTCTTCTTGATGACATTGCGGGCGTACACGTTAAGCTGTTGAAGGGTCCTGTCCCCCTGGAGCGCCAGCCACAGCATGGGGTTGGAGCCGGTCTGCACCTTGGCCACCACCGGCGGGTCTATATCCTTGGGCAGTTTGCGGAGGACCTGGTTCACCTTGGACTGCACCTCGTTGAACGCCACGTCTATGTTCTTGTCCAGCGTGAAATTTATGTTCACCTGGGAGACGCCCGGCGAAGAGGTGGACTGCACATGCTCGATGCCCGGAACGCTGTTCACGGCGCTTTCGATAATGTTGGTTATGGACGAGTCCACCACGTCGGGGTTTGCCCCGGCCTGGACGGTGGTCACCGATATCATCGGGAACTCAATGTACGGAAACCGGTCCACCCCGATGCGATGGTAGCTGATTATCCCGAACAGCACCAAAACGCCGCTTAACATCCACGCCAGCACGTGGCGGCGTATGGATAGGGTAGGGAGGTTCATCTTACTTCACTCCTGCCGCTGGGGCCTGCCCCACGGTTTTCGGGTTCTTCACCGTCACTTGCGCCTTGTCGGTAAGGTATGAGGCTCCGTCCAACGCCACGGTCTCGCCACCGGCCAGGCCTTCGAGGATCTGCGCGGCCCCGGTGGCCCTGTAACCGGTCTTCACCACCCGTTGGGACGCCTGTTCCTTTTCCACAACGTAAACCACCTCACCGGCTGGCCGTTTCACCACGCTCTGCTCGGGGACTATCACGGCGTTCTCAATAACGTGAAGGGTCACCCTGCCGGTCACCGAGGCGCCTGGTTTCCATACGCCGGGATTGTCCATCTCCACCGCCGCCACCACCGCCCGGTTGCTGGCTCCAACCATGGGGCGCACATCGCTTATCGCTCCCTCATATTCCCCGGAGGAATCCGACGGGGTGGACAGGGCCACCTTAAGGCCGGGTTTCACCTGGTCGGCCACGGTCTCCGGAAAGGGCAGATATGCGCGAATCTTGGAGCCGGACGAAAGCTGGAAGACGGGTTTGCCCATGTCTATATAGCTTCCCTCAGAGACAAACCTTTGATCCACCTGGCCGGTGATGGGCGCCACGATGCGGGTTTTATCCAGCTTCCGCTCCGCGGCGCTCCGCTGGGCGTTGGCCGCCTTGGCCTGCTCCTCCAGCGCCATAAGCTGGGACTCGGCGTTGTCCAGCGTGACCTTGGAAATGAAATTCTCCGCCGCCAGCCCCTGGTAACGCTCCACCAGCCTGCGCTGATTGCCAAGAAGCGCGTCCACCCGCATGGCCTCCGCCCGGGCGGCCTGGGCGGCTATCTCGTTGTCGGTTGGGTCCAGCGTGGCCAATAGCTGGCCCGCAGTCACCCGGGTTCCCGCGTCAACGTAAACTTTGGACACCCGGCCAGGCGTCTCCGCCGACACCACCGGGGCGTTCTTGCTTTCTATCCACCCCACCACCTCTTCTACAACCGGCATGGAGGCCACCTCGGCCTGAGTTACGGTTATCGGTGAGCCGGTCTGCTTTTTGGCCTCGTCTTTCCCGGCGCTTTTACCGCAAGCCGCCAAAGCCAGAAGAGCCAGGGCAAAAGCCGTAAACTTGAAACTTCTCATGCCGTTTTCCCTTTCCGCCGCTTTGCTTTTCCCGCCTTGTCCGCCGGCGCCTTGCCCGCAACACTTTCGCCGGGGTTGGCCACAACGCCGTTGAGCAGGATATCCATCAGTTTTTCGCTATACCGCGCCATGTCGTCCCCGAAATCCACCGAGGGGAAATGCCTGAATATGTTCCTGGCCTGAAAATAGAAAATGTTGGAGCCCACAATTACCAGCGCCAGCGCCGCCGGGTCTATGTCTGTTCTTAAATCCCCCCGCTTCTGCCCGGCGCGGATGAAATCCCGCATGGCCTGGAAATTCTCGCCAAAGACTTTTTCAGCCAGGTCCCTGCCCAGCCGCTCCCCGTCTTCCAGAAGGCCGCGCCAGACGAGACGGGTAACCCTTTCCTTGGCGAAGATGTTCTCCATGTGGTTCCTGGATATCATCCGCAGGCTTTCGCCCATGGATGCGCCGTTTTCCATGGATTGCCGCAGGTTGTCATGGCCGTCCTTGGCGCAACAGCGCATCACGGCCAGGTAAAGGTCCCGCTTGGATTTGTAGTGGTGGAAGATGTTGGCCTTGCTCATGCCCGACGCCTTGGCCACGTCGTTCATGGAGACCGCCTCAAACCCCGCCTTGGCGAAAAGCCGCTCCGCCGCCGCCAGTATCTTCGCGGCCCCGTCGCTCTCTTTCGGTTTGCCGCCCGTGCCGCCGCCGGCCCGTGTTCCCTTCGCCATGCGATAAATCTCCAAAACATAATATTGACCGACTGGTCAGTCAGCCAATTGCATTTTGCGCCAGCCCTGCCCGGGGCGCAAGAGTTTTTTTCACGCAATTTGATTTACGGTATCGAGGCGGCTCGCGGCCATAAAGGAACATATATGAGGTAATCCCGGCTGGCGGGCTGGCCAAGGGTTGTCCAGAACAGGGTGTCCGAACGGGTGGTGGAGCCGTCCTCCAAAAAGTAGGGGCCGCCGCCAAGAATGATGGTGTATGTGTAAAATCCGGGAAGTATGGATACGGCCCCGCCGGGCCCATCCCACACCTGGGCTAATGAAATGGTAAGGACACGAACACCGGTGGGCAGGTCCCGCAGATGACCAAGCTGTCCCAGGCTGTTTATCCCGAAACTTTCGCCGTCAATGAAAATCTCGAACCGCGCGCAGTCGCAAGAGCCGGCCCCGGTGGAGCCTTCAAACCAAGTGATGGTGGCTAAGGGGTTTAAATCCCGGCAGTCCAGGCACACCCCGCAGGAGGATGTAAAGAGGAACAACGAAACTGCCACGAACGATAACAGCCTGTTCTTCATGGCTCCGGCGCCTTTTACTCCATGGCCGTATAGCCGCAAGGCCGTCCGGCCTACTGTTTAATTTTACCTCTTCGCGTGTTTGGGGAAAAGGTGCGTTAAGGCAGATAAAGCCCCTCGAAGTTGAGGGGCTTTATCAAGGACTGGTTGATGTGCCTGCTACTTCAGGAGCGCCCTTAGCCGGTTGGAGAGGCCGCCGCCTTTGTTGCCTGTCTCTTCCTTGGGGCCGATATGGCGGTCAGTATAGTCATATGAAGCTCTCGTGACAGACTCCTTGAGCTTGGCAAACGGTATGACCTCTTCTGTCTCTGGCCTTCCTTTAATGGCCACCTTGATGCCCTTGTCGACCTTCTCGACAAGGAAGGTAACCCTCTCGCTCACATTGGCAAGGCGGCCGCCTCCGAATTCGCACTCCACCCCTGCCTTCTTGCAGGCATCCCGGTAGGGGATGAGCACTTTCAGGTACGCATCCTTCTCTCTGGCGACGAGTTGCCGGACGTTCTCTTCGACCTTCTTTGCCTCGGCCTGGGCATTGTCGAGCTTTGCCTTGGCCTCAAGAACCGTCCTCCTGAGTGCTTCAAGCTCGTCATTGCCGGGCTTTGCAGGTACCGGCTTCTCTACGGGCTTTTCACCTCCTCTTTTCGGTTTTTCAGCCTTGGCGCTCGGGGTCTTCTTGGCCTTTTCCTTAACCGTGGTCTGAGCCTTTTTCTTTCCCATGGCTTGACCTCCTTTCTTGCCCCCATGACGCCGTGGAACTCTGCTGGGTGTCAAGCTTTATGTTGAACTCAACATAACAAGCTCTTTGAATAAATTGTCCGGATTTTAATGAAGGTTTTAAATAAGTGTCGCGCTATTGCTTATCTTCGGAAGGCGGTGTTTCTGAAATAGGCGCTTCAGTTAGTAGCTGTTTTCGGTTAACATGCTGTGTTAGTTTTATGCTTTCATTGATGCGGCTTAGAATAGCATCCATAAGCGGTTTTTGAGATGGCTTTTTCTTTCCAAGAGAGACACCTATTTCTTTCCGTATCAGGTTTAAATCCGATGTGCTGAAAGAAGAAAGTCTTTCTTTTACTTGGTTGATATCTTCTTTCGCTTGATTTACGAGCTCATCATAAATGGAAATTGCCTGTTCCGGTGTTATTGTAGGTGTCTCCGTTCCAAGAGAAGACTTTTGCTTCCGATTAGAAGGCGTGGTTTTTGGATATGCTGACGGGAAAGCCCTTTTTACTCGCGTTTCAATATGTGATAACGTCCTTGACAAATCGCCGAGCACGTTCTTTATCTCAGCTATTTCGTTTGCAAGCCGCTTAACTTCTTCTTCGGGTGTATTGAAAATATCTTTTTCAGTCATTTAGAAATTCCACACATTCTCTCCATAGATTTTGAAAATCAGGGACTACTCCTCCGGGGACGCCACCGCCAGTTATAGCTCTTTTTATACCAACCCTTTCCCGGATATACGACTTAAAGAATCTTGCTTCAATCTTCTGAGTAGAAGTTGCTTCCCGACATACTCTTTCAACCTCACGCATATAAAATTGTACTTCTTTTGTCGGCTGATTACTCCATGTTTTTGCCTTATTCATAAATACGCCGATTTTAGGTAGGGGGTGCGGCTCTATACGCATTCTTAGCGAGTTTAGAATCAGGCTTGTTCCACGCGATGCAAAAAAGTCTGGATTGACGGGAATGAGCACCATGTCGCAACAGCTAAGCACGCTATATGAGAGCAAAGAAAATGATGGTGGGCAATCGAATAAAACATAGCTGTATCTGGGCATCTTGGGCGAATTCGTAATCTTTCCCAATAATCGCCTGATAAAATCTTTTACCGAGTCCCTGTCGAAAACCTCAAGCTCCAGCCAATATAAATCTTCAACAGAAGGAACGAAATGGAAATGTTCTGTTATTTCATAAACGAAATCTCGTTTTATTGAAAAGTCAAACTTCTGCTCAGGTCTGGCAAATGAGTCCAATGCATCAAAGATGGATTTTTTGTGCTGAAGTGCTTTTTCATACCACTTTGAAAATCTATCTTCCAAATGACCCGTATCCTCATTTAATGTGATAGCCTGAGTAAGTGACATCTGAGCATCGAGGTCAAACATTAAAACATCCTCATTCGTCATTGAAGAAAGAATATCGCCAAGACACCAAGTGACTGTCGTTTTCCCGACGCCACCCTTGAAATTAATGGTAGCTATTGTTTTAGGACTTTTATCAGCCGATGCCATTATGCCCTCCTAAACGAGATAGCTAAACTTCCTTAGTTTACTCAAAGCGGCTCATCCAAAGCAATGGCAAAGCCCGATGCATTCGAATTTTAAAAACCTAAATTTCTCCAGCCTCCAAAACCCGGCTCAAGCTTGCTTAAAATCTCCCGGAAGCACAGGTGCGTTAAGGCGGGCTGGCTAGACGAGACGGTTGAAAACGGCCACAACCTCCACGTGGGAGGTTTGCGGAAACATGTCCACCGGAACGGCTTTATGCAAATCAAAACCCTGGGCCACAAGATCGCCCGCGTCCCGGGCCAGCGACGGCGGGTCGCAAGACACATATATCACCCGGCGCCCGGCAAGCCTGGCCACCGTGGGCATAAGCCCCTTGGCGCCGCCCCGGGGCGGGTCTAAAACTATCACGTCGAACCGTTTCCCTTCCTCCGCCATTTTCGTGGCCATGTGGGCCGAGTCCCCCTGGATGAACCTGGCGGACGCTATTCCAAGCCTTACCCGGTTGATTTCGGCGTAACGTACGGCTTCGATTCCCGACTCCACGCCCGTAATGTCCGCTCCACCCATGGCCAGGGGGAGGGCGATGTTCCCATTGCCGCAATATAAATCCAGCGCGGTCTCGTAATTTTTAAGCTGGGCGAACCGGGTAACTTTCTCCACCAGTTTCAGGTTGCCCGCCGGGTTCACCTGGCTGAACACTCCCGGCCCGAACTTTAACGGCTCCGCCAGCCCCACCTCCATGGCAAGCTCCACAGCCCCCCAGGATTTCAGCGCTCCCCGGCCCTCCTTGACGGACACCCCGCCCACCGATGGGCAGGCGCTCAACATGCCCGGCGCGACCTCTTCCCCAACCGTCCCGAAGGATAGCAATGTAACCCGCCCTTTCTCCTCCGGCAGGCCGGTTTCTATCTCCACTTCGTAAACTTCCTTCACCTTCCCCGCCACGGTGGAAAGATATTGCCGGAGCTCGCCGAGAATGACGTTCACTTTTCCGTTGGACACGGGACATGCGGTTACCGGCGCCATGGAGCCGTATAGCCCTTTCACGCGGAACCCCAGGTAAACCGCCGAACCGTCGTTATCCATTTTCATCCGCACCCGGGAGCGGTACCCCAGCTCCAGCGGCGAAGGCTCCACCGGCGCCACAAAACACTCCACCTTTCCTATCCGGCGGAGCTGTTCGGTGACTATTTCGCGTTTCCATTCCAGCTGGGCGGGATATTCAAGGGAGATCCATGGACAACCGCCGCAGGAATTGGCGTGGGGGCACAAAGGCTCCCTGCGCGACGGGGATGGGGTGATAACCTGGGCCACGGAAGCCTCGGCGTGGCGCTTTTTGTCTTTTTCCACCCGGGCTAACACGGTGTCGCCGGGGAAAGCGCCGGTCACGAACACCGCCTTGCCTTCGTGACGGCCCACGCCGGCCCCGCCGAAAGCCAGCCTGTCTATGGTGATTGTTAAAAGGTCCGGGCTCACAAGAACTACTGCGCTTAAAGATCCACGAGCCGGGCCATTCCCGTTTCATCGCAATCGGGGAACTTGTGGCATCGCACGCAATCGCTCCATATCTTGTGGGGGAACTCGTGTTTCTCCACCACGGTGAACCCCAGCTTGGAGAAGAATCCGGGGACGTACGTCAGACAGAAAACCTTCGGTATGCCCAATTTTTTGGCTTCGGCGATGGCGCGGGTCACAAGCTGGGCGCCAATCCCCTTGCCGGAATGGGCCTGGTCCACCGCCAGGCCGCGCACTTCGGCCAGGTCTTCCCAGGCCACATGCAGGCCGCACACCCCCACCACTTCGCCGTTCTCTTCGTAGATTATGTACTGGCGGATTGCCTCGAACAGGTCGTTGAGGGAGCGGGGAAGCATAAGCCCCTTTTCCGCGTAACCGTTGATAAGGCTCTGGATTTTCCTGGCGTCGGCGATAACCGCCGGCCTGAAAATGCCTGGCAAGGCTGGCGCCTCTTTTTGCGCCGTTGGGGTAATATTAACTTCCATTATCCCAGTTTATCTTTTTCCTCCTTATCCGCCAGCCATTTTTTAACATGCGCCAACAGCTTTTTCTTGTCCACCTCCTCGAACAACGTTCCGAATATCCTGGCGTATGGAACAGCCTGGGCTCCGGCGGATTTGCGTTTTTCGCGGATAAGGCCCAGGGTGGCCTCTTTTGAAACGGGTTTTTTCGCCGGGACCGGCTCTTTGCCTTCGTAGAAAAGAGAGCCGCCCCATTTTAAAAGGAGCCAGACGAAGAAGGCCGCCAGCGCCAGCCAGGCGGCAATGATCACGGTGAGCAATATCAGGTTCATGGCCGTTTACCTCGCCTTCATACCATGGAGCCCCTGCTCAGGGCCGACCTTTATTTTGCCCGTGGGTGGGCGCTGTCGTAAACCTCCCTCATCTGTTTCTTGTTAACGTGGGTGTAAATCTGCGTGGTGGAGATGTCTGAATGGCCCAGCATCCTTTGTACCGAGCGCAGGTCCGCCCCGTGCTCAAGAAGATGGGTGGCGAACGAATGCCGGAGGGTGTGCGGGCTTATCTCCTTTATGACACCCGCCTTTACCGCGTGTTTTTTCACTATTTTCCAAAAACCCTGCCGGGTCATGGCGCCCCCGCGGCGGGTTACGAAAAGCATGTCGGACATCCGGCCCTTGAGAAGTTTCGGGCGGGCTTCTTTACGGTACTCTTTCACCCGTTCAAGGGCGGTTTCGCCCATGGGCGTCACCCGTTCCTTGGAGCCTTTGCCCATGGTGGACACAAATCCCATTTCGAAATTCACGTTCCCGGCGCCAAGCCCCACAAGCTCCGAAACCCTTAGCCCCGTGGCGTACATCGTCTCCAGCATGGCCTGGTCGCGCAGGCCCTCGGGTGTTGAGACGTCCGGCGCGGTCAACAGCCTGTCCACCTCTTCTATGGAAAGGGTGTCCGGCACGGACCTCCACAGTTTTGGAGCGCCCACGATATCCGCCGGATTGCCTTTTATCACCCCTTCGGCGTTAAGGTAGCGGAAGAATCCTTTTACCGCCGCCAGGAGCCGGGCCACAGAGGTGGGGGAAAGCCCCACGTCCCGCAGGGATTTTAAGAACCTGGTGATGTCCATGGAGGTCATCTCCACCACTCCCGGCAAACTTTTGGAGTGAATACGCTCCAGAAGTTTTCTAATGTCCCTGTTGTATCCCTCTATGGTGGCCGGCGAGCGGTTTTGCTCAACCAGCAAGTGGTTCAAGAATCCGTCCAGAAGGATTTCCAGGTTGGGAGCGCTCATTTATATCCGGTTAAAACAGGCTGGATGTGGATGTTTTATATCTCATTTTCAAAATGATATGTTAGCATACGTGGAACGAATTTAGCAGAGCATGCGTATGCTAGGCGTCTTATGCTTTATGTCCAGATTTGAAAAATCCTTGGTTCTTATCAGGGGAAAGTTGCGTCTTGCGGCTTTGTTTACGCTGGTTACGGGCGCCTTTTTCCTTCTTCCCGCCTGTGCGGACAAACCAACGCTTTTGCGGGTGGGAACCAATATTTGGCCCGGGTATGAATGCTTATACCTTGCCAGGAGCCTTGGCCAATACGATCCGGCGCGAATAAGGCTGGTGGAGTACCCGTCGGCCTCGGCTGTTATACGGGCTTACCGCAACGGGGCCATCGAGGCGGCGGCCGTCACCATGGACGAGGCGTTGCTTCTTGTAGAACAGCGTCAGGCGGGCGTGATGACGCTTATAATGGATGTTTCCGAGGGGGCCGATGTGATAATGGCCAAACCGGGCATTGGCTCCATTGCGGAGTTAAAAGGCAAAAAGGTGGGGGTGGAAACCGGAGCCCTTGGGGCTTACATGCTCACCCGGGCCCTGAATTACAAGAAGATGAGCCTTTATGATATCCATGTTGTGCCGCTGGAGCATAACGAGCATGAACGGGCGTACCTTGAGGGAAAGGTGGACGCGCTCGTGACGTTCGAGCCTGTAACCACGCGTCTTAAAAAAGCCGGGGGCAGGATCCTGTTCGATAGCGCAATGATACCCGAGGAAATCGTGGACGTGCTTGTGGTCCGGCAGGAGGTTTTAGAGGAACAGAATGAAAGCGTCCTGTCCCTCTTCCAGGGCTGGTTCTACGCGCTGGAGTATCTGAAAAAAAATCCGAAGGATGCGGCAAAGCGCATGGCCGCCCGGGAAAACATATCCCCTGAAGAACTCCTCCAGCTGTTGAAAGGGATTCGCTTCCCGGATATAAATGAAAACCTCGTCATGCTTTCGGGCGAAGATCCGTCATTTAGAAAAACCGTCGGCATGCTCTCGGATATAATGTACACAAACAAGATCCTTTTTTACCGGATGGATCCCAACCCCCTGGTAACATCCTCCGTAATTGAGCAGATGGTCGAATGAGAGGCTTCCCATTTCCCATGCGGGTCACCATCCCCCTGGCCCTTTTCGTATTGGTACTGGTTTCCGGTTTTGTGGAATATCAGCTTGCCATGTACGAGGCGGGCATAAAAATGGATAAAGATGTGAAAAACGAGGCCATGCTCCGGGGTTCCCGGCTGGCCTTTATTGTGGAACGCCTGTATCTGCACAACGATTTTGAAGGCGTCCAGACAGCGATCGCCTTTGAAGCCTCCGACCCGAGCTTGAACCATATCAGCCTTGTGGACGAGCATGATGTAACCCTTATCTCCACCCGTCTGGAAATGGTGGGCAAACACGCCATATCCGAATGGGGAGCGCTGGGAAAGGGGCTTTCCGAAGAAGGCAGGCGGTTTAACGCGGGCCAGTTCAATATCACCGGGGATGGAATGGTGGCCGCAACCTCGTTCCCTGTAAATATCGGGAATACGGAAAAGGAATTGAGGGCCAAGCACGTTGGCATGCTGTACATGGAGTACAGCCTTCAACCCCGCATAGACGCGGCCCATTATGAAGGCCTGCAACGGTTCAAACGGGACATCACCAGCATAGGTTTTATATGCCTCGGCGTGGCGGTGTTTTTCGCCTGGATAGTCACGGCCAGGGTGAGGGTTTTGGAGGAGGCCAGCGAGCGCATAGCCGAGGGGGACTTTAAGGCCCCCATCGAACTGTCCGGCAGTGACGAACTGGCCACCGTGGCCGCCGCTTTCAACCGGATGGTCATGAAACTCAAGGAAAACATGGATTCCTTCGCGGAGAGCGAAAGCAGGTTCCGCGCCATGGCCGACAGCGCCCCGATGCTCGTCTGGACAGCGCCGCAAGAGCCATCCCAGAGGGATTATTTCAACAAGACATGGTACATCTTCACCGGGCTTTCCCCTCAAAACTCCCACGGCGGCAGATGGTTAATGGCTGTACACCCGGAAGACGCGCCCAAACTCCAGAAAATCTTTGAAAACGCCGCCATGACCCTCAAACCGTGGCAGGCCGAATTCAGGATAAAAAGAAAAGACGGCAAGTACCGTTGGATACTGGAGCGGGGCGTGCCACGGCTGTTCCCCACCGGCGGGTTCGCGGGCTACATAGGCTCCTCTCTGGACGTCACCGAGATGAGAAACGCCCAGGAAACCGCCAAGTTGCACGCGCACAGGCTGGAGCTTGTGAACAAGGAGATGGAGGAATTCACCTACGCCGCAAGCCACGACATGCAGGAGCCCCTCCGCACCATCACCAGCTTCTGCTCCTTCCTTAAAAAGGATTTGGAGGATAACAACAGCGTCAAAATCACCGCGGACGTGAATTTCATTGTGGACGCGGCAAAGCGGATGAAACAGCTTATAGACGATTTGCTTCAACTTTCCCGCGCCGGGCGGATTGAACTTAAGTCGCAAGAGCTAAACCTTGAATCCCTGGCCCAGAAGGTTATAGTGGATTTACGGTCCCGCATAGACGAGACCGGCGGTACGGTTATTGTCGAAAAAATGCCAAATGTTATGGGCGACCCCATGTTCATAAGCCGGGTCCTGCAAAACCTTATCGCCAATTCCTTGAAATACCGTGGGCAAAATCCACCCATCGTGAAAATCAGCGCCATCGCAAATGGGGACGACACGGAAATCACCGTTGAGGATAATGGCATTGGCATCCGGCAAGAGTACATTGAACAGATATTCCTGCCGTTCAAGAAGCTCCACCCGGTGGCGCAATACGGGGGTACCGGCCTGGGTCTGTCGATAAGCAGGAAAATAATCGAGCGGCATGAGGGAAGAATCTGGGCCGAGTCAGAGGTTGGCAAGGGTAGCAAGTTTAAATTTACTCTAAAGTCCGTTTAACGCATAATTGAGACATGGCGGGGGTGGGTCATGGAGGTTAACGATATGGGAATGGCCTTGAAGAAGGCTGTAATCCTTCTGGCCGAAGACAATCCGGCGGACCAGGAGCTGACGCGAAGGGCGTTGATGGACTGGTCGTTCCCCAATACCTTGCATGTGGTGGACGATGGCGCTGAAACAATCAGCTACCTGAAGCGCGAGGGAAGGTTCTCCAATCCGGATACAAGCCCCAAACCGGATATTATCCTTATGGACATCAACATGCCCAGGATGGACGGGTTTTCGGCGCTAAAGGAAATCCGGAACGACCAGTCGCTTAAAACCATGCCCATTATAATGCTCACCACCTCCAACCAGGAACGGGATGTGGCATGCTCTTATTCTCTTGGCGCCAACGCCTTTATAACAAAACCGCTGGACTTCGAGCAGTTCCAGCGGGTTCTCCGCGTCTTGCAGGAATTTTGGCTTAGCGCCGCCACTTTGCCCCCGAAAAACGATTGACACCTCGCCGCAAACTATCGTCCCGTTCCGCCGGACCTCAAACCGTAAAACTCTCCGCGCCCGGCAATTTCGATCTTAAGCTTACGGTCCTATCCCACGGTTTTTTTCAAACACCACCTTTTTATTGGGATGGCGGTAGAGGTCAATTGACCTTGGCCATAGCCCGGCCCGGGGGCAAAGCCGGGCCTTTCGCCATAACTATCCGCCAGGCGGGGGCAAAATCCGTCCGCCTGGTTCCATCTGCGCCGATAGACTCGAAAAATCTTGATCATGCGGCCAGGGTGGCCACCCATTGCCTCCGGCTGGGTGAGGACTTGTCGGAGTTCCACGCGTTAATAGAAAAAGAGGCCGGTGATGGAAGTTACGATGGAGCGGGTGGAGGCAGGTTGTTACGGTCCCCCACGGCTTATGAGGACATTGTAAAGTCCATCCTGGGCACCAACGTGGCCTGGAGCCAGGCGGTAAAGATGATCCACTCCCTCTGCAAGCTGGGCGTGATGGAACCGGCCACCGGCATTATGTTGTTCCCCGCCCCGGCGGATATATTGAAGGCTGGCGGTGAGTGGTTGCGAACGGAAGCCAGGGTGGGTTACCGGGCGGACTATGTTTTGGAGCTTTGCCACCGGCTGGAATCTGGTGAGCTGGATTTGTCCCCGGTGGACCGGGGTGAGCTGGCCGGCCCGGAACTGAAAAAACTGTTTCTTTCCATAAAGGGAGTGGGCAAATCCACCACCCATTATCTACTCATGCTCCATGGGGACTACTCGCATTTATCTATAGACTCCGCCACCCGAGCCCTCATGCGGCAAGTTACCGGCCGGGAACTGAAAGACGAAGAGATAGAAAAAAGATACGCCCGCTGGGGGCGGTGGAAAGCCCTAGCGCTATGGCGGGAATGGTTCACCAGTTCCGGCTGGGTGGATAAGGTTGCGAAATAACCGGACGGGCCAGCCCTCTGCGTTGACATATATTGGCCTTGCATAACAACGTATTACGCAAAACCGTAGTGTCCCAGTTTGAAAGTGCGGGGGAGATTCTTCACTTACGCTCAGAATGACAATATAAAAGCCGTTGATAACATTGTCATCCTGGGCGAAGCGAAAGCGAAGTGATGGATCTGTCTATTATTCGAGATTCAAACCGAGGCAACACCCGCAAAACCTGCAAGACGCCGCGCCAACTGTGTTAACATAATCATGCGGGGGCGTTCCGGTTTCGACGGGAATGCCGGGATTTAAGGTCGCGCGCCGTGGAGGTTACAAGCCACGTAAATCCTTGTGACGTATGATAATCGCCAACGATTATCGCTACGCTGTCGCCGCCTAACTAAGCGGCTAAGCCGTTCTGCCGTTTGCCTCCCGCAAAACGGACAGGGCGCAATATCGCGGGATAGCCGAAGGGAGTGGCCGACCGGCCCAGAAGCGAAACAAAGGTTGGCTGGCGCCGTCAACGCCCGTTTCCGGGCAAACTGACGGGGCGAGACCTTAAAGCGGAAACTACGCGCGTAGAAGCCTTAGGTCAGGATTTTCGGACAGGGGTTCGACTCCCCTCGCCTCCACCATTCCTTACGCTTGATCCATGTCAAAAACAGCCTTTGTTATTGCTCGTTCCATCTCCATGGGTCAGCATGTAAAGCGTAACTTGACAGGCTACATTAATGCTGGTAACCTTATGCTTGATGAGGATCAGGAACGTTGTTCATCGAGGGTTGCGGCGTTTCATCGAAAACAATGAAACGTCCGGAATTGCATCCTCCAGCATTGAGAAAATCCGCAACATGGTCACCTTTCTGCTGGAAATGGGAAATGCGAAGGAACTGGAGGTATTTCCTGCCTGGAAAGCCCACCAGCTTACAGGCCCCCGCAAAGGAACCTGGAGCCTGTCAGTAACGAGAAACTGGAGAATCACATTCAGAATTGACCATAACAAAAATGAAATCCTGGATCTCGATTATGAGGACTACCACTGAAGGGAATTAATTCATGATTAAAATCGCCAAGCCGAGCCATCCTGGCCCGTTTCTGAAATCAGAGGTTATTGAACCTCACGGCCTTTCCGTTACGAAGGCCGCTTTGATCTTGGGTGTAAGCAGGCCGGCCTTGTCCACTCTTCTCAACGGCCGGGCGTCGTTATCCCCGGACATGGCCCTTAGGTTCGAAAAAGCCTTCGGGCTGAATATGGACACGCTCCTACGGATGCAGGCCGCATTCGATATAGCCACCGCACGGGCCAGGGAAAAGACCATCAAGGTCGAACGGTACAACGCCAAAACTTCATGACGGGATGTGGCGAGAACGGTTACTGTTGTAGTATCGTGGTTTTGGTGGCTGTGGTGGATTAGCCCCCCCTCGCCTCCACCAATCTTTTCCTTTCTTTCCGGTCTCTCCTCCCGCCTTCAACGGAATTTTCTCCGCAAATCGCTCGGCAGAATGTGGTTTGCAGGTTCTAACCACTCTTTCATCAGGATTTAAAACGGCAACTATTAAGGACATCCGCCTAACGGAGCTGGAGGCGCGCAATAATACAACCAGTCAAAATGTAATTAATTGAATCACAAATTCTAATTGTGTGCGTTTTTGTGTAAACATGTTGATTACAGCCGAAGAAAACGTCGGTCGCCTATGGTTTAACGCTGGAAAGTGGAAGCGTAGTTTATAAGTCCCGGAAATGTAGTGGCATTTGCCAAATCAACCCGGCTTTTTTGGGCGCCTCATTTTATCGTTTTCAACGTTTATTATTCTGGGGTAATATGCTGAACCGCAACATAGTGTTGCAACCACCTTATTTATTTTAGCGGAGGGAACTCTAAAATGGGGCTTAAACGGGGTGCGCTTTTCATATCAGCGCTGGTTATTGGATTGACTATAACTGCAGGCACGGCCTTTGCCGAGCAGTGGTACTTCTACGTCACGAATGCCACTGACGCCAAAATGACTGGTCTCTACGCCTCCGAAGATGGCCGCAAATGGGGCCGCTTCAACTTGGGCTCGGGTGTCAGCGCGGGCAAGACAGTTAAATTGATCTGGGACAGCTCTACCGAGGATGAATCCTGCGAGCAATATCTCAAAGCCACTTTTTCAGACGGTAGCGACAGTAAATCCGACAAATTCGATTTCTGCGAGGATCTGGACGATCCGATCGTGTTCGAATAAAGCATATTTGAGAGCAATATAAACGGCCGGGGCGGATCCAATTCCGCCCCGGCTGATTTTTTATGGCGCGGTAACGCGGAACGTTGTGGAACTACGCCCGTAGAAGCCTGGGATCAAGGCTCAACTTTCATCACCTCCACCTTTTCACCCCAATAGCCATTTCCCTGGCAGACATGATTTTCCCGCGCTCAAATAGTAAGGTATTAACCTAACTAGAGATCTGACCGGCGGAGCGCGCTTGGCGGGCGGTCACCGCGCTGATATGGCCTCGTACACAACGCGTGGAAAAGCAACCAGTTTGGATGACCAGGATTCGCCTCCGCCCTGCATCTATCCTCCCTCTTTATTCATATCGTCTTGTTTATCATAATCATGGATGACGGCTTTGACACAGGCCCTCATTAGATGCATTCTAAATATATCTAAAAGGATTGGTTTGTTTTATGCGGCGGCCTCACCTTAAAAGTGACCGGAATAATCCGGACAAAGCCCGCATAAATCTTTAACGCAGGAGAAACGAAAATGGCTTCAACAACTGCCATACTGTCGCCGGTGAGAGGCCGTGAGCTGGTCATCACCCGCATCCTCGACGCTCCACGGGACCTGGTGTTCAAGGCCTGGACGGACAGGGAACGCCTGTTGCGCTGGTGGGCGCCAAAGGGATTTACAACGCCTTCTGTGAGCGTGGACCTGCGCCCAGGCGGCTCTTTCAATTATTGCATGCGATCGCCCGAGGGGCGTGATTTCTGGGGCAAAGGCCAATACCAGGAGATCATAAAGCCCCTTCTCATTATCTATATGGATTCTTTTACGGACGAAAAGGGCAATACTGTCCCCGCCTCCTATTACGGCATGAATCCGGACTTCCCCCAGGAGACTCTGGTCACTGTAAGGTTCATTGAGGAGCCGGGAAAGACAAGGCTGACGTTGCGGCACACAGTAATAGGAGCCGCGGAAGAGCTGGAAGCCATGCGCCAGGGCTGGAACGAAATGCTGGACCGGCTGGAGGAACTTGTGACAAAGGGCTGAACAGGCCGCCGCCTCTGATTGCGCCAGAAGGACATGCGGGGTAAAGGAGGATTTTTTGCGCCCCGCACCCTAGTGGGGGAATATCATTGTGTAAGTCTAAACAAGGAAATCAATGAACCGTAAAATCCAGTTGTTCATCGCCATGAGCCTGGATGGATACATTACCGGCCCCGATGGTGACATAAGCTGGCTGTTCACTGACCAGGACTACGGCATTACGAAGTTCATAGAGGGGGTGGACACCCTGATAATGGGACGGAAAAGTTACGACGCCATGCTCGCGCTCGGCTGGATGTACGAAGGGAAGAAAATATTTGTTTACACCCGCCGCACCCAGAACCCGGACGGCCAAAACGTTACTTTTACCTCATTAGCGCCCGAAAAGCTGATGGAAGATATCCGGCGCCAGCCCGGTAAGAATATCTGGCTGTTCGGCGGCGGGGAGGTGGTGAAACTTTTTCTGGACGCCGCGCTGGTGGATGAGATGGTGGTGGCCATACATCCGGTGGTTTTGGGCGGCGGCGCGCCGCTTTTCCCCCAAGGCGTGAGTCGTACCAACTTGGGCCTTGTCCGTTCGGAATCTTTCGATTCCGGGCTTCTTATAGCCACCTATCTTGTTTCATAACTCCCTCCGGCGGGGATTAGATTGTTTTCGACTCGTCCGCCCGGCTAAAATGGCATCCATGCGTAAATCACGGCAAATAATCCTGGGCGGCGTAATAATCGGCGGCGGCGCGCCGGTGTCCGTCCAGTCCATGACCAATACGGATACCCGCGATGTTTCCGCCACGGTGGCGCAAATCGCCCGGCTGGTGGAAGCGGGGTGCGAGATTGTCAGGGTCTCGGCGCCAGACGAAGAGGCGGCCAGGGCGCTTTCGAAGATCCGAGCCGGGTCGTCAATCCCGGTAATCGCGGACATCCATTTCGACTACCGTCTGGCGCTGTTGGCGCTGGAATCCGGCGTGGACGCTCTGCGGCTGAATCCGGGCAACATCGGAGCGCGGTGGAAGGTGGAAGAGGTGGTTAAAGCCGCCAAGGGGCGCGGCGCGCCTATCCGCATAGGGGTGAACGCGGGCTCGCTGGAGCGGGAGCTTTTAATGAAACATGGCGGCCCAACGGCGGAGGCCATGGTGGAATCGGCCTTGGGCCATGTTGGAATATTGGAAGACCTGGGTTTCCACGAAACAAAAATATCGCTGAAAGCCTCCAACGTGCGGCTTACGGTTGAAGCGTACCGTATGCTGGCCGGGAAGGTTGATTACCCATTTCACGTTGGCGTGTCTGAAGCGGGCACAAGATGGGCCGGAACCATAAAATCAGCGGTGGGCATTGGAGCGCTTTTATACGACGGTTTAGGCGACACGGTACGGGTGTCCCTCACCGACGATCCGGTGGAAGAAGTGAAAGTGGCGTATGAAATATTGAAGGTTCTCGGTTTGCGAAACGCCGGGCCGGAGCTTATCTCGTGCCCCACCTGTTCCCGGTGCGAGATAGACCTGATAGGCATCGCAACGGAAGTTGAGAAAGAGCTTGCCACGATGAAGAAAAATATAAAAGTGGCGGTGATGGGATGCGTGGTGAACGGTCCCGGCGAAGCGCGCGAGGCGGACATCGGCCTTGCCGGCGGCAAGGGAGTGGGGCTGATATTCCGCAAAGGCGAAATCGTGCGGAAGGTGAAAGAAAGCGAATTGAAAGAAGCGCTGATGGAAGAAGCGAGGAAGCTGTAAAGAATGATTAATGACTACCCGGCATGAAATACAAAATTGAAATCAAGCCCAGGGCAATGAAAGATTTGCGTGGTATGCCGAGAGACCGGATAGAGAATATTTTGGCGAAAATTGAATGTTTGCAAGATAACATGGCCGGTGACGTGAAAAGGCTTACAAACCATACGCCCGAATACAGATTGCGGGCAGGGGATTACCGTGTCCTGTTCGAAGTGGCTGATGATATAATTACCGTGTGCCGGGTAAAACACAGAAAGGACGCGTATATCTAATGGCCAGCCAGTTGATTGAGCTTCATCCGGAAGTGCTCACCAAAAACGGCAGGAAGGAATTTGTGGTTCTTCCATACGAGGAGTTCGTGGCCCTTCAGCAGCTTCTGGAAGACATGGAGGATCTGCGTGATCTCCGCACGGCCAAGACAGAAGACACAGGCAAACCCGACATAAGCCTTGAGGACGCAAAAAAAGAATTGCTGAAATAGATGCTACTTGGGGGCGGCTATTCTTATTCCAGCTCAAAAAACCATCTCATTGCTCATTTTGTAACATTAAAACCGCTTAGGGGCAAAACATCATGAAGCTGGAATTGTATCAGCGGGTGGCGCTGACTGTTGACCAGCCCGCAATAGGGTTGAAAAAGGGGGACGTGGCCACATTAGTGGATTATGCGCCACATCCATCAGGCGGTGAAGCTGGATGCGTACTGAAAGTCTTTAACGCCCTCGGAGATTCAATCGCTGTAGTCACAGTGAAAGAATCCCATGTGGAGCCTTTGCAACAGGATGAAGTGCTGGCGATGAGGCATTTGGTGAAAGCGTAATTATAGAATGTCCGATAGCAATATGGAGCAATAGGATATGCAGGCTAAGGAAACTAAAGTTCAAGATATTATTGAAGGAACCAAGCAGTACGTTATTCCTCTTTTTCAGAGAACGTATAGTTGGACGAAAAAGGAGTGGGAGATTTTATGGAAAGACCTGATTGAGCTCTGCGAATCCGAAAATCCAAGGACTCATTTTATTGGCTCAATTGTAAATATGCCTACAGTCTCTGTGCCAGAAGGCGTGGCCAAATATCTCTTGATTGATGGTCAGCAACGGTTGACGACGCTATTTATTCTTTTAACTCTATTGCGCGACAAAGCCAAAGATAATCAAAATGAAGAATTAGCCGAGGAAATAAGCAATACATTACTGGTGAATCCATATAAAAAAGATAATGACTATTTCAAGTTAATGCCCACCCAAATTGATAGAGATGCATACAAGAGACTGATAAAAGGTGAAAAAGATAATGCAGAGAATCAACTAATTCAAGCATATACTTTTTTTGAAAAAAAGCTCAGGCAAGTTCAATTTAGTCACGAAAGGATAAAGGAAATCATCACCACCTATTTCTCGCTTGTAAGCATAGTGCTTGATGCTGATGACAATCCATACTTGGTTTTTGAAAGTCTAAATGCAAAAGGAAGGCCGCTTACGCAGGCTGATTTAATTAGGAATTATTTTTTCATGCGTATTCATGTCGATAAGCAAGAAAAAGTTTATCAAGAGTATTGGCAGCCAATGCAAGATGGGCTTAAGGATAATCTCACAGAGTACATCAGGCACTTTTTGATGAAAGACGGTAATATTGTAAAGCAAACTGACGTTTATTACGAACTTAAGGAAAAAGTAACATCGGCTAATGCAATTGACTACTTAAAGGAATTGCAGATATTTTCGGGTTATTATCAATGTTTGATTTCTCCGGAATTAGAACCCGAAGGAGATTTAAAAAAGTATTTTGATAGATTAAACAGAATTGAAGTCACAACAGCGTACCCGTTTCTTTTGAACATCTACGGTAACTACATTAGCCAGAAAATCAGCAAAAATGATTTTCTGGCTATTTTATGTACTATTGAGAATTATCTCATTAGGAGATTTGTTTGTAATGTGCCGACCAACCAACTCAACAAAATATTTCCAGCAGTTTATCCTCAATTAATTAAAAGTTACCCAGACCGTATTGTTGAAGGTGTTAAAACAATACTGCAAAGCAAAGGGTATCCCAAAGACAATGAGTTCTTATTGCGTTTTAAAGAAAATAAGTTTTATGGGGCCGGTGACAGGCAAATAAAAACTAAGCTCATTTTAGAAACTTTAGAAGCGCAATATGAACATAAGGAAGCAGTTTCGGTAGAAAACTTAACCATTGAGCATGTGATGCCGCAGACTCTATCAGAAGGGTGGAAAAAACATCTCGGTGAAGACTGGGAGGAAACTCATGAATTACTGATACATACAATTGGCAATCTAACTCTGACCGCCTATAACCAAGAGTTATCGAATGACGATTTTGAATCTAAGAAGCAAACCTATGGCCAAAGTCATTTAGAACTTAACGGATATTTTGCCAACTGCTCCTCCTGGACGCGCGATGAAATAGAGACAAGAGCAGAGGTTTTAGCCCAACAAGCACTTTCAACATGGAATTACTTCGGCCAGGAAAACCCTTCACAATCTGACATGATGGAGGTTACAGGGACAAAACCAATAGGGCTAAAGATTTTAGGACAAAAATTGAAGGTCCAATCGTGGCGAGATGTTTTAGAACAAACCCTCAATACAGTTGCCGACCTAGAGCCTGATAAATTTGACATTATTGCCAGAAGCTTTCCACGCTATCTTGGTAAGGAAAAAGGCAAATTCAGAGAGACAAGACAACTTCAAAATGGTTATTTCATTGAAGTCAACTTGTCCGCCCAAAATATTCAAAAATTTTGCTCCCAGGCGATTGAAACAATTGAATTAACATCCGATGAGTGGGAAGTAACGTATTGATCGGTAAAATGTATGTTCGCTACATGGACAATAAATGATGATTTGTCGAAAAAACACTCATTATTCGACATCCTATTAGCGCATGTTTTGGTAGCGAATATATATGGTAATAAAGGATCGTAAGTGATGACCAATAACTCTCTAAACATCCTTATCCTAGGCTCTGGCGGGCGGGAACATGCGCTGGCGTGGAAAATCGCCCAAAGCCCGGCAGTCGCCAGAATATATTGCGCTCCGGTAAAATATCCGGTTATCGAAATACTTTAACAAAATGAGCTACGATCCGGATAATCCCTATAACGATATGCGAGGTGCTGATTAAATGAGCGGAATATCAATGAGTTATAGATATGTGTGCGCCTTGAGCATATGGCTTTAATATGTCGAAATATATTGAATTTTTCGACATATCTGGCTTAAATGGCTATCAAGCGAACATTTAACACATGATTGATTATTGGCAATGACTGATAACTCTATTAATGTCCTGGTAATCGGCTCCGGCGGGCGGGAACACGCTTTGGTGTGGAAAATCGCCCAGAGCCCGCTGGTTAAAAAAGTTTACTGCGCGCCGGGCAACGCTGGAATGGAAGGGGTGGCAAAACTGGTTCCCATCGGGGCCGACGAGCTGGGGAATCTCCTGCTTTTCGCCGATGAGAACGATATAGACCTGACAGTTGTGGGCCCGGAGGCTCCGCTGGTGGCGGGGCTTGTGGACGCTTTCGAGAACGCTGGGCTCATGGTTGTGGGCCCGCGAAAAGCGGCGGCCATGCTGGAAGGCTCCAAAGTGTTCATGAAGGGTGTTCTCACCCGGGCGGGCGTGCCCACGGCCCGGTACGAGGTTCACACAAGCCGCTCCGAAGCCGTGGCGGCGTTACAGCGGTTCGGCGCCGCAGTGGTGATAAAGGCCGACGGGCTGGCGGCGGGCAAGGGGGTTGTGGTGGCCAAATCCCGGGACGAGGCGGTAACGGCTATAGACGACATGGTGGTGAAAAAGGTGTTCGGCCCCGCTGGCGAGAAGATCATCCTGGAAGAAACCCTGATAGGTGAAGAAGCGTCCATTCTCGCCTTCTGTGATGGCAAAAACGTGATAATGATGCCCTCGTCGCAAGACCATAAGAGAATAGGCGACGGCGACACCGGCCCAAACACCGGCGGCATGGGAGCATATTCGCCCGCCCCGGTGATAACGCCGGAGCTTTCGGACTGGATAGAGAAGAACGTGATGCTCGAGACGCTATCCACCATGGCTGGCGAGGGGAATCCGTACAAGGGCATCCTGTACGCGGGCATAATGATAACCGCCGAGGGGCCTAAGGTGCTGGAGTTCAACTGCCGGTTCGGCGACCCGGAATGCCAGCCGCTCATGCGCAGGATGAAAAGCGACATCGTGCCGGTTCTGTTTTCCATAGCCGAGGGGGATTTGTCCAACACCCAAGTGGAATGGACGGAAGAACCGGCGGTGGGCGTTGTGATGGCGTCGAAAGGTTATCCCGGCGATTACGAGAAGGGCAAACCCATCTCCGGCCTTGAGGAGGCCAACGGCTCGCCAGGGGCCGTGGTTTTCCACTCCGGCACAAAGAAAGGCCCGGCTGGCGAGATCGTCACCAACGGGGGCCGGGTGCTATGCGTAACCGCCACCGGAGTCACGGTGGGCCAGGCTATAAACCGGGCGTATGAAGCGGCGGGCAAAATAAAATTCGAAGGGGCTGTTTACAGAAAAGATATAGGACGCCGGGCGCTGGAGCGATGAGGCTTTCGTTTGCGGGGATTCTTCTAGCCTTGGCGGCGCTGGCCGGGTGCCAGAGGGCGGACAGGCCCCCGGCAGGTTTTACCGCCATCGCCATAGAGTCCGGCCCAGCCGTCATAAACCCCCTTCTTTCCACAGACGCCGCCGCCGCCAAGGTGGAAGGGCTTATATTCAACGGTCTTTTAAAAAGGGATGACGATTTTTCCCTCAAGCCCGACCTGGCGGAAAAATGGGATTACCAAACACCCCTTAAGCTCAGGATAACCCTCAGGCGCAATGTGAAATTCCACGATGGTTCCCCATTCACCTCTGCAGACGTGAAAGCCGCTTTCGATTTTATCCTGAACGAAAAGAACAGCTCGCCATTGCGAGGCTCTTTCTCCGAAATAAGTTCTGTGGATACGCTGGACGATTTCACCCTTATGCTGACGCTCAAACGCCAAAGCGCCCCGTTGCTGGGCAACCTCACTTTTGGCGTTCCAAAAGCGGGGACCGCGAACAGCGGAGCCCCCATGGGCACAGGGCCGTTTATCTTGAAAGAGAGCGTTCAGGATGAAAAGCTGGTTCTGGTCCGCAACGACCTGTATTTCGAGGGCGCCCCGAAGCTTGCCGGGGTGATTGTAAAAATAATCCCCGATGAAACTGTGAGGGTTTTGAGCCTGGAAAGCGGCGCGGTGAGCGCCATAATGAACCCCATCACGCCGGACATACTCCCCCGGTTCCAAAAGAACGCCAAGCTGAATGTGGCCACAACCCAAAGCGTCAGCTACTCATACCTGGGTTTCAACATGGAAGACCACCTCACGGGAAACATAGCCGTGCGCCGCGCCATAGCCTATGGAATAGACCGCGAGAGCATCATAAACTTCATCCTCAAGGGAATGGCCATCCCCGCCACCGGCCCATTGCCGCCGGGGTCGGAGTTTTACAGCGGCGCCGTGGCGCAATACCCTTACGACCCGGAAAAAGCCATGCGTATTCTGGACGAGGCGGGATTTGAAGACCCGGACGGGCCTGGGCCGCAATTACGGTTCACGTTGCGGTACAGCACTTCCCAGAACGAGCTTAGAAGGCGCATAGCCGAGGTGATGAAATGGCAGTTGGAGAAAATCGGCGTTGGGCTGGACGTGCGCTCCTATGAGTGGGGCGCGTTTTACGCGGACATCAGGAAAGGCGCCTTCCAGCTGTTTTCCCTGACATGGGTTGGCGTGGGGGATCCGGACATTCTCCATTACATGTTCCACTCCTCCTCAATGCCGCCAGACGGGGCGAACAGGGGACGCTATCGCAACCAGGAGCTGGACGGGCTTCTGGAGCGCGGCAGAGTGGCGGAAGGAACGGAGCGCAAAACCGCTTATAACGCGGCGCAGAAAATAATCGCAGTAGACCTGCCATATGTTTCCCTGTGGCATCCGCTGAATGTGGCCGTCACCGCTTCCAGCCTGAAAGGTTTCAAACTGGGGCCAGACGAGAATATAAAATCGTTGAAAACCGCGTTCATGGAAAACTGAGTGCGAGCATACATAATCCGCAGGCTCATGGTTGCCTTGCCGGTGATATTCGGCGTGGTCACCATGGTGTTTCTAATCGTCCACCTCACCCCCGGCGACCCGGTGGAGATAATGCTGGGCGAGTCCGCCGCCGTGGCGGACAGGGAAACGTTACGTCGGGAACTGGGGCTGGACAGGCCGCTGGTGGAGCAGTACGCGGCTTTTTTGGGCGGCGTGGCCACCTTTGACCTGGGTAAATCGCTATACACTAAAAAGGGCGTGTTTGCCTCCATCCGTGATAAATATCCGGCTACGCTGATTCTTGCGTTATGCTCCATGGCCGTAGCGGTTGCCATCGCCATACCCATGGGGGCGCTGGCCGCCGCTAAAAAAGACACGTGGGTGGACAGGGGCTCCATGTTCATGTCGCTCATCGGCGTCTCCATGCCTTCTTTCTGGCTGGGGCCTTTGTTGATACTCATCTTCGCGGTGGAGTTCAAATGGCTACCGGTATCCGGGATGGACAGCCCTGCAAGCATAATCCTGCCCGCGCTAACACTGGGCTCGGCCATGGCGGCCATACTCTCGCGCCTCACCCGCTCCACCATGATAGAGGCGTTGGGGGAGGATTTCATATCCACCGCCAGGGCCAAAGGGGTAAAAGAGCGCGCCGTGCTTTTCCGCCACGCCCTGGCCAACGCGCTATTGCCCGTTACCACCGTGGCGGGGCTTCAGTTAGGCGCCATGCTGGCCGGGGCGGTGATAACGGAAACCATCTTCGCGTGGCCCGGTCTGGGCAGGCTCACCATCCAGGCCATTAACGCCCGCGACTATCCGCTGATACAAGGTTGCGTGTTGACCATCGCCGTGTCTTACGTGCTGGTGAACCTGCTGGTGGATGTGATGTACGCGGTAATAGACCCCAGGGTGCGGCGCCGATGAAACCAAGGGTTCCGCTGACTCTGGCCCTTGGCGGCGCGCTTACCATGCTTTTACTTGCCATGGCTATCTTCGCCCCCTGGGTGGCCCCTTCATCCCCTTTCGACCAAAACCTGTACGCCGGGTTGGACGGCCCCGCCACCGGCCATGCGCTGGGGAACGACCGGCTGGGGCGGGACATGCTTAGCCGGATAATTTTCGGGTTCCGCGTCTCGTTCTCGGTTGGGTTTACGGTGGTCATAGTCTCCTCGCTTACAGGAACCGCCATAGGCGCCATCGCCGGATACGCCGGGGGGAAGGTGGATGAAGCACTGATGCGCGTCTGTGATGTGTTCATGGCCTTTCCAGGCATATTGCTGGCCATAGCTTTCATGGCCGCCACCGGGCCGGGGCTTGGAAACGTGGTGGCGGCGCTGTGTCTTATGGGGTGGACAAGTTACGCGCGGCTGGCGCGGGGCCAGGCGTTATCGTTGCGGGAGCGGGAGTTCGTCACCGCCGCCGAGGCGCTGGGCGCCGGGCCGGGAAGGATAGTTTTTCTGCACATTCTCCCGAACATGCTGGCGCCTCTCATAGTGGAGGGCACTTTCGGTCTGGCCTCGGCCATGGTGGCGGAAGCGGGTTTAAGCTTCCTCGGGCTGGGGGTTCAGCCGCCCAATCCCTCATTAGGCTCCATGCTGGCGGAAGGAAGACAGTTCATCCTTGTGGCGCCCCACATGGTGGCCTTCCCCGGGCTTGCCATAATGGCGGCGGTGATGGGGGTGAATTTCATGGGCGATGGTTTGCGGGACTGGCTGGATCCGAAAAATAACGGGCGCTGATCACTCCCCCCGGATGAACCGCATGCTCTTGCGGGCCACGTCCACGTCTTTGCGCCATTGGGAAAGAAGGTTCTTCTCGTCCTGGTATTCCAGCGTTATTTTCTTGTCGTTTTTCAGCCAGTCGTCTATCCGCATCAGCGTTTTTTCCGAGAATTCCCATTGTTGCCGCTCCATCCCCTCGCAAAGCTCCGCGAACTGGAGGGCCACGCCAACGTCACGGTAATTGCCGTCTGGCACGCCCCGTTTTTTAAGGATGTCCATGGCCCCTGAAAAATTGTGTTGGGCGGTGGAACAGTCCTTATACACCAGCGCCACCCGGCCCAGCACCCAGCGCGACCCTGCGTCTCTCGGGAATTTTACGGCGATATACTCCCCCAAATCCCGGGCGCGTGGATAATTTTTCTCGTACAGGCTTATCCACATCAGCGCCGCCCGGGCGTAATCCTCGGACAGCGATTTGCCTTCCACCGCCCGCCGGATCATCTCCACCCCCTCCTTGCGCATGTCCCTGCCGTTTGTGATGAATTTGGTTATCACCCAGGCGGTCATGCCGCCTTCCTCGGCGCTCTTCCTGCTGGCGAAATAGTAGATCATGCCCAGCCCGAAATATATGTCCGGTATGTCGGGCCGCTCGGCCATGGCCCGTTCCAGGTTTTTCTTCGCCTCCACCGCGTCCATAAACGCCTGGAGCATGTTTCGCTGGCGCGCCTCCAGAAGGCCCATGTAGCCGTACATCGCGCCAAGATACATCCGTGAGATGGTGTCATTAGGATTTTTGGCCAGGGCGCGCTCCAGAATTTCAATTCCGGTATTTGAGTGGTTGCTGAACCTCTTCAGGTCCGACAGGTCATTGAGCTTCTGTATTTTCTCCTGTACCCCGGCGGCGTAATAAAAATATCCGTCACCCCGGCCCGGGTTGGCCTTTATGTATTCGTCTATTATCTTCAGCCCATCTTCAAAATCGGTGTTGGATATCTTCACTATGGCCAGGCGGATACGGTCCTCCCACCCTTTGGCAACCATGTCCGGTGGCAAGGCCTGGCTCACGCCAGGCGCAAAATACCCCAGGGCCGCCGCAAATAAAGCGACACGAAACGCGTACATCTTAAACGTCATTCAATCCTTATTGCGTCCGGCGCCGCCGGGCGCTCCTATAATTAAAAAGTCTATCAATGCGCGTTGCAGGTTTGCAAGAATGCTAATGTGAATTTAAACTGGTTTCTAACGGCTTTGTTAAGGATGGTGTGGCTTTAAATGCTGTTTTATTCGTTCCGCAAGCTTGAAAAGGCGCGTATACGGCTTTTGATAAATTCCTTCCGCGCCATCAGCCTCGGGCGGCTTGCCATCCTGGGCGGGCTGGGCGCGTTGTTCGTGGCGGGGGATTATTTTTTCTTCCGCCGGATGCTCGGCTACATGGCCCACCTGCCATTCGAGGTCGGCGAGATCCTTATCATCCAGCTGTTAAACCTGCTGTGCCTCACTTTCTTTTCCATGCTGGTTTTCTCCAACATCATCACGGCCATATCCACGCTGTTCATGTCGAGGGACCTGGATCTGCTCATGTCCTCCCCCATGCCGGTGATGGGCGTGTTCGGCTCCAAAGGGCTCATCACGCTCATAAACTCATCCTGGATGGCGGCGCTTTTCGGCATACCCATTTTCGTGGCGTATGGTGAGGTGTATTTCGCTCCCTGGGAATATTACGCCATCTTCATGGCGGCCTTCGCGCCTTTCCTCCTCATCCCCTCGGCCATGGGCATACTGGTCACCATGGCGCTTATGCGCTTCTTCCCCGCCCGCAGGATCCACCAGATATTCTCGTTCGTAGGCCTTGTGTTCATCGCGGGGCTTGTGATGTTCTTCCGGTTCCTCCAGCCGGAAAAGTTTTTGGGCAAGAAAGATATTCCGGAGCAGGAGATACTGGCCTTCGTAAAAAAGCTGGAAGCGCCGGAGCATGAATGGCTCCCTTCTTCCATGCTGGCCCGGGCCCTGCAAGCTTCCGCCAGGGGTGAGTGGGACGTGTTCTGGACACAATCGGCATGGCTGTGGATTCTGGCGGCATCCGCCATGGCGGTGATGGCGGTGGCGGCGTGGAGGCTATATTACCAGGCCTGGGCGCTTTCCCAGGGGGCGCGGGAGCAGGGCGCGCCAAAAGAAGACAGGATATTTTATCGCGTCACAAAACGGCTCCTGAGGAAAGCGCCGGGGGAGGCCAGGGGCATAATTTTAAAAGACGTGAAAATATTCTGGCGCGACACCGGGCAATGGTCCCAGCTGTTCATGCTGGCGGCGCTTATCATCGTTTACATCTTCAACATACGCAACCTGCCGCTGGACACGCTTTTTCTGAAAAACATCGTGTCTGTAATGAACATCGGGCTGGCGGGGGTGGTGCTTGCTGCGGTGGCGGCGCGGTTCGTTTTCCCCACCACCAGCGTGGAGGGGCGCAGTTTCTGGAGCCTCCACTCGGCGCCGGTTGATTTCCGGGTGTTCCTGTGGTCAAAATTCTTCCTGTACCTTTTTCCCCTGGCGGCGCTGGCGGAGATACTGGTGGTGGTCTCCAACATCCTGCTGGGTGTGGACCGGTTCGTGATGACCGTGTCGGCCGCTTCCATCATGGCCATGACCGTGGCCATCACGGGGCTGGGAGTGGGGATGGGCGCCATGTACCCGAAATTCGATTACGAGAACATTGCCGAGGTGGGGGTTACCACCGGGGCCATTATTTACATGATCATCTCCATGGCGTACATCGGCGTCGCTGTGATGTTCGTTTCGGGGCCGGTGTATTCCCATCTTGCCAAAATCTATCTGGGAAGGGAAACTGGAAGCATCGCCATATGGGCGTCATACGCGGGCGTGTTGTTCACTTCGGGGGTTCTCACCATAATACCCATGCGAATGGGGGTGGCCGCGTTGAGGAAGATGGAAAGTTGACCTTGTGGGGGACGGGGGAAAATGAAGATAGATAACACGGACAAGGGCAAGTGGGTGGCCCTGCTTATGGGTGTAAAGTTCTTCTCCAATTGCACGGAAGAGGAACTGGCGGCGCTGTTGGACGTGGGGGAGGTGCGCCATTACAAACTGCACGACTACATAATCAAGGAGGACGACGGAACGGAAGACCACTCTTTTTTCGTGATCCTCAAAGGCTCCGCCAAGGTTTTAAAGAAGGCTCCAATGGCCATGAAAAAAGAGGTTGCGGCGCTTCCCGAAGGGGAATGTTTCGGCGAGATGGCCTTTTTGCTGAACACCGCCCGCACGGCCTATATCCTGGCCATGGAGGATTGCTACATGTTCTGCATAAACGCCGAGGATGTGGGCAAAATGAACGACGCCATAAAAGCCAAGATATACCACCAGTTCGCAATTTCCATGGCCAACAAGCTGAAGTACCTAACTGAGAGTTTGTTGAGACCGTATTATTGAGGGGAATCTTGTCTTTACAGCTACAAATTCAACCGTGAAACGATTGCCGCGCCGATTTTCCTGGCTAAAGTGACCATTCGCTCCATTTCTTCGGATTCTATAATAGCCCAGTCGTCTGGATACCTGCTTGCCACACCATGAGCAGTCAGTCTGTCGGACTCATCAATGAGGTTTTCTATTTCCGGGGCCTTTGTAGATGCCAATTGAATCAGTCGGCGCAAATTGTGTGTCCTGGGCGCTTCTATACCATGCAACGTCAAAAATGCTTTGAGAAGTTTTTCCGCATATTGCTGACAATGAAAACAGACAATATCGCTGGGTCATTCCGTATCCTTTAAAAGTATTTCAACGGCTCGAATAGCGCTTTCCGCCTTGGCCAGCCATTGGCGTGAGGCTTCAAGGTTCTTTTCGCTCATATACAACCGTGCCGTATTTGTCAGCGAAATAGACGATGTGATTAACCATAAACCTTGAGCGCTGGTACTCTTCCGGGGTTTTAACAATAACGTCGAATGCGAAAGGATAGTCAGCTAAGGATTTGCTTGCGGCGCAGAACCTTTCTTGCGGCGTCAAATTTGTTTCAGCCACTACCAGGATATCCACATCGCTGTCTTCGTCCGCTTCGCCTGCCACCTGTGAGCCAAAAAGGACGATTTTTTGGGGATGAAACTCGTCCACGAGGCGACGGGTGATTTCGTTTATGGTAATGGCAGGAATGGTTTTCATAACATATTAAACTGGTTACAGCATTTGCAATTGCTCATTAAATTACCATATACGCATCAATTGCTGGCCAATCAAGGATTACTTTGACATATTCCAGGATTAAGGTGGCTGTTTCCATCTTACCTACTCCCCCTCTATCCTTATCACCATGGTGGGCGCGGCGCAGACGTTGAGGGCGCCTATCTTCGCCAGGGCTTTTCGCAGGCTGGCTTCCACCGCCGTGTGGGTGGTGATAACCACGCTCACCGGTTTGTCCTCCGTCCGGCCACGCTGGATCATGGAGGCTATGGATATGCCGTTGTCTCCCAGCGCTCCGGCCAGTTGGGCCAGAACTCCGGGCCTGTCCGGCGCGGTGAACCGCAGATAATAACGGGATACGGTCTCGTCCACAGGGCGGGCCTTTATCTTCTTGCGCATGGCGCCCGGGGCGTTCATGGGCGGGCGTTTCCCCGCGCCGCCGTTAACCATCCGCTCGGCGATGTCCAGCGTGTCGCTCATCACCGCCGAGGCCGTTGGCCCAGCGCCCGCGCCCGGCCCCACCAGCATGTTCACCCCGGCGAAATCGCCAATCACCTCCACGGCGTTCAGCGCGCCGTTCACGTTGGCCATTGGGTGGCGTGAGGGTATCATGGCCGGATGCACCCGGATCTCGATGGAATCGTTCACCCGTTTGGCCACCGCCAGCAGTTTTATCCTGTAGCCGAACTCCCGCGCCATCTCAATGTCTTCCGGGGTGATGGCGGTGATGCCTTCGATATAAACGCCCTTGAAATCCACCGGCGTCTCGAACGCCAGCGAAGCCAGCACCGCCGCTTTGTGGGCCGCGTCTATCCCCTCCACGTCGAAAGTTGGATCCGCCTCGGCGTAACCAAGCGTTTGCGCGTCTTTCAAAATCTCGCCGAAAGATTTGCCCTCGTCGGCCATGCGGGAGAGGATGTAGTTGGAAGTGCCGTTGATGATGCCGTAAACCGCCTCGATACGGTTGGCGCGGAAACCCTCCCTTAGCGACCGGATGATGGGCACCGCCCCGGCCACCGCCGCCTCGAAACCCAGCTCCACCCCTGCGGCCTCCACGGCGGAATATATCTTCTCGCCATGGACGGCCAGCAGGCGCTTGTTGGCGGTAACTATGTGTTTGCCGTTCCGGGCGGCGGCAAGCGCCAGCTCCAGCGCCGGGGTTTCACCCCCCATTACCTCCACCACGATGTCCACATCGGGGGAGTTCACCACATCGAACGGATCGCCGGTGAGAATGGCCTGGTCCACCACCTCGGAACGTTTCTTCGAGATGTCCTTTGCGGCGGCTTTGGTTACTTTTATGGGCGCGCCGATTTTCCGGGCCAGCTCCTCGCCACGGACGCGAAGGACTTCCAGCACTCCACACCCCACCACGCCAAGGCCGATTATCCCAAGCCGGACGGTTCGCATCGGCGTTATTTAAGCGCGTCGCGGATGCCGCGGATGGCCTGCCGGGTGCGATGCTCGTTCTCCACCAGCGCAAACCGCACATAATCATCCCCGCCGTCGCCAAACCCGATTCCGGGGGTAACGGCGACCTTGGCCTCGGTGAGAAGCTTTTTGGAGAACTCCAGCGACCCCATGCTCCGGAACCGCTCTGGGATCCGCGCCCAGGCGAACATGGTGGCCCTTGGTTTCTCCAGCGGCCAGCCTATCCTGTTAAGCCCTTCCACCAGCACGTCGCGGCGGTCCTGATATGTCTTGCGTATCTCCTCCACGCAGTCCTGCGGGCCGTTTAGGGCTATGATGCTGGCTATCTGGATGGGCTGGAACATTCCGTAGTCCAGGTATCCCTTGATGCGTTGCAGGGCGTAAACAATCTCCGGATTCCCCACGCAGAAGCCCACGCGCCAGCCGGGCATGGCATAGGTTTTCGAGAGGGTGTACATCTCCACCGCCACGTCCTTGGCGCCGGGAACCTGAAGGATGGACGGGGCCTGATAACCGTCGAAGGCTATCTCTGCATAGGCCAGGTCGTGCACAACTATTATGTCGTGCGCCTTGGCGAAAGCCACCACCTTCTCGAAAAACGGGAGGTCCACACACACCGTGGTGGGGTTGTGCGGGAAATTCAGCATCATCGCCTTGGGCCGGGGCCACGCGCGCTCGTAAGCGTGGGTGAGGTTCTCGAAGAAATCCTCCCCCGTGGACAGGGGCACGTTTATCACATCACCGTTGGCGATTATCACCGCATAGGTGTGGATGGAGTAAGTGGGCGACGGCACCAGCACCGAATCCCCGGGCGAGGTGATGGCCAGCATGAGGTGGCTTATCCCCTCCTTGCTCCCGATGGTTACGATGGCCTCGCTCTCCGGATCCAGCTCCACGTCGAACTTGCGCTTATACCAGTCGCAAATGGCGTGGCGGAGCTTGGTTATGCCCCTGCTGGCCGAGTAGCGGTGGTTTTGCGGTTTTCGCGCCGCCTCCACCAGTTTGTCCACGATATGCGCGGGCGTGGCCATGTCCGGGTTGCCCATGCCGAAGTCTATTATGTCTTCCCCGGCCCGGCGCGCCTGGATGCGCATGTTGGTCACTTCCGCCAGCACATACGGCGGAAGGCGCTCTATCCTGGCGAATTTGCGTTTGGGCCCCGGTTCGGCTTTTGTCTCTTTCACTGCGTCGCTCATATTCAACTCTTAAAGATGCAAGTCAAGCTACATATTCTAGTTTTGGCTGGCCCGGTTTGCAACGGCGTATGCCGCGCAAGACCAAAAAACCTTTGTTGTCCGCTTCACGCTTATCGCCCGCTTCGGTAAATCCAAGGCCATGACAGCTTTCGTGGACGCCGGTGGAACTCGCCACCGCTGGCCAGCCCGGCGGGCCATTTACGGACGCATGGCTGTTGGCGGGAAAGGTGATGGGCCAAGATAAAGGCTTATCCTGGTTTTAGGCCACGCTTTCCTTGTCAATGTCCCAGGAAGGGAACAGCAAAACCGCCGGATGGCATTTCAAAGCCCTGGCCAGGACCTTCGCCCTGTCCACGCCAATGTTTACCCTGCCGTTCTCAATGGCGGAAATGGTTGATTGGGTAATTCCTGTGACTTTGGCCAGGGTTGTTTGGCTCATCTTCTGAAGCTCCCGGATGATCCTTACGGATTCCACCACGCTGACCTCCACATGCGTTTTGGCCGGGGAATACTCTTTTTTTAATTTGGTCATGCCCTGTAATGGGGAAAACAGGTCGCCCGTGGAAATAACGATGATTAGGAATGGTGGGCGGAGAGGGGATCGAACCCACGACATCCAGCTTGTAAGGCTGGCGCTCTCCCGGCTGAGCTATCCGCCCTTTGGTTTGCGTTAGGAATGATAACACAGCGCCGGTTCAAGAAATAGCGCGCGTGTTAAGCCTCTATAAAAAGAACCCCCCGTGGCTTGGCCGCCACTGGGAATTCTTATCGCAGGTTTAACTCTAAAATTATTGTTCCGACGGTAGCGGCACCGCCAGCTCTTTCTCCAGCCGGTCGAAAAGCCGGTTGGTTATCAATATACTGGCCTTGGCCCCTTCCCACCGCTGGCCTTTTATGGACTCGGCGAAGGGGACAACTTTCAACTGGGTAAGGTTGCCCCGGTCCAGAATACGGACGGTGTATTTATAACGTATCTTCCGCTCCATCCCCGCCAGCGGGTTCAAGGAGAGCATACCGTCGCCGCTCCGGCTTTCGTCATAAATCCAGCCGGTGATTATTACGCCGGATGACCTGTCCACCACTTCCAGCGGCAGGTCCAGTATGGACTCCACAACCCGGTTCCACGCCACGCCGAACCGCATGGGGTAATCTTTCTGCACGGAGTTGTTGTCGTAAGTGACCACGCGGATGGGCCGCGCCGCCGGGTCTATCACCGGGGCCAGGGCTGTTTGCGACCGTTCGTCCACCACGTCGAAATACTGCTTCTTGCTGTCCTGCGAAAGCTCCTCCACCTTTACCACCTTGGGCCGGGAGAGGGCGGTTTTAACGGCCTCCTCCTGGGTAATGGGGTTCACTTTCTCGCCGTTTAGGCTTACGGGGGTAATCTCCGCGTCCGGCTCATTGTCCGCCGGGCGTTTTGCCAAAGGCTGGGGCGCGCCGGTTTCGTCGTTTTTCCATATGAGCGAATCTGGCATCGAGGCGCAGGCCGGGAAAAAGGCCAAACCGCACACCATCGCCAACGCTATCGTTAAATTTTGTTTTTTCATCACATCCACCGGGAAATAAGAGCTTTAAGTTTAAGAAGCGTTGCCGCGCCGCGTCAAGCACAATTAAGAGGCGGTGTGGTAATATTGAATAATGTTGCCGGTTCGACATTAACAAAACGTCAATGATGGATAACGATTCGCTGGAGATCGCCGGGCGGAAATTTTCGTCCCGCCTGTTGCTGGGCACGGGCAAGTTCCGCTCGGGCCAGTTGATGGCCCAGGCCATAGAGGCCTCCGGCTCGCAGATTGTCACCGTGGCCTTGCGCCGGGTGGACATCAACAATCCGCGCGACCATATCATGGCCCACCTGGATCCTTCAAAATATTTGATTCTCCCCAACACATCCGGCGCCAGAAACGCCGAGGAGGCTGTGCGGCTGGCCCGGCTGGCCCGGGCGGCGGGTGTTTCGGACTGGGTGAAACTGGAAGTCACCCCCGAGCCGCGATACCTTCTGCCAGACCCGGTGGAAACACTTAAAGCCGCTGAGATCCTTGTGAAGGAAGGTTTTATTGTCCTGCCATATATAAACGCAGATCCTGTGCTGGCCCGGAGACTGGCCGATATCGGTACGGCGACGGTTATGCCGCTGGGCTCCCCCATTGGTTCCAACCAGGGCATCCGCACAAAAGAAAGCATCGCCATAATCATCGAGCAGTCGCCGGTGCCGGTGGTGGTGGACGCTGGGCTGGGCGCCCCCTCCCACGCGGCCGAGGCGCTGGAGATGGGCGCGGCGGCTGTGCTGGTGAACACCGCTATCGCCGTGGCCGGTGACCCGCCCGCCATGGCCCTGGCCTTTAAAAAAGGGGTTGAAGCGGGAAGGGCCGCATATCTGGCGGGGTTGGGCAAACCTTTGGAGCAGGCCGAGGCCTCCAGTCCGCTGGCCGGCCTGCCATGGTAGTTTCATGGAAACGCCGGATCAAAGTTTCTTTCACAGCTTAACCGCCATGGAAAGTTCCGGCGCCTTGAGCGAGGCGCTGGAGCGCATCACAAAATCCACGGTTTCAGACGTTAATAATGCCATGGAGCGCCTGCCGGTTGCGTGGCCGGGGTTTCTGGCCTTGTTATCCGGACCGGCGGAAAACCATCTGGATGAAATAAAATCCCTGGCCAAAAACCTTACCGCCCAACGGTTCGGCCATACGGTAAACCTTTACATCCCCATCTATCTTTCCAACGCCTGCATAAACCAGTGCGCTTATTGCGGGTTCAACAGCCGGATGGACATCCGCCGGAAGACGCTTTCGCTGGACGAGGTGGGGCTGGAGGGGGAACGCCTTTTCAACGAAGGGTTCAGGAACATACTGCTGGTGGCCGGAGAAAGCCGGAAAGACACTCCCCTAAGCCTGATGGAACAAAGCGTGCGGGCTTTAAAAGAGATGGGGTTTGTTTTCGTTGGGCTGGAGGCGGAGCCGTTGGGCGAGGATGAATACCGCATACTTGGCGAGGCCGGGCTGGACGGGGTTACGGTGTATCAGGAAACATACGACCGGGAGATGTACGCCAGGGTACACAAGGCAGGGCCGAAAAAAGATTATCAATGGCGGCTGGGCGCTCCCGAGCGGGTGGCCAAGGCCGGGATACGCTCGGTAAGCGTGGGGTTTCTCCTGGGTCTTGGGGAATTCTGCGCCGAAGCCGTGGCGCTGGCGGCCCACGTGAAATACTTGCAGAAACGGTTCTGGCAAACCTCCGTTTCGGTAAGTTTCCCCCGGATACATCAAGCGCCAGCCGGATTCGAACTGGCAAACGCCGTAAGCGACACCCGGCTTATAAAACTTATATCCGCCATGCGTCTGTTCAACCCGGACGTAACCCTTACCCTTTCCACCCGGGAAGCCCCGGCGTTGAGGGACGAGCTTTTCGGCGTAGGGATAAACCAGGTAAGCGCGGGCTCCAAAACCAGCCCGGGGGCATATACTGTTATCGGATCCGAAAGCTCCGCCGGGGAGCAGTTCCCCGTGGTGGACGAACGGCCTCCCCACGAAGTGGCCGAAGCCATAAAAAAAGCGGGGCTGGAATTCGTATGGAAAGACTGGGACAAAAACCTTCGCCCGGTGGCTTAAGATGAACATAACCGTTAACGGACAGGCGACCCAGGCCCATGAAGGGGAAACCCTGGAACAGCTTATCGCCCGTTTTCAGATAAAGGGGCCCGTGGCCGCCCAACTAAACGAGATAATAATCCGCCGTGAGGCTCTGGCCGCCCAACCGCTTAAGGAAGGCGACAGGATTGAGCTTCTCACCATGATGGGCGGCGGCTGACAGCAAGGCTTGAACATGCCTGATTTTTCGGAAATAGACATATATCCCGTCACGGGCCGGAGCCTGGCCAAAGGTTTGGGCGACGAGCAGATAATTTCAGCGCTGGCCCGGGGCGGCGCCAGGATTGTCCAACTGCGCGAGAAGAACCTTTCGGGCCGGGAATTCTACGAACTGGCCAGCCTTTACCGCCGGGAGACCCGCCGCCACGGCATGTTACTTGTCATAAACGACCGGGTGGACATGGCCCTGGCCGTGGAGGCCGACGGTGTGCATCTGGGCCGGGAAGACATGCCCATAACGGCGGCGAGGCGGGTGATGGGGCCTAAGGCCATCATAGGCGGGTCATCTCATTCCATTGAAGAGGCTTTGGGGGTGGAGTCTGCCGGAGCCTCTTATGTCAACCTCGGGCCAATATACCCAACCCCCACCAAGCCCGGCGCCACGGCCATCGGCCTCTCAGCCGTTAAACGGGCGGCGGCGGGGGCCATCCGTATTCCATTCACGGTCATGGGTGGCGTAACCATGGAAAACATCGGTGAAGTGGTTATGGCTGGGGCGCGGAAGATTGGCGTGGTATCAGCCATTTTCGGGGCCGAAGATCTGGAAATGGCCACCAAACGGCTCCGGGGGCGCATCCGGGGCTCCTGATAAACCGGTAGTGTCTCAGTTTGAAAGTGCAGGGGAGATTCTTCACTTACGCTCAGAATGACAATATAAAAGCCGTTGATAACATTGTCATCCTGGGCGAAGCGCAGGCGAAGTGAAGGATCTGTCTGTTATTTGAGATTCAAACTGGGACACCACCGATAAATCCTGCGCCGGACGGGTATGTTATATTTAGAATATTCTTTGTGAGTTGAACCGTGGACATCAAGGAAATCTTCTTCTACCTTCTGGGCGCGCTGACCATAGCCCTTATCGCCAACCATTATTTCGAGCTGGGCATAGAGGCGCTGGACAACATCGAGGAATCGCTGGTCTCCTCCGGTGAGCGGGGCGGCGGGGCCATCCGGGAGATTGGCGGCCAATCAAACGGCGGCGACACCGATAAAAACCAGAGCCGGGAATGCTTGTCGGTGAGGCGAAGGGCGGGGGACGCCCGGGTAATGATACGCAAAAACCTGGAAGCCGCAAAGAAGGAAAATGACATCGTGAAAGCCAGGGATCTTGAAGACCGTATCGCCTCACTAAACGAGGAGGAGCGGCAAGCCTGCCAGTAAAACATGTTGTTTAAACTTTTCCTTCTATTCACCGTAACGCCTATCATCGAGTTGTGGCTGATCATTAAAATCGGCCAACGCATCGGCGCGCTGGATACGGTGGCCCTGCTGTTGATCTCCGGGGCGCTGGGGGCATGGTTCGCCCGGCAACAGGGTTTGAAAACCCTAAAGGAATTTTTCATGGCCACCCAGGCGGGGCAGGTTCCCGCAAGCCAGCTTTTGGACGGCGCGCTGATAATCCTGGGCGGCGCGCTGATGGTGGCGCCAGGGTTCATGACCGATATCTTCGGGCTGTTTCTGGTGATTCCGTGGACGCGCGCCCTGATCCGTCCGCTGTTCCTGCGCTGGGTGACGCGTCAGATGAAAGGCGCCGTTTTCGTATCCCACGGGCCGGGCCAGTTTCATTTCACCGGGTTCCCCGGCGATCACAAGCCCGGCGGCAAACCTGAAGACGACAACGTGATAGACGTTTGAGCATGGTAAAAAAACCTTCCAGCGGACTTGTGCTTTTCGCCCATGGCAGTCGTGACGCCCGGTGGAAATCCCCTTTCATGGCGCTGGAGAAGAAAATGGCTTCCCGCCTGCCCGGCGCGCTGGTGAAGGCCGCGTTCCTTCAGGATTGCGAACCGAAGATCCACGATGTGGTGGACTCCATGGCGGCCAAGGGATTAAACCGGATCACCGTTATCCCCATGTTTCTCGCCGTGGGCGCCCATTCGGCCAATGATTTCCCGAAGATAGCGGAACGCCTGCGGGCCGCCCATCCGGGTGTGGAAATTGAGTGGACCGAGGTTATCGGCCAATGGGAGGAAGCTCAGGACGCCCTGGCCGAGACCATGACGGCGCAACTGGCCCGCTGACCGGCCGTTACGCCGACGCCTGTTTCCCCAGGTCGAACACCAGCGTGATCTCGTTGCCTTCCGCGTTGAACTCCAGGGAGGTTGCCATGGCCCTCATTATCATCACGCCCCTGCCGTGGATGGACTCGATATCCGTTTCTTCACCCAAAGCTTTGCGCCAGTTGAAACCCTTGCCCTCGTCGCGGATCCTGAACCGGGCATCTTTCCCCTTCATGGCGAATTGCACCTCCACACGCCGCGAGGCGTAAGGCTCCTGACCGGAACGCTCCGCGATAAGCTCGGAGTAGCTGTCCAGATCGTCGTCTTTCAGGGAGGAGGGTATTTCCAGGTTGCCGTGGATTATGGCGTTGCCCAGGGCTTCGTCCAGCGTAAGCTCAATGGCCCGTTTCTGTATATGATCGGCGTCAACGATGTTGGATAGATACGATGACACGGCCGGGATGGTGGCAAGGTCGTTGGGCAACATGAACCGGCTCTCCTCGCTCACCATGTATTTTAGCGCCTTGGACATTTGCACGGTCTGTTCGCCCGCATCCACCACCGCCGCCAGGCTGTTTATCACATCGGTCAGCTTGGAGTTGCAGTCTATCCCCAAATCCTGGGCGCGGCTCATGATGAACTTGCGCGCCTCCGTGTTCCGTTCCCGCTCCTCTTTTATCTCCAGCTCACGCCGCCCTTTCCTCTCCGCAAGCAGGAGGGCGGCCGCCCGCACCTCGTCGGCCATGATCTTGATTTCCGTGGTGGAATAAGCGGGCAGGTCCACGTTGAATCTTTCTTCCTGGAAACCGGTGATGGCGCTGGCGATGCTCTTTATGGGGGACACCACGGTTTTATGGATGAGGATAATCATCACCGCGGCCATGGCCACAAGGATGACTGAAACCACCAGCGCCACCTGCCCGGCCAGCGCCTCGGTGGCCATCTTGCGCCCGGTAAGGTCGAACTCCATCACCGCCGCACCGTTCACCATTCCGGCGGGCACAGGCTTGCCGTCCAGCCCCATGTGGCAGGCTCCGCACCGCTCGTCGGTAATGAACGGGTAGATGAATTTGAGCCTTGTGTCAGACTCCAGTATCTCTTTAATCTCCCCGTCGCGCAGGGCATCTTCTTCCTCAACGCTTTTGGGAATCTCACCCCTGCGGATGCCGTGTTGCTTTATCACATGCTTGGAACGCACCATGCGGAAGCTGAAATTCTGGCCGCTCTTAAGGAAGTTGATTATCCGGTCTATCTCGTCATAATCGTTGGTGCTCATCATTGTGGAAAGCAGACCGTACCTCACCAACAGGGCTTTTTCCCGGGCCTCTTTTCTGGCTGTGGCCTGGTAATCCGCCTTTAGCCGGGATGTCAAAATGGTGTTGGTGAGAAGGACGGCAAGCGCCGTGGACACCACGATGATGGCCGCAAACCGAGTTTCCAGTTTCATTGGAAAAGTGATGAACCCCTGATTTTTTGAAATTATAAACCAGAACACGCAAAGCCGGTGTTAATTATCTACACGGCAATTGCGCGTTTGGGCCGCCTGGGGCCTTCCGTTGAGCGCTTTTCTTCCGGTGGAAAACGGGCCGGGCCGGCCAGATGGGCTTTTTCAACTTTTTCACCTTTTTCAAACATGCCAGGTTCGCCAGGTTTCTCAAAAGGCACATTCGTTGCTACTTAAATTTCCCGGATGTCTGTTTCATGGTACCGTCAAAATAATGACGGAAACCGCTGGTATAACAGGGGCCAAATGGAAACGAGGATGCTGACTTTCAACTGGCACGAGCCTTACATCGCCATGTTGCTCAAGACCGGCCATACATTCGACATCGCGCGGCCGGACCTGGGCAGAAATGGCGGCAGGCACTGGGACGTGCGGTTGCGCCCCTTGCCCGCGCGCGCCACTATGGTGGACTGGCCTGCCGCTGTTCAACGTATGGATGAAGGAGCTTATTCGGTTATCCTCTGCCACAATTTCGCTGACATGGCGCGGGTCGCAAACAGCAAAACCCGCAAAATACTTTTATTCCACAATAAATTGGCGGCGGAGCTAAAAAGCGGCGCCGATACGGTAAGCCGGGCGGATTACCTGGACAAGGTAGCTCCTTTGGCCCAGGCGGCGGATCGTTTGGTGTTTGTCTCCAAATCCAAAATGGATGATTGGGGGTTTGGCCGGGGGGAAGTGATAGGACCCGGAATAAACGTTTTGGATTTCGGCCCTTACATAGGCGATATAAAGGGCGTTTTGCGGGTGGCCAGTTATTTCAAGGAACGGGGTTTCATGTTGGGCTACGAAACCTCGCAACAGGCCGTGGAGGGTTTCGAGAACCTTCTGCTGGGATTCAACCCCTCCATTCCCGGAGTGGCCCCGGCGGAGAGCTACGAAAAACTTTTGAATTATTATTCCAGATACCGGGTTTTTCTCCACACCACCTGTCACCCTTACGAGGATGGCCACAATATGGCCCTGCTGGAGGCCATGGCCGCCGGGATGCCGGTGGTGGCCTTAAAACATCCCGCGTCAATCATCATCCACGGGCATAATGGTTTGGTGGGGGAGAGCGTGGAATCGCTCCGGGAACATATAGCGGTTTTGCTGGGTGACGAAACGCTGGCCAGGACGCTGGGCGCAAACGCCAGGAATTCGGTGGCGGAAAGATTCCCGATCGAAAAGTTCACCGGAGCGTGGAACAATGTTTTCACAGCGGCCCATGAGACTTAAGAAAGCCGGTTAGATGAACGGAAAACAGGAAAGCGTGTTTCAGCGGAACCTGGCGGCCATCAGGGAGCGGGACAAGGCATTGGCCGAACGGCTGGAGTCTCTTGCCCCGTCACCCAGGATAACCCGTGAAAAGGGAGCCGGGCGGCGGGTTTTGATAACAGTAAACGCCCCGGGCGGTGAGGGGAAGCTTACCATGCCCGACCTGGGCAAACCCCATCTGGACTCCATGGGTGAAGCCCTTTCCATGTCCCGCATGGTGGCGGCGCTGGGGTTGGGCTCGGGCAGGTTGTTCGCCGAAATTGTGGAGCGCACCGGGCCGCAGACTTTTGTTCTGCTCATCGAGCCGGACATAGACCTTTTCGCCGCCGTCATCGCCGAGGAGGATTTTTCAAAAGCGTTCAGGCAACCTAAGGTATGTCTTGCGGTGGGGGAAAAACCCCACGCGGCCACTATTATAAAGGCCGAGTCGGAGCTTTCGGTGTTCACTATCACCGATTGTTCGGTGATCGAAAACCCATGGTCGGCCCCGCTTTATATCGAATATTTCAACGAAGTGAAAGACCGGATTTCCCACCTTATGAAGATGGGCGGGCAAAACGCGGCCACCCTGGCGCAAATGGATGACAGCTGGCGGGACAACGTGTTGGAAAATCTGCCCGCAATCATCAAATCAGCGCCGGTGATGAGCCTTTTCGGCCGTTTTTCCGGAATGCCCGGGGTGGTGGTGGCCGCAGGGCCGTCACTGTCGAAAAACATCTGGTGGCTGGGCGCGTTGAAGGGGCGGGGGGTGATTATTGCGGTGGATACCGCCGTCAGGGCCCTTTTGTCCGCGGGAATCACGCCCGATATTGTGGTGTCCCTGGATTCCCAGTTCAACAATTACCTGCATTTAAAGGGGGTGAAATTGCCGGACACGTTAATGGCGTTTAACCCCGTATCCTTTCCGCAAATCGTTAAAGAGCACGAGGGCCCCATGGTGTTCACTGGCTATACCTACCCGCTGGTGGAATGGCTGGAAACGGTCATAGGCGAGCTGGGCTCGGTGCGGGCTGGCGGCTCGGTGGCCACGTCTGCGTTCGACCTGGCGGTGAAAATGGGATGCTCGCCGGTGGTTTTGATCGGGCAGGACCTTTGTTACTCCACCCGCGCCACCCACGCTGAAGGAACGCTTTATGAGACCGAGACGCGGGCCGGGCTGAACACCCGGCTGGATGACGCCATCGTAGCCGGAGCCACCGGGGTGGTTGACCTGTTTGGAAGAGAGGCCCTGGCGTTGGGTAAAATGGAGGCATGGCGGCAATGGTTCGAGCTTGTCATCTTAGGCGTGGACCAACCGGTGTTTAACGCCACCGAGGGGGGAACGCCCATTCAGGGAGCTTCCCCGGTTTCCATGGCGGAGGTTGTGGCGCGGCACGGCAAGCCGGGCGGCGGGGAACCGGCGCTGGCCTGCATGGATTTCACCATGACGGGCGCCAGGGAGAAAGAGGTGGCGGAAGCGTTGCATTCCGCCAGGGAGGAGGCTCGCGCCGCCAAGTCCATCTGCGGGAAAGGGATGAATGCGCTGAAATCCGCCATTTCGTATATTACCGATGAGCTCTCCATTTCCAAGGCCGACAGCGCCATGGGCGAGGTAAAAAACCTGGCCAGGGAAATCCTGGAAAAGTCGCTGTTCGCGGAGTTGAACCGGTTCGCCGTGGAAAGCGCCCTGGACAGGGTGGAGAACATCCGCCGCAAAAGCGAGGCGCTGGAGAATAAAAAGGACCGGTTCACCATGAGCCTGGAGGCGTACCGCGCGCTTTTCACCGAAATTTACGAGATCGCCGCCAAGTTCGACAAGTCCGTCAGCCAGGCCATCAGGTCCATCAGCGGCGCGCGGGAGGGAGGGGCCGGACAATGAACGGTAATTATGAAAGGAACCTTAAAGCCCTGGGCGCAAAAAACCCGGCGCTGGCGCAGACGCTGGCGCAAATGCCCTCTGGGGCTCCGCTGGAAATCGTGGTGGGCAAATCGGGCCAGCCTGTGCCGAAAAGGGATGGCGTGTTCATCCATTCGGCCTACCATCCCGAAAAAGAAGCCGAACTGTTCATCCAGCCCGATGGCGGCAAAGCCGGAACGCTGGCCGTGTTCGGGTTCGGCTTCGGGTATCATCTCGCCCGCGCCGGAGAATTGGCCGATCAGGTTTATGTTATCGAGCCATCGCTCGATGTTTTAAGGAGCGCGTTTGAACATCGGGATCTCTCGGCGGTATTGGAACGGGTTACGCCCGTTACGCCGGACCAGTTCCGGGAACTGGCTAAAACCTTGGATTATAAAAACGCCGCATGGCTCGACCTGGAGCCTGTGGCCAGAATGTTCGCCAAAGAACGCCAGTTGCTCCACGAACCGTTCTATTCAAGGGCCGTAAACGCCCATAGGCGATACAAGGTGATGGTTGTCGGCCCGGTTTACGGCGGCTCTGTGCCCACTGCGGTTTCCTGCGTCCGCGGTTTGCGGGAGCTGGGATTCGACGTGGATTTTGTGGACCACACCCCAAAAGCCGGTGAACTTTTCGGGATAGACGAGGTAACCGGCAACGCCTCGCACCGGCAGACGCTAAAAGCCATGTTCAACAATTACCTGGCGGAACGGGTGGCCGCCCGGGCGGATTTTTGGAAGCCTGACTTTATTCTTGTGATGGCCCAGGCTCCGCTGGCCCCGGCGGGCATAGAAAAACTCAAAGCGCTGGGAATTCCGGTGATGTTCTGGTTCGTGGAGAACTACCGGGTTATCCCTTACTGGCGGCTGGTGGCCCCGCATTATGACTATTTCTTCACCCTGCAAAAGGGGGAGTTTCTGGACATGGTCACGCAGGCCGGGGCGCCTTTCGCCAAGTACATTCCCCAGGCGGCGGACCCCTACGTTCACAAACCCGCCCCCCTTTCGCCGGAGGAAGCGGCGCAATATGGGGCGCAGGTTTCTTTTATGGGCGCGGGCTATCCAAACCGGCAGGGTTTCTTCGCTGGTCTGCTGGACCTGCCGCTGAAAATATGGGGCACCGAGTGGAACCTTTCCACGCCACTTGGCGCCCGTGTCCAAAACGCCAACCGGCGGATGACTCCGGAAGAGTACGTAAAAATATTCAGGGGTACGCAAATAAATTTAAACCTCCACTCCTCCATCTCCAACACGGGGATAGACGCCATCCGCGATTTCGTCAATCCCCGGGTTTACGAGATATGCGCCTGCGGGGCGTTCCAGCTTGTGGACGAGCGGGACGAACTCCCGGAAATGTTCGAAACCGGCAAGGAGCTTATAACCTTCTCCTCGCAGGAGGACCTGCGGGAGAAGATAGCCTATTACCTGGCCCATCCCGAAGAGCGCCATGCCGTGGCCACAGCCGGCATGCGCCGTGTATTGCGGGAGCATACATTCGAAAACCGGCTGGCGTCCATGATGGCGGCTGTTATCCCAAGGGAGGAGGCGCGTATCGAAAACGCCCGGGCGGCGCTCCGGGGGAAAAACGACGTGGATTCCATCATCGCCCGGTCCAAAAGCCCGGGGTTAAAAGAATTCCTGGCGCCTTTAGCGGGACAGGGGAACCTGTCGCTAAAGAAGGTGATGGGCTCCATAGCTCGAGGCGAAGGGGCCTTGTCCAGGCCGGAGGCGTTGTTCGTGATTATTGATCAAATAGCGTCACAGGGATAACCCATGGGCAGAAACATCCTTGTGTTAAACCTTACCCGGATGGGGGACCTCATCCAGACCACTCCGCTTATCCGTGGCCTGCGGGAGAAGGAGCCGGGTTGCAGGATAACCATGCTGGCCAACGACAGGTTCGCTGGAATATTAAAGTTTGTCGACGGCATAGACGAGCTGGTGACTTTCGACATCCATGGGTTTGGCGCGCCCGGCGGCGGCGAGGAACTGGACGTTCTGGCGCTGTACGAATATCTGGACGGGCTCATACATAACCTTATGGAGCGCGGGTTCGACATCATAATCAACCTCAGCCATTCAAAAATATCCGCGGTGCTTTCCATGCTCATCGGCGCGCCGGACGTGCGGGGGTTCCTTTCCACACCGCGCGGCGAGCGGCTGGTGAAAAACCCGTGGCTTGTATATTTCACCGCGTTTTTGGCCTTCCGCCGGTACAACCGGTTCAACCTGGTGGACATGTACATGCGCGGCGCCGGGGTGGAGCCTTCCGCCGGTACAAGGCTCCACTTGAATCCGGACACTTCCGTTGATGAGTCTGTAAAGGCGGAGATGGTCATTCATGACATCAAACCCGGCCAGATCGTAATAGGGTTGCAAGCCGGGGCCAGCCGGGAGGAGAGGCGATGGGAACCGGCGAATTTCGCGAAGGTGGGGGATGCGCTGGCGGAAAAGTATGGCGCCAAAATTGTCCTTTTCGGCGCCGCCCAGGAGAAAAAACTGGGGGACGAAATTACCTCAACTATGAAATACCCGGCCGTAAATCTCATGGGCCAAACCAGCCTTCCCCAATTGGTGGCGTGGGTCAAACACATAAACCTCCTGGTCACCAACGACACCGGCACCATGCACATCGCCGCCGCATTAGGCACGCCCATCGTGTCGCTGTTCTTCGTCCACGCCCGTTGCGAGGAAACAGGGCCTTATTGCGCCGGGGCTATGGCGCTTCAGGCGGACATCCCTTGCGCCCCATGCTCCCACCAGGCTACGTGTGATCATTACTCATGCCTTAAATACATTACGGCGGAAGATGTGACGGCTGTCTGTGAAAGCGCTATTACAAAGTCGGGCGCGCCTCTGGATGCGGCGGGCCTTTTCGGCCGAGTCAGACTTTATGCAAGCTCATTGGGGGAAAGCGGCGGGGTGGAGTTTGTCCCGCTGAAAAAATACCCCATGGATAAATATGAACTATTCGCCTATTTGTATGAACCACTGTTCCTGCAAGGGCTTGGGCATTGGGATTCGCCGGAGAAGATTGCTTCTGGTTCCGGTTTGTTCAACGACGCCGTATTAAAACTGCAGGAGCGGTTTAAGGCTCCAGACGGGGAACAATTGAAAATATGGCTAAACCGCGCGAGGGAAGGCGCCGAAAAGTTAATAACGCTGGCGGAGGAGACTGTCTCTATCACCGGTTCAATTGTGAAAGGGGACGTTGGAAAAAACTCCATGGATCCGGCGAAAATGGCGGAAACGATCCAGAGGATTGATACACAGGCGGGAATTATGGCCAGAACATACGACGCGGTAAGCCCCCTGATTTACACATACCGGCGAAGGCAGGAAAACTTCGAGGGGGAAGACCCGAAAAATATCGCCCGGCAGGCCAGCCTGGCCGCCCGGTGGCTTATGGCCATGGCTGGAGCTTTTAATGTCGGGTTGTCCGCCGTTGAGAGGGGTTTTTTAGTGACTGGAACTGACAAGAATATTTCGACGCCGATCGGAGGATGACAAGTTATATGGAGCCCGTAAAAAATAAACTGTTGGCGGCGGTTATGGCGATGACGCTGTCATTGGCCGGGTGCGGCCTGGAAAACAAGATAAACGAAACCTTGAATCCCCCCGTGGCGGACACCAGCCCCAAGGCGGTGTTCGCCGTGGATGGCGGAGTGTCCAAGGTGGGCGCCCAGATAACCCTGGACGGCTCTTACAGCTACGACCCGCAGGCCAAAAGCATTACATACGCGTGGACTTTGGAGCCCCCCAGGGGGAGCGTGGCGGCGCTGGGTTCAGCCACATCCACCATTACATCCTTCACCGCCGATAAAGGGGGCTATTATTTGGTTTCCCTCCAGGTTACCAACAGCGGCGGCGCGGTTAGCGAGGTGGAATCTTACACGGTGTCCATCGAAGGTACGGATTCCAACCACCCGCCCGTGGCCCAGGCCGGAGCCGACCTGACCGTTACCGCCCCCGATGTGGCTATCCTTGACGGCTCTCTGAGCTATGACGCCGACGGGGACAATCTGCGATACACCTGGACGCTGATCAGCCAGCCATCCACCTCCACCGCGGCTACGGTAAGCGACACTTCGTCGCACACGGCGTTCCTGTACCCGGACGTGGCTGGCACATACACCATGCGCCTGGTGGTGGACGACGGTACGGACAGCGACCAGGATTTCGTGGTGGTGACGGCGAATTAGAAAACCGCGCCCACAGCGAGAAACCATTATATATCAACGGGGTGGCTTTTAGCGTTTATCCGGCGGCTATTATCTCAATTTCATCTCAACTTTTCTCAAATTGAGATATACATGCCTTAGAATATAAATATGCCTGCTAGATGAACTGTAAGCGGAATAAAAAACAATCGAGGCTCCCGGACGACCCCCATCAATGCTCTCTTCCGCCGCCTACAAGGACGGCCTTATAAGCCCCAACCGGGGCCGGACCATGATGCCCGTCCGCGCGCCTCGAAACGAGGGTTACTTTGACAATTAGATGTTTTGCTTCTTCCGGCCACCCCTGACCTCTCGGGGTTCCTGCCTCCGGCTGTCCTCTACTTTCACCCTCAACTTTAATGTAAGACTTGGCTCACTACATGTCAAATTGACAAACAAAAAGGTAGTGTCTCAGTTTGAAAGTACAGGGGAGATTCTTCACTTACGCTCAGAATGACAATATAAAAGCCGTTGATCACATTGTCATCCTGAGCGAAGCGCAAGCGAAGTGAAGGATCTGTCTATTATTTGAGATTCAAACTGAGACACCACCAACAAAAAGCCGCCGGATTTTTTCCGGCGGCTTTTTGCGATTCAACCTGGCGCCCGTCAAAAGCGCCAGCCTTGGAAGTTACTTCCTGTTGGGCACTTCCCGCCTGCGGGGGGTGGCGAAGTTCACCAGGTAGTTATACATCCTGATAAGCCTGCCGCCTTCGCGTTTCTGGTCGGTCCAGTGGCCGATCATGCCGATGGTGCGGGCCAATACGAAGAACCCGTTCAGCGACTCTTCCGGGAACCCAAGGTCCACCAGCACGCAGGCCATGCAACCGTCCACGTTCAGGATAAGGTTATCCTTCTTCGTGGTGGTGATGGCCTCCACCGCCAGCGCGTAATCCAGCGTGGGGGTTCTAAGCCCCAGCTCTTTTACGCTCTGCTTGAGCACCTGCACCCGCTTGTCGGGATTTTTAAGGGACTTCACCCTGTGGCCGATACCGGGGACCGGGCCCACGTTCTGCTTCATATGGGCCAGGAAGCCGGGGATGTCGTTGGGATAGCTATTGAGCCCGAAACGGAAATACTTGGCCGCGTCGGTCACCGCGCCGCCGAACCTGGGCCCGATCATGATAAGCCCCGCCGCCACGGACTGCGAAAGGCCGATGCCCGCGCAGGCGGCTATGATCGTGCCCAGCGCGCCGGAGACGCAGGGGCCATGGTCCGCCGCCAGCATGAGGATGCGTTTGATTATCTCCGCTTCCTTGTCGCTCACCAGCTTCTTGTTCCACAGCAGGCCGATGATGTGCGTAATGTCGTACCCCTTCTCGATAAGCTCGGAAGCGGCGTAACCGCAGTAGAGCGGCTCGTCCCCCCGGTCGTCGGAGATGGTGGTCTTGAACAGGGGCTGTACCATGATGTCGCCTTCCTTTATGGCGTCCTCGGCCCTCTTGGGAAGGTCGGGTAGCCGGGAGGCGGGAATCTCGTCGATCTCCTTTATCTGGCCGGTGGCTTTCAGGTCTTCGTAAACCTGCTTTATGGTGGCCCCCAGGTCGCCGAAAGTGGGGGGCACGATGGCCCCGGCTCTCCGGAGCTTGTCGCTCTTGGAACGGGCCGAGCCTTCCCCGTGCATGCCTTCCTTCGCGCCTGCGTGGCCGAACTTCATGCCCTTGGGCAGGTGTTCCTGGCAATAACCCGACACCACACCCACAAGCTTTATCCGGCGCGGTTTCGCCGCGTACCATTCAGCCGCCTTGTCTTCCAGGTCTCCGCCCATTTCGCCGACGATCACCACCGCCTTGGTCTGCGGGTCGTTCTCGAACATGTCGAGGTAGGTGATAAAATCGGTGACGGGGTAAGCGTCGCCGCCAACGCCGATAGTGGTTGTAATACCATCGGCGAACTGGGAGCACAGCCACATGATCTCGTTGGAAAGCCCGCCGGACTTGGTGATTACGCCAAAAGAGCCGGGCCTGTAAAGTTTGGAGAGTTTCAGGTTGTTGTACTCGCCGCCGATAACGCCCAACCGGCATTTCCCGGCGGACAGCACGCCTATGGACGACGGGCCGTTTAGCACCTTCCCCAGCTTGCGGGAGTTCTTTATGAGAAGCTTCGCGTCCCGCTCCGGCACCCCTTCGGTGATCATGGAGACGAACTTTATCTTCTCGTTCTCCAGCGCCTCCATACAGCCCTGGTATGCGCGGTTGGCCCCGATGTACACCAGCGCCGTGTTCGTCTCCGGATGGTTGTCGGTGACCTCTTTCACCGACTTGTATATCGGCACGGCCAGGAACTGCGAGCCGTAGTTTATCTCGGCGGTCTTGCCCGCGTCCGGCGGATAAACGAACGCCGTTACGTTATATGGTATGGAGCTGAGGTAGCAGAACTCCGCCATGCGCTTGGCGGCGTTCACGCCGGCCACCCCGCCCATGATCACTACCCTGGTATTCTCGTCGGCGACAATGCTCATCGGCTTACTTGCCCTCCCCTTGCAAAGCGAACTTCACGATGTCGGTAAGCGGAGTGTAACGGTCGTACACGTGGATGTCGAAACCCTCGTCGGCCAGGTTCCTCATGTACTCCAGCCCCACGGCCTCGTTGGGGCCGCCCCTGCGGACCCATATCTTCACACCGTTGAGCTTGCCTTCCTCTTTGGCCTTCCGGAAACCCGCTATAATGCCGGTAAAGGTGGCCTTCACGTCGGTGAAGTTGGCTATGGCGCCGCCCACTATGATGTGCTTTATGCCGGGTAGGGAGCATACCTTGTCCGTCAGCGCCTCCACCGCCCACGCGGGGGGATCGCCGGAATACTCCGCGTAATTGGCTATGGAGCCGCCGGTGGCTATCACCGCGTCGGAATAGAACACCGATGCGCCGCCGCCCGCTGGTAACAGCGCCACCGTGCCGCCGGGGATCTCGATGAGTTTCACCGAGCCCTTCACGCGGCTGTCTATCTCCATTATGGTCTTCTCGTTGTCGGTGTATGCCCGGCCGAACTCCGAGGCGAAAGAGAAGTTCCAGTCCGAATGGCGGAACCTGGCGTCGTTATCCAGCAGGATGACCGCGTCCAGGGCGCAAAGCTTGCCATCGGCGGGATTGATGGTAAGAGGGTTTATCTCCATGTAGGAGCCGTCCTCGTTGTCGTAACACTCGAAGAGGCGGGAGGCGAACTTTTTCATCTTCTCCACCATCTCCCCGGTAAAACCGGCCTCTTTGGCCAGTTTCTCCAGCTGATCGTCTGTGGCCTTGTCGCCCACCTCTACGAAGGTGCGTTTCACCTTGTCCCAGTTGGACTCCACCTCGATGCCGCCGAACTTGGCCATCAGTATCTCGGCGCCCTCGCGGGTGGATTTTACCGCAAGGTAGTACTCTTCCTTGTGCGGTATCATTTCGGAGATGATCACCTGGGATATGATGAGGCCGTTCACGTCCCTGCCCAGGATATCCTTGGCGGCGGCCATGGCGCCATCAATATCCAAATCAACTTTCACAAGCCCCAGCTTCATGCGGGAGCCGATGGCCTCGTGAGCTTTCACCACCATCTTGCATTCGCGCATCCATTTGTTGGAATGGACCAGCGAATCAATCTGGTCCAGCGAGGAGATGACAACGTGACGCGGGGTGTATATGCCCCACTTGTTGAACAACTCCATTCCGGGGCCTTCCAAGACCTTGCCCATGGGAACCCTCCTAGTAGAACCGGTAAAGTTTTTAACTATAAGACAACCGTAACCACCGGCGCCTCATCCATAGCGATCCCGCGGCCGCGCTGGCGCCCTTCCTTCGCAACCACCGCCTTTTTAAAGCGGCGAAAACCGGCGGAATGGGGAAAGAAACCCGCGTCGTCGTGGAACCTTATGCGTGGCGCGCAAGCAGGAAAGTTTAATTTGCCCAGGAAAAAAAGTCAACTTTACCGCGAAAACAGCTTTACGGGGATTTGTTCAATAACTGGAACAATATTACCGGTGAGCGTTTGGCCAACTCATCCCCAACAAATTTCCGCTGGGCTTCCGGCGCCGGTGAATTTAACCTCCGCCGCCATAAAATTTCCCGGTACCCAAAGTATCTGGCTACCCACGGCCAATACGGGCATCTGCTCCCGCTCACTTAAAGGAACTTTCCTGTCTATCAGGAACGTTTTTAGAGTTTTGCGGCCGGTCGTGTTGGGCAGTCTCAAGTAATCGCCCGTCATCCGCAATCTGAACACCGCCCCTTCGGGAACCGCCGGTGGATTGATAACCTGCGCCGCCTCCGGCCCGGCCGGGCTTCGAACCAATAGCGGCTTTCCGGAAACTTCCGCGATTAACGGGAATGTGAAAGGTATCGGCCCCATCGCGGGTTTCGCGCTTTTTGGCGCGATATGAAGCCCGCCGTGATCCAGCCTGGCCTGATAATCCCCCGGCAACGATGTGTATGAACCCAGTTTTCGAGACATAACCAGATGGGCCACCGCTTCCACATGAGTGATAGCCAGTTGTGTAATGTCCAGCCCGGCCATGGATGCCGCCAGCCGGATGACGCAGTTTCGAACCGCTTCCGGCTCCAGGGATAATGCGCCAGCGTCCAGCGTCACAGGGTCTTTCTTGCGCAGGATGACGCGCTGAAGCTTTTCAGCGGCGATGGACTCTATCACCTCGTTCTGGCTTTTAACGATCCCCATGAATCTGGATATCGCCTCCACCGCCGATGGCTCCACCGATAATAGCGCCGGAACCAGATGATGCCGCACACGGTTTCTCAGATAATCGTCCCCTTCGTTGGTCGGGTCCTGAACGCATTTATGACCGTTTATGGCAAGCCAATCCAGAATCTCACCCTTGCGGGTTTCTATAAGGGGCCTGATGAACCGCCCCCGGGCGGGGGGGATGCCGCCGAAGGCTCCCGGCCCTGCGCCGCGCAGAAGGCGCATCAGGGCTGTCTCCACGTTATCGTCTTTTGTGTGGCCGGTGGCGATTACGTCGGCGAACCCCTCGTCCACCAACCTTTCGAAAAAACCGTAACGCCATTTCCTGGCCGTGTCCTGAATTGCCTTATACGGCTTTGGAGACTGGTTTCTTTCCGCGGCGAAGGGCATGGACATCTCAGCGGCCAAATTCCGCGCGAAAGCGGCGTCGTCCACCGATGATGGACGAAGGGCATGGTCGTAATGGCATGCTTTCAGCGCGATGTCCAGCGCCCCGGCCAATCCCGCCAATACATGCAGGAGCGCCACAGAGTCCGGCCCGCCGGAGAGGGCCACGCACACCCGCTGGCCGGGTTTTACCATGCCGTGTTTTTTGATAACCCTCAGGGCCGTCGAGACGAACGGATCAAGCCGAGATTTTTCCATCCGCTAATTCTAAGGCTTTTTGAACCGCCACCGCCAGTAGGGGCCGGTTATGGTGGTGTATCAGTTTGAATCTCAAATAAATAATAGACAGATCCCTCACTTCGCTTGCGCTTCTCTCAGGATGACAATGTTATCAACGGCTTTTATATTGTCATTCTGAGCGTAAGTGAAGAATCTCCCCTGAACTTTCAAACCGGGACACTACCCTATTTATGAATATCCTTATAACAGGATAACAAGCCAACCCTGACAGGCGCGGAATAGTACTATAAAATATGAAATATATGGCCAGCATAAAAGGGAGGTGAGCCGCCCATGAGCCCGATCGAAAATCAACGCAAGGCCGGTTACCCGATTGACCCCATGTTTCTGGACCGCTGGTCGCCACGGGCTATGGAGCCCGCGCCCATCACCCGGGAAGAGATTTACACCCTGTTCGAAGCGGCCCGGTGGGCTCCATCCTGTTTCAACGAACAGCCCTGGAGGTTTATCTATGCAATGCGCGATGAAAACGGGTTCGGCAAGCTTCTGGGCCTTCTAACCGAAGGCAACAAAGTGTGGGCGAAGAACGCCTCGGCACTGATATTCGTCGCGTCCAGCAAGATTTTCGCCCACAACGGCAAACCCAACCGTAGCCACATGCTGGACGCGGGCGCGGCCTGGATGTCTTTGGCGTTGCAGGCGCGGAAAATGGGGATGTACGCCCACGCCATGGCCGGGTTCGACGTGGAGCGCTCCTACGGTGAGCTTAACGTTCCCCGCGACGGGTACGATATGGGATGCGCCATAGCCGTGGGGAGATATGGCGACGCGTCTGCCTTGCCGCCGGATTTGCGGGAGCGGGAAAAACCGAGCCAAAGAAATCCGTTGGAAACCCTGGTTTTCGAGGGGGCCATGCCCTGACAATCTAAAGCCGCCATAATGTCACATGGTGGCGGCGTGCATGACCTTCACGAAATCCAGCGCCGGGGTGAATTCCTTCGCCAGAAACGCAATCAAGTCCCCCTTTGTGGCCATGGCGGCGGGATATTCCCTGGTCACAAAAAAACCTTTCTGTTTTAAAAGAGCGGCGTGTTTATGGTTCGGATCGAACCCGCCAGGAACTTTTTTCAAAGCCTCGCCACCGGCGGTAAATCCCGCATCCACAGCCTTTTTCAGCGCCACCGAAAGTTTGCCACCCATTTTTTCCGCCACGTTCCTGCGGTATGCGGAAAGCTCCGGTTCCTGCATCAGGTATATCCCGCAACCTATCAGAACTTGACGCGCGTCCATCTGGAAATATAGCCCGGAAGCGCGTAGTTTCTCCCGCCCGCCCAGCCATAAATATGCCCCGGCGTGGGTTTTATAGGGGCTTTTATCCTTGGAAAACCGGGTGTCGCGGTTTATGCGGAAAATGGAGCCGTTCACCCTGGGGTCGGCATTTAGCCCCGGCAGTTTTTTACCGCCCAGCCGGGCGCCCAAAGCCATCACCATGAATTTTAGGGGCTCCAGCACATTCTGGTCGTAATCTTTCCTGTGGGCGTCGAACCATGCTTTGCTGTTGTCTTTCTCAAGCCCCCGGAAGAAGGTTAAAGCCTCCTTGGGAAAGGCGAACGGAGCGCTCTCTTTTTTCGCGGCCATATTTTATATACCCCCAAAAAGAAAAGGCCGCGTTTATTCAACACGGCCTTTTTCCATGTTCCGGTTTACTCCCGTCACTCGTCCAGCTTCAAAGACTCCTTGGTCTTCTTCTTCCGCTTGACCTCTTTGGCCTTGTAATCGGCTATGCAGGAGTCCTTGTCCACCATCATGCACTCCAGGTATTCGGTGATCTCTATGATGCAGGCGCGGATGGCCTTGCCCGCCGGGGTCTTCTCTTTGCCCCCCAAGGCGCCGGAGAAACCGCCCTTGGAAATCCCCAGCGACAGCCCGCCGCCGGAAGACTTGCCCTCTATGGTGCGGGAGAACTCCACATCGCCGGTGGTGGTGTTCACCACGCGCAGGTCCACCGCCATATACGCGTCTTCCTTGCTTCCGCCCAGCGAAATGCCGCCGAAAGACATGGCGCCGCCGGTCTCGGCCACATCTTCCTCATACGCCGAAACGGTGGCTATCACCAGGTAATCGGCCCCGGTTATCTTGCCTATCTTGGCGGCCTTCTTGGGGGCCACGCGGCCCGAGGCGCCCAGGTCCTGCTCCCGGAGGACCGAGTCCAGCTTTTTGCGCTCCACAACCTTGAACTTGCCGGTGGAGGATAGTTCGTTGGAGAGCATGCCCGAAAGCTCATGCCCCACGCCGCCACGCCACCAGGCGGCGTGCGTGTCGTTCCGGAACTCGTCCACGCCTATGGATATTTTCTCCTCAGCCAAAGCCGCCCCCGCCACAACAAACACCGCCGCGCAGGCGATAACAATGGCCCTGATAGACGCTGTCATAACCACCCTCCCAGTATAAGTTTGTAAGCCCCTTAAGGCCTTAAATTGGCTGGAATTATATCACGCTCCACTTTAGATAAGCATTTATCCATGGCGCGAATTCCGGATTTTGGTTGACACTTACGGCCCCGCGAATAATAATTATTGTTTTTGTAATTTTCTGGAGCTACATACTGTGCCGAATCACAAGTCCGCAGAGAAAAGGGACCGGCAGAATAAAAAGCGTAAACTGCGCAACACCGTGGCCCGCGCCTCCGCCCGCACGGCCGTAAAAAAGGCCCGCACGGCCATAGACGCCGGACAGAAGGAAGAGGGTTTCGCCGCTTTGAAAGAGGCGATGAAAACCTTGCAGACCGCCGCGTCCAAAGGTGTTATCCACAAGAATAACGCCGCCCGCAGGATTTCCCGGCTGGCCCAAAAGCTGGCGACCGCCGGAAAATAACCGGAGGTTTTGCGCCTGGCCTCCGGCTTTACCTGGCCGGGGGCGAGGGGTCAACCTTGCCTCGTTTAACGGCTATCAGCCGTTCTTTATCATTTTGGCCGTCATCGCCGGCAATATAACCTCCGGACCGGCTTTGGCCAGCATCATATTCATGTTGGCCTCCAGTATCCCTCTCAAAGCGCTCAGGGCATGTTCCTGGGGCCATTTATCGGCGTCTTTCCACAGGTCGCCCAACAACTTTTTCTGAAACGGGGTGGCCGGGCCGGGCATGGCGTCGGCAAAAGCGTCGAAAGGCTCTTTCTTGACTTTGGCGTCCCGCGCGGCGGAGAGCCGCAAAACCTCCGTGGTCAGCGTTTTTAATATCACCTGGGCGGGCTGGTTGTGGTTTAACAGGTTTTCAAGCAAACCCGCGCTTTCTACAATGTCCCGTTTTCTCACCGCCCTCAAAAAATCCCACAGGCTCTCCTCGCGCTGGTCGCCCACCATGGACTCCACCATCTCCATGGTTATCTCCTCCCCATCGCCAGCGTAGAGCGACAGTTTTTCGATCTCCCCCTCCAGCCGCGCCAAATCCCCATCCATAAGCTCGCCCAGTGTTTGCGCGGCCTGGGGGGTTATTGCGCAACCCCGCCGCTGGACGCCTGCGCGGATCCATTTCACCAGTTCCTCCCCCTTGGGGCTGGTGAATTCCACCACCGGCCCGCATTTCGCCGCCTCGCTGAACAACTTTGATTTTTTAAAGGTCTGCGATGTGATGGTGACGATGAGGGCGCATTGCTGGTTTGGATTCGACAGATAGCCGGACAGGATTTCGTCTGATTCCTTGTCCAGCGATTCAATCGTCCCCAGCCAAACCACCTTGCCCCCGCCGAACATGGAAATGGTGTTCAACTGGGCCACGATATTGCCAGCGGTGGTTTCCTCCGGCCCGTCGCCCAGTTTAAAGCTTCTGAAATAATTGTCCGGCCCGCCCACCAGGGGCAAAAGAAGCTCCTTCACCCTCATGGCGGCGTCTTCCATCCGTTTGGAGTCCGGGCCGTGGAAGACGTAAACGGGCTCCATCCGGAACTTTTGGCCTTCGATGGCCGCCGCCAGCGCCGTGGGTGTGATTTGGGCCATCGGGTTTGGCCCTTAACGGCCCAATGCCAGCCGGTCTATAAGATAGCGGGGCAGGTCCACATCCGCCATTTTCTTCTGCACGGCGGCGATGTCGTAAGGAACCCTGTTGTAAGTTACCAGGCTGTTCTCGGAGTCGAAAAGTACCCAGCAGGCCTGGGTGTTGGAATCCCTCGGCTGGCCCACCGAGCCTATGTTGATGATGTATTTCTTGTCCGGTTTTAGCTGGTATTGCTTCTCCCGGTAAACCCGCACGCGGGTCGCGTCGTCATATTCCAGGATCAGCGGTTGATGGGAGTGGCCTATAAAACACAACTGCCCGTCTATGCTGTCGTAATTCTCCAGCGCTTCCTTCTGGGACATGATGTAATGCCATTCCTCCGGGCGGTACGGCGTGGAATGCGCCACCTGGAACCCGTCGAAACGGTCCACAGCCTTGGTGCGTTTCAAAAACTCCTTGTGCTCGTCCAGCAGGACGCTGGCTGTCCAGTCCACGGCCTGTTTGGCGTATGGATTGAAATAGTCGTCCGGGGTTTTGCCCACCACGGCCCAGTCGTGGTTGCCGCCCAGGGAAAGGTTGGCGGTATGAAGTAGCTTTTCAACACATTCGTTGGGGCTGGGGCCATATCCCACGATATCGCCTAAAAACAGAAGCCTGTCCGCCTCATTCCGGTCTATATCGGCCAGCACGGCCTCGAACGCTTCGATGTTGGAGTGGATATCCGAAAAAAGGGCGTACCGCATAGTTTTCGCCGTTATCCTTATGCTTTTCTTCTTCTGGTTCTAGACTAACATCACGCCGCCAAATTATACAATGCCGGGCGCCGCCATTCCATTTCAAAGGCCTTATGGGGTTTGCCACTAATAAGCTATAATACAGCGCCAGTTCCATTTAAGCAGTTTCATGAAGAGAAACATAAAAGTAAAAGCCCGGCGGGACAGCGCCGAAAAAAAACTTGTCCAGGTTATCGAAGGCACCATAATCCACCAGCGCCAGCGGGAGCTTTCCCCGGGCCGGTGGGACATGGCCGTGTTCGGCCCCTCGCGGGACGGCAAAGAGGCCGTTCTGCGGGTATGCGTGGCGGAGCACATGCTTATCCAGAAGGCCCCCGCTTACCTGGCCGCCGTCGGCGACCCTGAAATGGTGGGCTATTCGGGCATGATGCCCATTGAAGAGCTGGCCGGGGGCGACCTGCCGGAAGACCTTATGGGGCTGGACATTTACCATATGGCCCCCCTGCGGCCTTTAAACATCATAGAACGGAGGGTGGCCCCCGGCCTAGCCGCCATGAGGGACATGGCGATGGAGGAGTTCGGCGGCAAGAACATCGCCATAATAGAAACACCGGACGAGGCGGCGTGGAGCCTGTCGGCCATCAAATATTTAAACGAGCTGGACGAGGCGTTTCCCGACCCGCTGATGAGCGCCATCCGCTCCACCATGAGGGACACGTCGCTGGATTTCAGCGCGCCGGGCCGTTACCTGCACTAACGGAGGGCTTGGGCCAAAGCCGCGCAGGCTTTTCCCGGCGCCGCGTGGTAAAATCTTCCAATGACCCCTAATGACATCCGGCTTCCCGACCGGCCCAGAATCCTGGTGGCGCGAACCGACAGAATAGGCGACGTTACGCTCTCCCTGCCGGTTTTCACTTCGCTGAAGATGGCGTTCCCCCGGTCGCGGATTTGCGCTCTTACGCGTAGCTACACGGCGCCCCTTCTGCGCCAGCGGCCCGATGTGGACGAGGTGATAGAATATGATTCGCCAACGGCCCATATACCCAGGGGGCGGTTCCTCCCTCTGCTGGACAGGATCAAGAAGGAAAAATTCAACGTGGCCATAGCGCTATACTCGAATTTTTCCGTGGGGGCCTTGATTTATCTGGCGGGGATCCCCACGCGGATAGGCCCGGCCACAAAACTGGCGCAGATTTTTTACAATATCCGGATACGCCAGCGCAGGTCCAGCTCCACCCGCCACGAGGCGGACCATAACCTGGACCTGCTGAAACCGCTGGGCGTGGAACCGGTGCGGGTGCCTTTTGTGCTACCCCCGGCCAGTTCGCCGGTGACTTTTGCGCGGTTGGAAGGCAAACCTCTTGTGGGTATCCATCCGGGTAGCGGCGGCTCGTCCCGCAACTGGGCGCCGGAACGGTACGCCCAGCTGGCGCGGGAACTTTTCGACGCGGGCATGGACGTGGTGATAACCGGGGCGCCCCGGGAAAAGACCCTGGTGGAGCGGGTGGCGGCGGAATCGGGCCGCCCCGTGACGCGATATTTGAACGAAGGGACGCTGATGGACCTGGCGGGCGTTTTGGCGCAGTTCGACGTGTTTGTGGCCGGTAGCACCGGGCCACTGCACCTGGCCTCCGCCGCGGGCACTCCGGTGGTGGGGCTGTACTGCCCCATATTCGTTTGCCTGCCCCAGCGGTGGGGCCCCATCGGCCCTAAAGACACGGCGCTGGTTCCCAACGTGGAGCCATGCGAAAGATGCGTGTCCGAGAAATGCCCCCATTTCGATTGTATGGACAAGATTGACGTGGAACTGGTGAAAAACACCGTACTAGGCAAGGTCGCCGTTATGGAGCTTCCGCGTTAATGGGGCTCTACCGCAGGCTTCTTTCATACCTGGCGCCATATAAGAGCAGGTTTATCGTCGCTTCCATTTTCATGATGGCCGTTTCGGCCTCGTCGGGTGGCGCGGCGTACATAATCCAGCCCATTCTCGACGACATTTTCATGAGCAAGGACGCCCGCATGCTGTCCCTGCTACCGCTGGGGGTGGTGGCCATTTACCTTGTGCGGGGCGTGGGCCGCTATGTGGCCTCGTCCATTATGCAGACCATCGGCCAGCTGGCCGTGCGGGACATCCGCAATGACCTCTTCTCCCGGCTCCAGCGTCTATCGGTGTCGTTTTTCGCCTCACGGCAGACCGGCCAGCTTATGAGCCGGGTGACCAACGACGTGACGGTCATCCAGGACGCTGTCTCCATCGTGGTTTACGACTTTATCCGGGAATCGCTCACCATGGTGGCCCTCCTGTGCGTGGTGTTCTACTGGGACTATAAAATGGCCCTCGTTTCCCTGGCGGTGATACCCCTGTCCGGCGCCCTTATCCAGAGGCTGGGGCGCTCGTTGCGTGTGGTGTCCAAAGAGTCGCAGGAAAAGCTGGCGGACCTTACCGCCATTTTGCACGAAACATTCACAGGCGTGCGGGTGGTGCAGGCCTTCGGCATGGAAGACTACGAGGTGGGCCGCTTCAAGGGCAAGAACCAGGAATATTACGACACCCTCCGCCGAACCATAAAAATTAACGAGCTGTCCAGCCCCTTGCTGGAGTTCCTTGGGGCTTTCGGTATCGCCGCCATTATCTACTACGGCGGTAGTCAGGTTATTTCCGGGCAAACCACCGTGGGCGCCTTCTTCTCGTTTCTTACGGCCCTGTTCATGCTTTACGCCCCGATAGCCAAACTGTCCCGGGTGAACAACAAGATCCAGCAGGCCATGGCGGCGGCCCACCGGATTTTCGATCTGATGGACACGCCACCGGCCATCACGGAAAAACCGGGAGCCCTGGAGCTTCCCCGGTTGAAAAACGTGATTACCTTTAACCGGGTGGGTTTCGCTTACGACCACAACGCCCACGTGATAAAAGATTTTTCCCTAACGGTGAACAAGGGGGAGATGGTGGCCCTGGTGGGCGCTTCCGGCGCGGGAAAAACCACGCTGGTGAACCTTATCCCCAGGTTTCTGGATGTAACCGGCGGTTCGGTGGCTTTCGACGGGGTGGACATCCGCGACGCGACGCTCCAGTCGCTCCGGGGCCAGATAGGCATAGTGACGCAGGAAGTGTTCCTGTTCCACGACACCGTGAGGAACAACATAGCCTACGGCAGGCAAGACGCCACCGCCGAAGAGGTGGAGGCCGCCGCCCGCGCCGCCTACGCCCACGAGTTCATCATGGAGCTTCCTGACGGGTACGGCGCCCAGATAGGTGAACGGGGCGTAAGGCTCTCCGGCGGCCAGCGGCAACGGCTTTCCATAGCCAGGGCCATAATGAAAAACCCGGCGGTGATGGTTTTGGACGAGGCCACTTCCGCGCTGGACTCCGAATCGGAAAAAATAGTGCAAAAAGCGCTTTTAAACCTGCTGGCCGGGCGTACCACTTTCGTAATAGCCCACAGGCTGTCCACGGTGCTTTCGGCCCACAGGATAATAGTTATGGACAAGGGGGAAATCGCCGAGACCGGAACCCACGAGGAGCTGTTGGAGCGGGGCGGAATGTACCGCAGGCTGTTCGAGCTCCAGTTCGCCGTGGAACCCTAGAGGCTTACCCCCAATAAAGAAATTATGGAGTTGATATGATTAAAAAGGCCCTGTTTTCGCTGGCCGCCCTGTTTCTTGCGGCCGCCACATTCATAGCCTGCGATGGCAATTTCACCCAGGAAGTGCTCACGGGCGGCACAGAGGTTCCCTACGAAAAGATGGGTGTGGTGATGTTCACCGGCAACCGCACGGTGGGTTCGCTCCAGACCCAGATGAGCGACGTAAAAGCGCTCAAGATAAACTATGCGCGAACCACCTTCTGGTTCGACACGGGCTACATGCCCTACCGGGGCGCAAGCCCGAATTTCACCCGGTTCGACGACGCGTTGAGCGCCGCTGAATCAGCAGGGGTGGAGCTTCTGCCGATCCTGGGCTACGTTCCCAGCTGGCTCCAGGGCAGTGGCGACTGGAAATCGGTTTACATAAACGATTACGTTATTCCCGTGGTAAGCCGGTACAAGGGCCGGGTGAAATATTGGGAAATATGGAACGAGCCGGACGAGATGACCTATAACTCCCTCAACGGTTCGGCGGACGATTATTTCGACCTTCTGAAAATGGCTTCCTCGGCCATCCACTCCATAGACCCTTCGGCCTACATTGTGTCCGCCGCCTCGGCCAACATCACCGCCGACGGCATTTCCAAATGGGAATGGACCCAACGCCTGATAGACCTGGGCCTGGCCAATTACGCCGACGTGCTCAATGTCCATTATTACGCCGACATGGAGTTCGAGCTTAGCTCCATCGGCGGCCCCATGGTGACAAACTCCGGCTTACGGGTATGGGTGACAGAAACAGGCAAATCTGGCCAAAGCTCCCAGAAGGATTATTTCGAGGCCAACATGGCATACATAGAAAAATCCATCGCCCCCGAACGCATCTATTGGTATTGCTATGTGCAGGGTGAAGGGGCGGGAGAGGAGAGCCCGCCGGACTCATCTTACGGGCTGGTGACAACCTATGGCGGCTTCCGTTACGAGTCGTCCCTCTACACTCACCTGAAAACCCGGTGAGTAGCGGGGAACCTTCAGACATGCCGGGGTTGCGAAAATGGCTGAACCGTCCATAGACCCCACCGGAAGGTGGGACACCGCCTGCTGGGCCTTTACCGCCCTGTTCTGCGTGGCGGATTTTATCTCCATCTCCGTGGCGCAAATGGCCGCAACGGGGATGGGGGTATGTTTCCTTGGCCGGTGGATCAATACCGGCCAGCGCCCGAACCTGCCGCCGGTTCTTTGGCCCGTGGCGCTTTTCGTGGGCGTATCCATTGTGGCGGCGCTATTCTCGCTGGATGCGATGGAGTCCATCGTTGACTCCAAGGACCTGCTTCATCTATTCATCCTCTTCGCCGTGTACGATTATTTCGTCCGGCGGCCCGGCAAGGCCGTTTTGGCGTTGAAGATAATGGCGGGGGCGGGCGGGGCCGTTTCGGTATATGGACTGGCCCAGGCCATGGGCCGGGGGGTGGACATCTATAACCGCATATCCGGTTTCCAGGACATTTACATGACCTTCGCGGGGTTGTTGATGATGGCCGTGATGGCGGGCGGGGCGGTGATTCTTTTCCATCGCGGCGGCCTGAAAGACGGATGGATAGCCATGGCGGTGGCCATAATGATTTCGGCGGTCTTCGTGTCTCTCACAAGGAACGCGGTGGTGGGTTTGTTCGCGGGGGCCGTGGCGTTGCTGGCGCTGAAAAACCGGTGGACCGTGGCGGCCCTGCCGGTGGTGGCCCTTGTGGCGCTGACCCTCTCCCCATCCCATGTGCGGGACCGGGTGGTGAGTATCGCGGACATGAGCAACGAGACCAACCGGGAACGGTTCAACCTTTGGGCCGCGGGGCTGGAGATAATCCGGGACAACCCGGTTCTGGGCGTGGGGCAAAACTCTTTCCCGCTGGTATATCCCGCGTACCGCAGGCCGGACGTGAAAGAGCCGAACATTTCGCACCTGCACAACAACTTTATCCAGATAGGCGCCGAGCGGGGCCTGGCGGGGCTTGGGGCATGGATATCGGTATGGGCCGTGGCGCTTTGGAAAATGGGCTCCGCCTTCCGCATGACATCGGACACAGGTATGAAAACTTCGCTGGCCGCTGGCGGCGCTGGGGTTCTGGCGTTCCTTTCAGCGGGGATGTTCGAGTACAATTTCGGCGACGCGGAGATACAAATGTTGTTCTATCTTTTCATGGCCATGGGGCTGGCGGCGGCCAAACCTGCGGAGGACGCGATAAAAGGGCCCACCGGCTAAAAAAAACCCTTCATTAAACCCTTGACGCAAAGCTATTACTGGAGCATCGTAATTACATCAAACGTTCTAGACCCGGAACAAAAAGAGCCTTTCATCATGGAATCCGCCGAACTGGATTATTTTAAGAAACTGCTCAACCAGCAGAAACTCTCCATTATGGAAGAGTCCGCCGCCACTGTGAAAAACGGCGCTTTCGGCGTTAAAGGGGAAGAGTTGCCCGACGTGGTGGACCGTTCCTCGCTGGAGACCGACCGCAACTTCACCCTGCGCCTGATGGAGCGGGAAGGAAACCTGCTAAAAAAGATAAACGAGGCGCTGGAACGGATAGATCAGGGCCGGTTCGGCGTTTGCGACGAGTGCGGCGGGGGTATCAGCTCCGAACGGCTGAAAGCCCGCCCCGTGGCCACCCTGTGCATCGCCTGCAAAGAAGCGCAGGAGCGGGTGGAAAAAAAGGGTTGATCCACCCACTCCCTCCAGATAACCCGGTCAGGCGTTCTCTTCAATGATGGCAAGCTTTTTAAGCCTGACCATGGCCATTTTCACCTTGGACGTAAACCGCCACTGAAGCTCGCCACCTTGCCTCAATTCATCCATCTTGGCCGGGCCCAGGTTATAGGCCTCCAGGGCCAGCGACAGGTTCCCGTATCTGCGAATCATCTTGGCCAGGTAATACGAGCCTATCTGCAGGTTGGTGTCCACATCGTGCAAACTGGCGGCCTTTTTGCTGGACATGGATAACTCCTCAGCCAGGTACTGGGCCACGAAGGGGCGAATCTGCATAAGCCCCTTGGCGCCCACGCTGGAAACAGCGCCTCTGTCGAATCCGCTTTCAATCTCTATAAGCGCCAGGAGCAAATAAGGGTCGTGCCCGTCTATTCTGCTGTATCTGGACACCGAACGGGCGATAAGGCCCCTTTCCTCTTCTGATAGATCGCCAGCCTTGGTCTGCAACACCTTTAAAAGGGTGTCCTCGGGAGGCGTCTTTTGGAGCCGGTCTAAAGCCCGGTCATACCTGGCTTCGTACATGGATGACTCATTGGCCGCTACCAGCCCTGCCAGTACCGTCGTGAACAGGCAGACGAGGAGAGACAAAGGAAAAGCTATTCTGATTATCATGCTTGGCCTCGCTTTCCAGTTGGGGGGTTGATAATGGTTGGAACGGTTCTTGTACTACGTTTGCGCGGGACGCTTAACTGAGGGTCTTAATACTGTTTCATAATTAATAATGAGTTCAAACTATACTGGCCCAAAGGCATGAAGTCAACGATTATACGGCGCAAAGTTTGATAACGGCATATAATACAATATGATAAAATTTATGTGGGTGGATTGGCGGGTTGGATGCCCCTGTCAAATCGTTGGCGTTGGAAGACCTTTGGGTAAAATCGGAGTGTCATGATCGTCAAATGTCCGAGATGCTCGGCGCGTTATAAAATTGACGCCCAGACCATCCCTGATGAGGGGATGTACGCCAAGTGCGCCAAGTGTGAGAATGTTTTTTTCGCCCGGAAACGTTCCGACGAAGAGGTGGCCCGTCTCCGGGAAAAACGGAGGAAGGGGCCGGAGCTTCACACCCCCACCGCCACCCCGGAGCCAACCCGGAAAGAATCCCGGGTTACAGCGCCAGAACCCGTGCCTGCCGAATCGGGCGTAGCGCCACAGAGCGCAAGAGAAACAGATTATCAATCAACGGGTTTAGAGGAAACCGAGCGCGAGGTTTCTCCAAACGCCCCAGAAATGGAAGCCATTTCAGCCAGCGAAGAGCCTGTTAGCCCCCTTTCTCAGGACGCCATAGAAGCGTTGATGTCCGCTAGCACGCCCAAACCGGAACCAGCCAAGCCGGAACCCGCTGGCCCCCTGGGTCAGGATGACATAGCGGCGATTCTGGCCGCCAACGCCCCGAAACCCGAACCGGTTAAGGAAACCCCGTCATCGGGTGTGATGTCGCAGGATGATATTGAAGCCCTGTTATCGGCCAACGCTCCCAAGCCGGAACCCGCTGGCCCCCTGGGTCAGGATGACATAGCGGCGATTCTGGCCGCCAACGCCCCGAAACCCGAACCGGTTAAGGAAACCCCGTCATCGGGTCGCAGGATGACATTGAAGCCCTGCTGTCGGCCAACGCTCCCAAGCAGGAACCCGCTCCGGCCCCGGCCAAGGAAGAGCCAGCGGGCGCCATGTCCCAGGATGACATTGAATCCCTGCTCAGCGCTAACAAACCCCTGGATATCGATCTGGATAAAACGCCAGTGGCGGTTTCCCCAACTCGCGGGGTTCAGGATGATATAGACGCTTTACTGGCGGATAACGCCCCAGGTCATCTGGAAAAAGCTTCAGGCGCCAAAGCCGCAACATCCCAGCAGGACGAGATTGACGCCCTGTTGATGTCCGCTTTGGGCAAACCGGCGCCAGAGCCCACAGCGCCACCCCCGGGTAAAGAGAAAAAAGAGGGGCAAATCATTTCCCAGGACGACCTGGACGCCCTTCTGGCCAAGCCAGTAGCGGCGGTAGCCGAAGAAAAGAAAAAACCCGACGAGCTGGTATCCCAAGACGATCTGGACGCGCTTCTTTCAGGGATGGGCGCATCAACTGTTGAACCGGCCGCCACAGAAGCCGCCCCAGCCGAAGAAGGGCTTATATCGCAAGATACGCTGGACGCCATCCTTATGGAGGCCCAGCATGGCGATATCGAAAAGGCGGCGGAATCCATAGCCCCGGCGTTCCAGGGTGAACACGACGACGATCTGGAAAAGCTTCTGGCCGGTGGGGAAGATTCATTGGGAGAAGCCCTTTTCGATGGCGGGGCCAAGGCTGTGTCCCAGGCTGAACAATCTCTGGATGAGATGCTCTCTTCAGATGAAACTTTAATGGCGGTGGCTCCGGATCCCGGGTTTCACGAGCCGGGCGATGAAACCACCATTTCCGCGCCCAGGCCTTTCGCCATGGGAGCGGCCCATTTACCGGAAGAAGAACATGAGGAACACGAAGAAACCGCCAGAAAAGCCTTCAAACTACCCTCGTTCGTTACCGCCATTCCCGGCAAAATAAAAGAGGCGATGGGCTGGCTGAAAGGAAAAATACCGGCCATTCCGAAAATCTCCCTGCCGTTCATAAAAACGGCCTTGGCCAAACTGCCGCCGAAAATGGCGGGGGTTGTGGCGGGTTTGGCCGGAGCCATGGTTCTTGGCGCATTGGGTGGCGGTTACTGGTTCTTCTTCGGCGGCTCGGAACCGGAGTCTGCCCAAGTGGCCCAGCTTGAAAAGGGCTCTACGCCAGAGGGTGGCGAGCTTGGCAAGGAAGGGGCCAACGCGCCTGCGGCTCCGGTAGTAGCGCCGGTGTCGGTGGACGCCGGAAGCGGCCCCATGGTGAAATTCTCTGTTTACCTGCCGGTGGAGTTCGACATGGAGGCGTCCCGCGTGATGAACATGGACGTGGAGCTGATATTCGATTCGGAAACCATGGCGGGCATAGTCCGTCAACGGCTGTTTTTCACCTCCACCACCGTGGAGAAGTTCATAGACACTTTCTTTGAAGACAAGTTCTACGAGGAAACGGTGTTCGTTCAGGACAAACTGGAGGAATACCTGGCCCAAAACCTGAAAACCGTGGAGCAGTTCGCCGGATTAAAAGACGTGCGCCTCACAAACTTCAACCTGAACTGACATTCCTTCCCGCGGCGCGGTAGTGTCCCAGTTTGAAAGTACAGGGGAGATTCTTCACTTACGCCCAGAATGGCAATATAAAAGCCGTTGATAACATTGTCATCATGAGTGAAGCGCAAGCGAAGTGAAGGATCTGTCTATTATTTGAGATTCAAACTGGGACACCACCCATGGCGCATATTGCGCCCTTACCCGGCCCCAAATTTTGTATAATAACCTATTGTTTTCAAGGCCAACACGGGCCGGGGCCAATACAACGCCCCCCATCGCTGGAGAACTTAATGGATTACGAAACAGTTATCGGGCTGGAAGTGCACGTCCAGCTTTCTACCGACTCAAAGCTTTTCTGCGCCTGCTCCACAAAGTTCGGCGCGGATCCCAACGGCAACACATGTCCCATTTGCCTGGGCATGCCGGGCGTCTTGCCTGTCCTGAACCGCGAGGTGGTGAAACGGGCGGTGATGGTGGGGCTGGCCACGGGTTGCTCCATAACGCCGCTGTCCCGGTTCGCCCGGAAAAACTATTTCTACCCGGATCTGCCAAAGGGATACCAGATATCCCAATACGACGAGCCCATCTGCCAGCATGGCAAGGTGGAGATATCGTTGAACGGCCAGCCGAAAACCATAGGCCTCACCCGGATACACATGGAAGAAGACGCGGGCAAGCTTATCCACGGCGAGAACCTGGGGCATCCGGACTCCAGCTATGTGGATTTGAACCGGGCCTGTGTGCCGTTGCTTGAGATCGTGTCGGAACCGGACCTGCGCTCGTCGGAAGAGGCAAAGCGGTATGTGGAGAAGTTGAAGACCATCCTGGAGTATCTGGACGTTTCGGACTGCAACATGGAGGAAGGCTCCCTTCGGGTGGACGCCAACGTTTCCATCCGCCCCATGGGCGCCGAGAAGTTCGGCACCCGGGCGGAACTGAAAAACATGAACTCGTTCCGGTTCCTCACCCGCGCCATAGACTATGAAGTTGAACGGCAAAAGAACATCCTGGAAGACGGTGGTAGCGTGGTTCAGGAAACAAGGCTTTATGACCCGGACAGGAACATCACCCTCTCCATGCGCGGCAAGGAAGAGGCGCACGATTACCGCTATTTCCCGGAGCCGGACTTGACCCCCCTGTGCGTGGAGAAAGAGTGGATTGAGGAGATAAGGGGCGCCCTGCCGGAACTGCCCGACGCGAAAAGGGACAGGTTCATGGCCCAATACGCCCTGCCACAGTACGACGCCGAGGTGCTTACAGCCAGCCGGGGCGTGGCGGATTTTTTCGAGCAGACCGCCAAAGGGGTTAAAAACCCCAAGCTGGCCTCCAACTGGGTGATGAGCGACGTTTTGCGCATTTTAAACGATTCAGGCGTTTCCGCCGCCGACTGCCCGGTGAAACCGGCCATGCTGGCGGAAATGATAAGCCTGATAGAGCAAGACGTGATAAGCGGCAAGATAGCCAAAACCGTCTTCGAGGAAATGGAAAAAAGCGGCGCCTCCCCGAAAAAGATCGTGGAGGAAAAGGGCTTGGTGCAGATCACCGACACTTCCGCCATCGAAGCCGAGATAGACAAGGTTCTGGCCGCCAACCCCTCGCAGGTGGCGGAGTACAAGGCCGGCAAGACCAAGGTGGCCGGTTTCTTCGTGGGGCAGATTATGCGGGCCACCAAGGGAAAAGCCAACCCGGATCTTGTGAACAAACTTCTGGCCGAAAAGCTTGAGAAAGCCTGAGCGGGAAGAAGAAAAAACCGGACTTGTCATAGCCCATTACGGCCTTCGGGCCCACATACGCGTGGGCGGCGAAACGCTGGAGCTAAAACCGCCCCGCGGCCAGGAATGGGCCGTGGGCGACAGCATAGTTTTTGAAAAAGGCCGCCCGAAAAAAATCCTGGAACGGCGCAACGCCCTCATCCGCATCGGCGCCAACGGCAAGGAGCAGGCGCTGGCGGCCAATCTGGATTTGCTTCTCATCGTCACCGCCTGCGGCGAGGCGTTCAAACCGGGGCTGATAGACCGGTTCCTGGTGTCATCGGCCCATATGGGCATCCCGGCGGCCATAGTGGTGAACAAGATGGATATCCCCGAAGCCGCCGAATTCCTAACCGCCGCCCGCGAATACGAAAATTACGGCTATAACGTCCTGCCCGTGAGCGCCCTTTCAGGCTCCGGTATTGACGGGTTGACCGCCATGCTCAACCACAAAGTCACGGCGCTGGTGGGCCATTCCGGCGTTGGCAAAACCTCCATCACCAACAGGCTTGTGCCCGGCCTTAACCGGCTGGTGGGCGAGGTGAACGTGAAGACCGAGGCTGGCCGCCACGTTACCACCGTTTCGATATTTGTGGACCTGCCCGGCGGCGGGGCCATTATAGACTCACCCGGCATCCGCCAGTTTGTCCCCACGGGGATTGACGAGCGGGATGCGGCCCATTATTTCCCCGGTTTTGCGCCATACCGCGGGATGTGCAAGTTCCGCGACTGCATGCACATGGCCGAGCCGGGTTGCGCCATACGCCAGGCTGTGGAAGACAAATCGTTGAGCGACGAAAGGTACAGGAGTTATTTGAGAATCATCCAGTCCATCCGGGAGCGGGCGGAGCCGGACTGGGCGTAATGGTATGTCATCCTGGCATGACAGTATTGGCGTCCCGCATCATGTCATCCCGGCCAAGCGGAGCGCGAGCCGGGATCAGGGCCTAAAGAGCGTGATCCCGGATAGCCGTCTTTGACGGCTTCCGGGATGACAATGTGTGGCGCAAAAAATGTTTCTGGGTAATCTTCAACCGCCAATAACAGACATCAGCGTGTTTTTAAAATTGTCCGTCATCTTCTGTCTGCCGAAATATTCGAACCTTTCCCGCTGGCTTTCAACCACCCGCGTTTTCAGCGCCGGGTCGTTTTTCACTTCCCACATAAGCTCCGCCACTTCCAGCGGGTTGAACCGGTCCACCGTAACGCCGGAATTCCCCATGGTGTAGGCCACGCCGGTCTGTTTTAGCGCCACCACCGGCAGGCCGAACTTCATGGCCTCAAGCAGAGGGATGCAGAATCCCTCATGGCGGCTCAGGCATAGAAAAAGGCTTGCGCCCGCGAAATATCCCCCCAGCGCTTCATCGGCCACGGGGCCTGTGAATATCACGTCCGACAGGTCCAGCCCGGCGGCCAAATTTTTCAGCGACCGGTAATAAAGCCCGTTGGGGTCGTACCCGCCCACCATGATAAGCCTGGAATCCGGGTCCAGATGCCGCTTGTAATGGTGGAACGTGGTTATCAAATCCTCGTGCCGCTTGTTGGGCGCCACCCGGCCCACGAAAAGAATGTTGGTCTTCCCGTCGTTATAATAATGGTTGCCGGAATCGGTCATCCTGTCGAAGTCGAGGATATATGGGACCACGGCGGTCCTGGCGAATCCCAGCGTTTTTAACTCGTCCTCGTTATAGGCCGACCCGGCCATGGCGAATTTCACCCGCCCGGCGAACAGGCCCAACAGCTCCCGTCCTTCCTGGCACCGTTGGGCCGCCTCCCGGTCGTATCCGTCGAAGAACTCCGCCGGGGTGATGTTGTGATACATGAGTATCACGTTGCGCCCATGTTCCAGCGCGTACCAGTTCACCGGCGAGCCGGTGGAGTAGTGGTAGATAAGCCACGAGCCGTCCGGTTCTTTTTCGTATTCACGGTAGTCCCGCGCCGTAAGTTTCGGATGCACCACATCCGCGAATATGTCCGACTCGTACCCCCAAGAGCGCAGAAGCCGGTTGAATTCCACTACGGTGTTGCCTATGGCGTCGCCGTACCAGAAGTTCGGGAGCATCTGATGGATCTTCACCGGTCGAACCCCAGCTCTTCAGTCATCCGCAGAAACCGTTTGAACCGGGCGCATATAATGTCCCAGGTGTAATTGCTCTCCACATAGGCCTTGCCCGCCTGGCCCATCCTTCCGGCCCTGTCCGGGTCTTCCAATATGTATTCGACACTTTCGGCGAACTCCGCGAAGCTTTCAAACGCCAGCCCGCCGCCGGATTTTTCCACATGCTCCCGGGTGGCCTCGCAATTTTTATGGACCAGCACGGGGCGCCCCACCCACCAGGATTCCATCATCACCAGCGAGAAACTTTCGTTCAGCGACGGCTGGCAGAGCATGGTGGCGGCGGCGTAAGCGTCTTTCTTGTCCTCAAGAGGCACAAACCCCAAATCCTTCACGCGGCCCGCCGCCGCTTCGGGTATGTCCACCTCGCCCGGCCCTATGAGGGCCAAATTAAGGTTCGCCTTGCGGTTGGCGGTTATGTACCGGGTGAAATACTCCAGCAGAAGCGGCGTGTTCTTGGTGGCGTCGCGCCTGCCCACGTAAAGGATGAACGGCGTGTCGCCCATCCCGTATTTCCCGCGGAACCTTTTTCCGTCCGCGTCTTCTATCCTGTCCACCCCTTCGCCCATCAACACCGGCTCGGAGTAGGGCATGCCGCCGTAAAGGTTTTGGGCCAGCCGCATTTCGGCAGGGGAGTTGAACAGCGCCGCGTTCACCCGGCGGAACATCCGTTTTGTCACCTCCAGCCGGGCGTATCCTTCATCATGCAGACAGGGGATGAGGAACGATTTGTATGGCACTATGGAAGAACCCCACAGCGACGTGCCGAAAAGGTAGGGCATGAAAAAGTAGAGCCGCCCCTTGTGGTTGTTCCCGATGAACTCATACATGGCGTCGGAGTTTATGGCGTTGTGGACGTAGTCCAGCTCCTCGTCTATGGTGATGGGTTCCCCGGCGATTATTTTCAGGTTCACCGGCACGAACACGTCGGTGTCCACCGGCCTGGGGTGGAACCTGCGTACGGTTACGCCGTTGACGCAATACACCCCCGCCTCGTAATAAACGCTATTCCAGTGGGACGTGAAATCTTTAAGCGTGGTGGTTAGCACCTCCACGTCCACCCCGCGCACGGTGAGGCTTTCGGCCAGCCTTCTGCAATGGTTCTCGGCTCCGCCGCCTATGTTGGCCCCGTAGAAGGGTATTACGAAAGATACTTTCACCGGGCCGCCTCTTCGGATGGCAAATACCTCTGGCCGTTTATCACCCAGGAATGGGGCGGGCGGAAAACCCCCACGTCCTTAAACTTCGAACGCACGGTGAAGTCGTACATCTGGTCGTGATAGTCATAAGCGTGGCCGTCTTTGGCGTGGACGGCCACCGACAGGGTGTATGCGCCGTCCACCAGGTCCAGCCGGTCCACGGTGAAGGCCACGCTTCCCTGGCCATCCACGAAGTCTATGTCTATACCCTCGATGTGGGTGTTGGTGCCGTAACAGTTGGCGCCGTCTTTCCTGTTTATGCCGATGCCGAAAACCGGCTCGGCCACCTTGCGGTGGGCGCGGTAATCCACCGACACGGTCAATGCCTCACCCGAGGGGAAAACGCGTCGTTCCTCTTTGGCGCCGTCCGTCAGACGCACGCCGGTTATTTCCACCTCGCCGGAGCCCCAGCGGTTGGCGGTCTCAACGATTTCGGCGTGGGGCGCATGGTCTTTTTCAAGCGCGTCCAGGTTTTCTTTTTCGGCCACGGTGGCAAGATAGGCGTCCACCACGCGGTTGGGTTTGCCTATCATCTTCACCGCGCCGCTGTCTATCCACACAGCGCCGTCGCACCATCGCTTTACTTCGTCGAGGTTGTGGGTGACCAGCAGTATGGTCTTGCCGGATTTCTTGAACGACTCCATTTTCTCCTGGCACTTGTGGCCGAAAGCCTCGTCCCCCACGGCCAGCACCTCGTCCACCAGCAAAATGTCCGGGTCGGCGTGCACCGCCACCGAGAACCCCAGCCGCATGAACATGCCCGAAGAGTATGTCCGCACCGGGTTGTCTATAAAATCCCAAAGCTCGGCGAAAGAAACGATGTCGTCGAACTTTTCCTGTATCTTTTTGCGGGGCAGGCCCAGGATTGAGGCGTTTATGAAAATGTTCTCCCGGCCCGAGAATTCCGGGTGGAACCCGGCGCCAAGCTCTATCAAGGCGGAAACCACGCCGCTGGTTTTCACATGGCCCTGGTCCGGCCTGTATATCCCGGCCACCAGCTTTAGAAGGGTGGATTTGCCCGAGCCGTTGCGGCCTATAAGCCCCCAGGTGCTTCCGGCGGGCACGGAAAAACTGATGTCCCGCAGGGCGTCGAAATGGTTATCGTCCGCGGGTTTGGGCGATTTCCCCCCTTTACCGGTCACTAAAGACACAAGGGCGCCCTTCAGCGTGCCATAATTGCCCTTCACGGACACCTTGCGGAACGTTTTGAAAACGCCCGAAAGCTCTATCGCGGTCATTGCGCCCTTATTGATGTTGATGATTTGCCGGAAACCCGTAACGGGGCCGTTAAATAACCCCTAATGATACCACGGCTTTGGGTTTTCCCGGCCTTGACTCCGGGCGGGGGTGGTGTCTCAGTTTGAATCTCAAATAATAGACAGATCCTTCACTTCGCTTGCGCTTCGCTCAGGATGACAATGTTATCAACGGCTTTTATATTGTCATTCTGAGCGTAAGTGAAGAATCTCCCCTGTACTTTCAAACTAGCATTGAATTGTGAATCACGCCGAATGTCGAACCGATTTGGCTGGCTGGGCTGTTTTCAGCGTTAACAGGAAATAAAGCTGGATTATCATTGCTTTATCGACTTGATGTAGTCATCCGTGGAAAGCTCTATTTCCTTGAGGATTTCCCGTATCAACGGTCTGGCAAGATCGCGCCCTGGATGGTTTGGAACTGTTGTGGTTCTGCCGTCGGGGTGGCGGTAAAATGCGTGACTTCCTTTCTGGCGCGCCTTAATAAAACCCAGTCCGCCCAGAAGCCTGTCCATCGTCTTGAAGTTGACGACAGGAAGTTTACTCAAGCGGAAACCTCTATTTGTTGCAAGCCAACGAAGCGTGGCAGGTCGTCAAGATCTCCACGCTCCTTGTATTCCTCAAGGCAAAGCTCCAGCGCTTCCTTCAAGTTCTCTTTCAGTTCGTCGAGACTTGAGCCCTGGGAATGAGCCCCGGTAATGCCCGGAATTACGCCTACATACAGCTTTGTTTCAGGGTCGAATTCAATATATGCTGTGAAGGTTTTCACGGCGGCCTCCTTGTATAGTCAACAGTATAGCGTAATCACCCAGCTACGGCACAGGCTATATGATTAACGCTTCCCCGGGGTCGCCCGACCCCGGTTCCCAGGTCACAGTATTGCGGATTTGAACATTGCCCATCCGCTCTGGTAACATTATATATTTGAGTCAATCTTGCGGAAGATATAGCTGTAACTGAATGAACATACGTAATTTCTCCATCATCGCCCACATAGACCACGGCAAGTCCACCCTGGCCGACAGGCTTTTGCAGACAACCGGCGCCGTGTCGGACAGGGAGATGAAGGAACAGATCCTCGACTCCATGGACATAGAGCGCGAACGGGGCATAACCATAAAAGCGCAAACCGCCCGCCTGGGCTATAAGGCCAAAGACGGGCAGGAGTACGTGCTCAACCTCATAGACACCCCGGGCCATGTGGACTTCTCTTACGAGGTGTCCCGGAGCCTTGCGGCCTGCGAAGGGGTGATACTGGTGGTGGACGCCAGCCAGGGGGTGGAGGCGCAAACCCTGGCCAACGTGCATCTGGCCATGGAGAACGACCTGGTTATGATCCCCGTGATAAACAAGATAGACCTTCCCTCGGCGGATGTGGAAGGAGTGAAACAACAGATAAAAGAGATAATCGGCCTGCCGCCGGAAGATGTTATTTTAGCCTCGGCCAAGGCGGGCATCGGCATAGAGGACATTCTGGAGGCGGTGGTGGCCCGCATCCCCGCGCCCAAGCGCGACCTGGACGCCAAACCCCGCGCCCTGCTGGTGGACTCGTGGTACGACCAGTACCAGGGCGTGGTGTCGCTCATCCGCATGGTGGACGGGGTGATAAGCAAGAAGGACAAGATACTGTTCCTCTCCACCGGCTCCGAACACGAGATAGACAACATGGGTGTTTTCACCCCCAAGGCGCGGCCGGTAAACCAGCTTACCGCCGGGGAGGTGGGCTTTTTCACCGGCGCCATAAGGACCATAGCCGACGCGAAAGTTGGAGACACGGTGACGCTGGCCCGCAACGGCTCCAAAGAGGCCCTGCCCGGTTTCGTGGAGGCCAAGCCCATGGTGTTCTCGGGCCTTTATCCCACCGACAGCGACGAGTATGAGCCCCTGCGCGACGCCCTGGCCAAGCTGAGGCTTAACGACAGCTCTTTCTCCTACGAGCCGGAAAACTCTTTGGCTTTAGGGTTCGGGTTCCGGTGCGGCTTTTTAGGCCTTTTGCACATGGGCATCATAAGGGAGCGGCTGGAGCGGGAGTTCAACCTGTCGCTCATCTCCACGGCGCCCACGGTGGTGTACCGGGTGACGATGAACAGCGGCGACGTTATAACGGTGGACAACCCGGCCAACCTGCCCGGCCCCAACGAGCGGGTCAGCATCACCGAGCCGGTGATAGAGGCCACCATAATCCTGCCCGAAGAATATATCGGCCCGGTGATGACCCTTTGCCGGGAACGGCGGGGCCATCAGAAGAAGATGGAATACATCACCACCAAGCGGGTTTCGCTGGTTTACACCCTGCCGTTGAACGAGATCGTGCTGGATTTCTTCGACAAGCTAAAATCCATAACCAAAGGCTACGCATCCATGGATTATGAGCTGGCGGGCTATCAGGAGGCGGACCTGGTGAAGCTGGACCTGCTGGTGAACGGCGAGCCGGTAGACACCTTATCGGCCATAGTCCACAAAGACAAATCCTACAACGTGGGGCGCGACCTTACCGAGCGGATGCAGGAGCTTATCCCCCGCCAGATGTTCGACATCGCCATCCAGGCGGCCATAGGCTCCAAGATAATTTCGCGCACCACAGTGAAAGCCCTGCGCAAGAACGTGCTGGCCAAATGCTACGGCGGCGACATTACCCGCAAACGCAAGCTTTTGGAGAAGCAGAAGGAAGGCAAGAAACGGATGAAAAGCATCGGCCGGGTGGAAATACCCCACGAGGCGTTCCTTGCCATATTAAAGACCGATGGCAAATAAGTGAAAGGAAGAGACATTGGCCGCGCGTGATCCGAAAAACCCGGAGGGGGAGGCCGTAGCCGCCCAAACGGCGCAGGAGTCATCGCTTTGGAAAGAGTACGCCAAGGCGATTGTGGTGGCCGTGTTTTTAGCGGTGGTCATCAGGACCTTCGTGGCGCAGGCGTTCAAGATCCCTTCCGAATCCATGGTAAGCACGCTTCTGGTGGGTGACCATCTGCTGGTGAACAAGCTTCTGTACCGGTTCGAAAAACCCCAGCGGGGCGACATAATAGTGTTCCGCTACCCCATGGAGCCGGACAGGGATTTCGTCAAAAGGGCCATCGGCCTGCCGGGGGAAACGGTGGAGATGAAGGGCAACACCGTTTACGTCAACGGCGAGGCCCTTGTGGAACCCTACGCCATTTACGAGCAAAACCCCCTGGCCGCCGGGGATGATTACCATTTCGGCCCCGTCACCGTGCCCGATGGGCATCTTTTCATGATGGGGGACAACCGCAACAACAGCCAGGACAGCCGGTATTGGGGCATGCTGGATATGAACCTTATCCACGGCAAGGCGTTTATCATCCACTGGTCCTGGCTGGACAACACCTTCGGCGTCCGCTGGGACAGGATAGGCAAACTGCTTAAATAGCCCTCAATCCTTCTCCCGGGACATTACCCTGTCCATGGCCCAAAAGGGTAGCGCCCGCTTAAGCCATACGGCCCCGTAAGTGGCCAGTGTCACATAATATCTCCGTTTCGGCCTGGGGTTTTCAATGGCGTGGATTATCTTCGCCGCCACCGCTTCGGGCTGTAACGTGAAGGGCGAGATGGGGCCCTTCTTTTTGAACCGGCCCTCCCATTTCATATAAAACTCGTGGTGGGGACTCTTTGCCGGTTCGATATGTTTTTGAAAAGCTTTATAGGCGTTCTCCCGGAATTTGGTGGCGATGGGCCCCGGCTCCACCAGCGACACCTGCACGCCGGAGTTTTTCAGCTCCAGCCGCAACGTGTCGGTAATGCCTTCCAGCGCGAACTTCGAGGCGTTGTAAGCCCCCCGGAACGGCGCGGCCACCAGCCCCAGCACCGAGCTTACCATCACAACCCTTCCATCCCCCTTTGCGCGCATGAGGGGTATAACAAGGTTCGTAAGCTCCATCGTCCCGAAAAGGTTCGTTTCAAACTGCTCCCTCAACGCGTCCCGCGAAAGGTCTTCCACGGCGCCGGGCTGGCCATAGGCGGCGTTGTTGACCAATGCGTGTATGGAGCCTCCGGTTTTTACTTCGATGGTTTTTACGGCGGCGCGGATGGAAGCGGGATCGCAAAGGTCCAGCTGTCCGCTTTCCAGCCCCATGTCCCGCAGGCGGGCCACATCTTCCGGCTTGCGGGCGGTGGCGAACACCCTGTGGCCCCGTTTGGCCAGCTCCTGGGCGGCTGATAACCCTATGCCCGAGGAGCAACCGGTGATCAGGATGTTCTTGGCGGCCATGTTTCGCGGGAGGGCCTTCAGCGGAAAATGTTGTATTTCACTATGCAGTAGAGGGCGCGGAAGGCGTCTTTTATGCCTATCTTCTTGCCCTCCTCGTATGTGCGGCCATAGTAGGAAATGCCCACCTCGTATATGGAAACACCCAGCCGGGCCACCTTGGCGGTTATCTCCGGCTCGAACCCGAACCGGCCCTCCTCTATCCTGATGCGTTTTATCACGTCCGCCTTGAACACCTTGTAGCAGGTCTCCATGTCGGTGAGGTTCAGGTTGGTGGCCATGTTCGAAAGCAGGGTGAGGATTTTATTGGCCACCATGTGCCAGAAGAAAAGCACCCGGTGGGGCTTGTCGCTTATGAAACGGGAACCGAACACCACGTCGGCCTTGCCGCCCAGGATAGGCTCTATCAACAGGGGGTATTCCCCCGGATCATATTCCAGGTCGGCGTCCTGGATGATTATTATGTCGCCGGTCACCATGTCAAACCCCGTCTGGAGCGCCGCGCCTTTGCCTTTGTTCACCGTGTGGCGGGTGGTTTTTATGGCCGGATATTTTTGGGTGAGCCGCTGGAGCGCTTCCGGCGTGGCGTCTCTGGAGGCGTCATCCACAACGATCAATTCAGGTTCATGGGTTTGCCATATCCGCTGGCCCAGCACGGTCTCCACTATCTTTTCGACGGTGGACTCCTCGTTGTAGCAGGGGATCACTACGCTTATCTTCAATCCGGCCTCCTTGGCTTATTCGCAGTTAGCGCGACAGCCTAGGATAAAGCCAGTAGGGGTATTGCCGCAACCGGTGGGATCGTTTTTATATGGGGTCTGGATAAAGTTGTCATGGTGAGCCTGCCGAACCAAGACCTAGATGTCTGCGTCACAAAAAAAGCCCCCGGTAAACCCGGGGGCCGTATGGGCTGGTATTAACTGGTTAACAGCCGGATTTGCCGCAACCGCAACCGCCGTTCCCGCCGCTCTTTATGGTGTTGGGGTTGTTGAAAACAAAAGTGGAGCCGTGGGCGCCGTCCACATAGTCTATCTCCGTGCCGTCGAGCAGGGGAAGGGATTGGTTGTCCACCACCACGGTGACGCCGTTGGTCTGGAAAGTTGAATCGCCATCGTAAGAAACGTCAAAACCCATCTGGTATTGCGGGCCTGAACACCCGCCGCCCACCACGGCTATGCGAACGCTTTTGTCACTAGCCTTGGTCTCGTCCTGAATCTTCTTTATCCTGTCCGCCGCGTTCGGGCTAACTGTTATCATCCACTTCGCTCCTTTTGTGTTCATCGCCGGCGCCCCGCGCTCGATCCGCCGTACCGGGGATAGCCAACTTATTAATTGTACCGCTCAAAATGTGTCAATGCAAACCGGGGGTGGTGTCCCAGTTTGAATCTCAAATAACAGACAGATCCTTCACTTCGCTTGCGCTTCGCCCAGGATGACAATGTTATCAACGGCTTTTATATTGTCATTCTGAGCGTAAGTGAAGAATCTCCCCTGTACTTTCAAACTGAAACACTGCCGGATAATGAAACTTCTTGATTTGTCCGCGCATTTCGGATTACCTTGTTTTTCTACATCGGTGGTGGGCGTAGCTCAGCTGGTAGAGCACTGGATTGTGGCTCCAGGTGTCGAGGGTTCAATCCCCTTCGTCCACCCCATTTATTCCCCTTCGTGAAAAAACTCATCTTTACCGTTGAAAAACCGGCCCGGAAGGACTACACTTTCAGGTTTTAGCGCCCGGGAAAATCCCAAGGGCGCTGTAAATTAATGGTTCTTGCGAATTACCCAGCCGTTCCGGGCAAAATTGCGCCCGGCTGGCGCGGAACTCGCGGGGTTGGTAACAGGCTAATGATAGAGATCAATTTCACGCTGGCCATACAGGCCGTGAACTTTCTTTTGATGCTGTGGTTCCTCAACGCGTTCGTCTTCAAGCCCATACTTCGCGTGGTGGCCGAACGGGAGAAGAAGTTTAAGACCATGGAGCAGGAAGGCAAAGGCCTGGCCGAGCGGTGCGACAACGCCCTCACCCAATACGAAAGCAAGCTTGCCCAGATTAAAAAAGACGCGGCGGAAATAACCGGCGGCGCCCGGCGCGGGGCCCAGGAAGCCTCGGCCAAAATAATGGAAGACGCCCGCGGCCGGTTCAAACAGGCCGTGGAAAAAGCCCGGCTGGACATTCAAAAAGACGCCGACACCGCTTCCGAACAGCTTAAAAAAGATGTAAACGCCCTGGCCCAGGGCATGGCCGCCAAGATAATCGGAAGGAGCGTAAATTGAAAATGAAACGCTTGCCGGTCCTGGCCGGTCTGGCCATAGCCACGGCGGCCGGGACGGCCCACGCCTCCGGCATACCCATGGCCACAGAATGGGACATGGCCCGCGACGGCGGCAGGATACTGAACTCCCTGGTGGTTTTGGGGGCGGTGGTTTACCTGGTTATCCGTTACGGCGCGCCGGTGTTCAGGAAACGGGCCGAAGACATCATGGCCCGGTTCGCAAGGTACGAAGAGGCCCGGGAACAGGCCGCGGCGAAGCTGAAAGAATATGAAGAGCGGCTGGCCAGGATAGAAATAGAGGCCTCCAGGATAAGGGGCGATGCCGAGGCCGAGGGCGAACTTATAAAGAAGAAAGCCGCCGGGCAGGCCGAGGAAGCCGCAAAACGCATGATAGACAAGGCGGCCGAGCAGATAGAGCTGGAAGCGGCCAAGGCCCGTGAAAAACTTATGAATGAGGCGATGGAAGCCGCAGTAAACGCCGCCGAGGAGATTTTAAAGAAAAACCTCGGCCCGGAAGACCACAAGCGGGTGGTCAAGAGCTTCCTGGCCGGCATGGAGAAGGTGAATTGAAAGACATACCTGTGGCGCGGCGGTACGCCAAGGCTCTGCTTTCCGCGGTTTCGGAGCCTTCGGCCCTTGATGGGGCCTTGGGCGACATTAAAAACCTGGCGGCCCTATATGAAGAAAGCCGGGCGCTGAAAGTGACGTTGAACAATCCGGCGTTTTCGGCGACCGATAAACGGACTGCGCTGGACGCGGTATTGGCTGAAATGGGCGCTGGCGATAAATCCGGCTCCACGGCGCGGCTGTTGCTTGAAAGCGGCAGGATAGGGCTTCTGCCCGCCATCGCCGCCGAGCTGGAGCTGATGGTGTTCGAAAAACTTGGCCGGGTGAAGGTTTCCATCACCTCGGCGTTGCCCCTTTCCGCCGACGAGGAAAAAGACCTTTCCGGGGCGGTGGGCAAGATGACCGGCAAGAAAGCCGTGATAAGCGTGAAAACCGATCCTTCGCTTCTGGGCGGGATCGTGGTGAAAATAGGGAGCTCCGTTTACGACGGTAGCGTGAAGAACCAGCTGAAGGCCTTGAGAGTTAGCCTTAACTGAAATTTAGGGGCGATTGGCAAGATGGGTATAAAAGCGGAAGAAATTAGCTCGATCATAAAACAGAAAATCGAGGGCTTCGAGAAGAAGCTGGAGCTCAAAGAGGTTGGCACTGTCATCTCCGTCGGCGACGGCATAGCCCGGCTCTACGGCCTTGAGAACTGCATGTACGGCGAGATGCTGGAGTTCCCCGGCGGCGTGACCGGCATGGCGCTCAACCTTGAGGAAGACAACGTGGGCGCCGTTCTTTTCGGCGGCGACGAGGCCATCATCGAAGGTGATGAGGTTAAACGCACGGGCAGGATATTCGAGGTTCCCATAGGCATGGAGCTGGTGGGCCGGGTGGTGAACTCCATCGGCCAGCCGCTGGACGGCAGGGGCCCCATAAACGCCAAGGCGTTCGGCCCCATCGAAAGGATAGCCCCCGGCGTTATCGACCGTAAATCGGTGCACGAGCCGTTGCAGACCGGCATCAAGGCCATAGACGCCATGATACCCATAGGCCGCGGCCAGCGCGAACTTATCATCGGAGACCGGCAGACCGGCAAGACCGCCATCGCGCTGGACACCATACTCAACCAGAAAGGCCTGGACGTTTACTGCATATACGTGGCCGTAGGGCAGAAACGCTCCAACGTGGCCCAGGTGGTGAAAATACTGGAAGACCACGGCGCCATGGAATATACCACCGTGGTGGCCGCCACCGCTTCCGACCCGGCCCCCATGCAGTACATCGCCCCTTACGCCGGATGCGCCATAGGCGAGTGGTTCCGGGACAACGGCAAGCACGCCCTCATAATATTCGACGATCTCTCCAAGCAGGCCGTGGCGTACCGCCAGCTTTCCCTGCTGTTGCGCCGTCCGCCGGGCCGCGAGGCGTATCCCGGCGACGTGTTCTACTGCCACAGCCGCCTGCTGGAGCGCGCGGCCAAGCTCAACGACAAGCTGGGCGCCGGTTCGCTGACCGCCCTGCCCATAATAGAGACGCAGGCGGGCGACGTTTCGGCGTACATCCCCACTAACGTCATATCAATTACGGACGGCCAGATTTACCTGGAGCCGGACCTGTTCTACGCCGGTATCCGGCCCGCGGTCAACGTGGGCATATCGGTTTCCCGCGTGGGCGGAGCCGCCCAGATAAAAGCCACCAAACAGGTGGCCGGCCGCCTGAGGCTGGACCTGGCCCAGTACCGCGAACTGGCGGCCTTCGCGGCCTTCGGTTCGGACCTGGACGAGGGCACCCAGCGCCAGCTCAACCGGGGCGCCCGGATGGTGGAGATACTAAAACAGGGGCAGTACAAGCCCATGTCCATAGACCGCCAGGTAATTATCATTTACTGCGGCGTCAACGGCCTGCTGGACGATCTGCCCATCGCCTCCCTGGCCCGGTTCGAGGAGGAGTTCCTGGCGTTCTGCGACTCCAAGTATCCCCAGATAGGCCAGGGTGTCCTGAAGGAAAAGCAGATCACCAAGGAAATCGAAGATGATCTGAAAAAAGCCGTAGCCGAATTTAAGGCAAGGTTCGAGAAGTAACCGAAAGCGATTGAAGGAAGCCCATGGCGAACCTTAAGGACATAAAACGGCGGATAGGCTCCGTCAAGAACACCCAGCAGATCACCAAGGCCATGAAACTGGTGGCCGCGGCGAAGCTCCGCAGGGCCCAGGAGGCCGTGGTGCTGGCCAGGCCATACGCCGAGAAGCTGGCCGAAGTGATGGAAGGGGTGGCCGCCCGCTCCCGGGAGGACGTCCACCCTCTGCTAAAGCGGCGGGAGGTGAAAAAGGCCCTCATCGTGGTGATGTCCGGCGACAAGGGTTTGTGCGGCCCCTTCAATAGCAACGTGTTCAAGGCCACGCAGAAGATAATTGCCGACCTTTCGGCCAAAGGGGCCGAGGTGTCGCTGATCATTTCCGGCAAGAAGGGGGTGGACTTCTTCAAGCGCAGGAAACTGCAAATCCGCCAGGTTTACCTGGATTACGGGAAGAACCTTGGTTACGAGCTGGCCCGCTCCATGGCGGGGCTGGCGGCCAGCGTGTTCCTGGAGGAAGAGGCGGACCAGGTTTACATGGTCTTCAACAAGTTCAGGAACGTGGTGGTGCAGGAGCCCAGGACAATCCAGCTTCTGCCCGTGGCCCTTCCCAAACGGGACGAACACGGCCAGGCGCCGGTGGATTTCGAGTATGAGCCTTCCGCCCATGAGATAGTGGGGGAGATACTGAAAAAATATATCGAAAGCCAGGTGTTCCAGGGGCTTTTGGAGTCGTCCGCGTCGGAAAACGGCGCCAGGATGACCGCTATGGACGCGGCCACCAAGAACGCCAAGGAAATGATAGCCGCGCTTACCCTTTCGTACAACCGCGCCAGGCAGGCGGCGATCACCACGGGCATCATCGAGGTGGTCTCTGGCGCCGACGCCATAAGCTAATAAAAGAACAGCGCAAAAACGGAATTTGAAGGAGCGATTCTGACATGACCACAACCGCGACAGCGACGGGCCGGATAAACCAGATCATCGGCCCGGTTATCGACGTGGAGTTCCCGCCCTCTGGCCTGCCCAAGATATATAACGCCCTCGTCATCCAGCGGGAGGACGGTAGCAAACTTATCGCCGAAGTGGCCCAGCATCTGGGCGAGAACAAGGTCCGCGCGGTCTCGATGGACACCACCGACGGTCTGGTGCGCGGCATGCCCGTGACCGACACCGGCGAGGCCATCACCACCCCGGTGGGCAAGGAAGTGCTGGGAAGGATAATAAACGTCATCGGCGAGCCTGTGGACCAGCAGGGGCCGATCAACGCCAAGGTGCGCTGGTCCATACACCGGGACGCGCCTTTGCTGGTGGACCAGTCCACCTCCGCCGAGCCGCTGGAGACGGGCATTAAAGTCATAGACCTGCTGGAGCCTTACCTGAAAGGCGGCAAGACCGGCCTTTTCGGCGGCGCTGGCGTGGGCAAGACGGTCCTTATAATGGAGCTGGTCCGCAACATAGCCTATGAGCACAGCGGTTTTTCCGTTTTCGCCGGCGTGGGCGAGCGGACCCGTGAAGGTAACGACCTTTACCATGAAATGAAAGAAGGCGGCGTTCTGGACAAACTGGCCCTTATATACGGCCAGATGACAGAGCCGCCCGGCGCGCGCCTCCGCGTGGCGCTGGCTGGCCTTACGGTGGCCGAATACTTCCGCGACGTGGAAGGGCAGGACGTGCTTCTTTTCGTGGACAACATATTCCGCTTCTCCCAGGCGGGTTCCGAGGTGTCTGCTCTTCTGGGCCGCATGCCCTCGGCGGTGGGTTACCAGCCCACGCTGGCCACGGAGATGGGCAACCTGCAGGAGCGCATCACCTCCACCAAAAAAGGCTCCATCACGTCGGTGCAGGCGGTTTACGTGCCAGCCGACGACTTGACGGACCCGGCCCCGGCCACCACTTTTGCCCACCTGGACGCTACCACGGTGCTTTCGCGCAGGATTTCGGAGCTGGGCATATACCCCGCTGTGGATCCGCTGGACTCCACCTCGCGCATTCTCGACCCGCTAATAATCGGGACCGACCACTACACCGTGGCCCGCGGCACCCAGAAGATACTGCAAAGGTACAAGGAGTTGCAGGACATCATCGCGATCCTGGGCATGGAAGAGCTTTCGGAAGACGACAAGGTGACCGTGGCCCGCGCCAGGAAGGTGCAGAGGTTCCTGTCCCAGCCCTTCTTCGTGGCGGAAACCTTCACCGGCTCCCCCGGCCGCTATGTGCCCATTAAGGAGACCATCGCCGGCTTCAAGAAACTTATCGAGGGCCAGTGCGACGAGATACCGGAACAGGCTTTCTACATGGCCGGAAACCTGGACGAGGTTTACGAGCGGTTCGAGAAGATCAAGAAAGGCTCTTAGGAGATGGCTGATAACTCTAGCCCCACAAGCCTGAACCTGCAGGTGGTGACACCCCAGGGTATGGTGGAGGACGTTTCGGTGGGCATGGTAACCCTTCCCGGCGTGGAAGGCGATTTCAGCGTATTGCCGGGTCACGCGCCGTTAATTTCCATCCTGGCCCCGGGCGTTATCGTTTACCAGGAGGGGGGGATGCCCCGCCTTTTAAGCGTATCGGGCGGTTTCGCCGAGGTAACCGCCGGGCGTGTTCTGGTGCTGGCTCGAACCTGCGAAGGCAAGGACGATATAGACCTGGCCCGGGCGGAGAAATCCATCACGGACAGCGAGGAACGGCTCCTCACCATGTCGTATGAGAGCGAGGAGAGGGCCCACGCCGAGGAGCGTTTGGCCAGGGGCAAGGCTCGCGCCGCCGTGGTAAAAGGGGAGACGCCTTACAACCTGTAAGCGGCTTGACGACTTTTAAAATCAGGCGGATGCGGTATTAACCGGTCCGCCTTTTTCTTTTTCCCGGGGGTTTACGGATTATACAAGGTAGCCGCCGGCGCAAACCAACTTAAGACGAGATAGGCTAGGATAGTCAAAGCAGGCTTAAAACGACCGGCGGCTTCCTTGAACCTGTTATTTTTAGCCATTTTGCCGGACGCATGGTATATCTTTAGTCATATTTTTCTTTTTAAATTGGCGTTTCGCCATGCAATTCCGGGCCGATTCTGGAGATGAAGATTGGATCGCAAACTTGAGGTGGTGGAATTCACAAACCACCTGGGTATCGGCGGAACCGAAAAGACCATTTACACATTCCTGAAACATCTGGACAGGGAGCGGTTCCACGCCACAGTGGTGGCCACATCTTCCGACGGCGAAAGGGGTTGGGAAACCGCCATCCAGGGGTTGGGGGTGGAGGTGGTAATCGCCGGGGAATCGGGGCTGGCCGAGACCCTGCGGAACATAAAGCCGGACATTTTCCACATCCACAGGGCCGGGTGGCCCGAGCAGGGGCCCATAACCACCGCCAAACAGGCGGGCGTCCCCGTGGTGATAGAGCATAACGTGTTCGGCCGGGTGGACAACACCCCCGAAAACGCCATGATAGACAGCCACATCTTCGTATCCTACAGTTGCGCCTGGCGCTACCAGATGTGGCTGGGCAAACCGTTGACCGGCCTTGGGTATCAGGTTCTTTACAACCCTGTGGATATGGACGAGTTCGACCGCTCCGGTTTGTTCATCCACCGGGATTTCACGGCAAAATCCATCGGCAGGCTTGGCCGGGCCGATGACACCAAATGGGATTTTACGTTTCTTGAAGCGTTACCATTAATAGCGGGCGAGCATCCTGATGTAAAGTTCCATGTTATGGGTATCACCCCGGCGGTGGAAGGCAAAATAAAACAGATGGGGCTGGAGAGCGTACTCAAGGTTTATCCACCCACCGCCGATCCCGCCAAAATCATGGAGTTTTACGCGGACATTTCGGTGTTCACCCATTTCGCCTCCATGGGGGAGACTTTCGGCATCGTGCTGGCGGAAGCCATGGCGGCCAGGCTTCCAGTGGTCACACACTACACGCCGCCATTCATAGATAACGCCCAAACGGAACTGGTGAACGACGGATACAATGGATTTGTGGCCCGCACGCCGGAGATATACGCCGACGCGGTTTGCTATTTCCTGTCCTCGCCGGATTCGGCCAAAAGGGTGGGGGAGAATGGTTACGCCAAAGCCCGGTCATCATATTCGGCCCCCGGGCTTACCCGTGGGCTTGAAAACATTTTTGCCCAAACCGCAATCTGGAAAAATAACCTTTGATAAAATGGTCCATGACTTAGGTCATGGACGAGGCGTGAACCGGAAGTTATATTCAACCGCCATAACGCTTCTATCGGCAAGGCTTAACGGGAGGCTGGCAATGTTTGTATCTTTAAACATCGTTTCAGTGTTAATCGCGCTGTTCGTATTCGTGGGAAATGGCCCCAGGGCGTGGGCGGAACAGCGCTCTCATGAGCATTCATTGCCCGGCCATGGCGAGAAAACCACCCCTAAAAAAGATCTGACCATGATCCAGGTGATGCAAGACCTGGCCATGAGTTTTAACAGGCTCCAGTCGGGCATCCTGTCCGGCAACCGGCTGATGATAGAAGAAGGCGCCCGGAGCATTGCGGAGCATCCCATGCCCGCAGGAGGGCCCAAACCTTACATAAAGAAAAACGCGGACAAAATAGCCGAAGTGTTGCCCGGCATGGATGAGGCTGTCCACCATACAGCCGTAGAGCTAAAAGAGAAGGCGGCCACCGCCAGTCTGTTAGAAATGCAGGGGATGGCTAATAAACTGGCCAGCGGATGCGTGGCCTGCCACGATTTCTTCAGGGATAAATAAGCGGTTTCAGCCAAATAGCCAGCCGTGCCAGAGCCGCCTGGGGCAACGTTACAAGCTTCAAGGCGGTTCTGGTTATAAGGTTATCTTCCAAACTCGCCCGCAGTACATAAACCGGGATGGCGCCGTTCTCCACAGCCATCAGGATACCTGTTAAAACTCCATCATCCACCACGGCTATTTGCGATACTTCCACCCCGGCGGCTCGCGACGCCATCATTAACCCTTCCGGATCCGGCTTCCGGCGCGCCACCAGATAATTGACCTTGGGATACAACCGGCCATAAGCTTCTTTACGGGTCTCCATGGCCCGTTTGGTGTTGGACAGCACGAACACCCGCCCATCCCCGAACGCCTCCAGCATTTTTTCTATAACGCCGGAGCCGGTGGCGTCTGGCGTGGCGCTCCAGATGGGGCCCAGCACGCCGTCATGGTCCAATATCACCACCTTGGCGCCAAGGCTTTTTAAATAACCAGCATCCAGGTTTTCCAGGGTAACGGGGCCGCGTAACAATGGGGCCAGGGTGTTGGTGTGGGGCAGAAGCCGTTTAAAAGTGGAGCGCATATTCCTTTATTTAATACCGGGTTACATATACTAACCCATCCTGCGCGGCTATGTTTGCGGGACTTTTGTCCAGGCATGTCCGGTTTCAAACCACTTGTGGACAAATGGCCGCGCATTATCAGGACATATTTTTGTTATTAATATTTGTACCGCAGGACAACCTTTGGAAATAACGCGCGTTAATAAAAACGGCATGGCCTATGCTCTCTTACCGTTGCGGCTGGCAGATATTAACAACGAAAGCGAGGCTAACATGAAAAGCGGTAAATGGAAATTAACTTCCGCCGCGATTGCCCTTTTTCTCACGGCATGCGGCTCTTCTGGCGGAAGCGACATGACATCGGAAGAGACACGCCCGGTGAACGGCTCTCTGTCGGGAAATGTGGGTTCTGTAAAATCCGTGGAAGCGGTCCGCGTAAGCGACGGCGCCCGGTTCGCCGCTGATGTGTCGTCCAACTCCTCGGCCAAAATGACGGCGCTCACATCCACGGCGCCTTCCAACAGCTTCACCCTGTCCCTCCCGGTGAACGCCTCTTACACCCTTAACATAGTGGCCGCCGACAACACGTTGCTGGCTTCGTTGCAGTTCGCGGCCAACTCCGCCGGAACCGCCACCACCAACACTTTCACCGTGTCGCCGAATCCGGCCCCATCCGCTACAACCGGCTCCACGGCCACAACGGCCATAGACCTGGGGAACATAACGGTTCCGGCCACCACCAGCGCAACTACCACTGGAACCACAACTTCATCCACCGCCGTGGCGGTTGTAACGCCGCAGTTCAACCCCTTGTCGCAGGATGACGAGGATGACGACGGCGTGGCCGACCTGGATGACGACGATTACATGGCCACAGGCGTTACCTCATCCACCACAGGCGGCTCAAGTTCGTCCAGCGGCTCGATGGACGATGATGACGATTCCGTAAGTGACGACCCGGATGATGATTCGGCGGGCGATGATCCGGACAGTGATGACCCTGACGATGATGACGACCAGGACGCGGATGAAGATTCTTCCCCGGCTGGCCAGTCCGCCTCTAGTCCGGCGAACGGCGGGAGCCACGACGACTAACCTTTTGAGGCGCAGGGGGAATGGCCGGCGGGCGTAATGCCCCCGGCCTTTTTTTATTGAAGCTTATCTTATGGAAGGAGCCTCGGCGGTTCCGGTTATTTTCACCGTCACGCCGCCGTCCGCGTTTCTGGGGAAGAACGAGAGCAGGGGTTTTAGCTTTTCGTCCAGCGGGCCTGAAAACTTCAGGTTAGCTTTTAAGTTAAGCCGGGAAAACCTTGGGTTCGGGTTCAACAATATTTCGCCCAGAACCGACACCTCCAGCATGGGGCTTTTCAACTCCAGCCGGTCCACGGCAAGTGTCCCTGATTTTAGCGACACTTCCATCACGCCGGAATCCAGGGGAATGTCCCCCATGTCGGCCACCAGCACTTTGGACAGGCTAACGCTTCCGGCATCCAAGGCCAGTTTCATGGCGCCTTCCCCTTTCATGGGGTCCATCCCCTCGAAAGAAAATGCGCCGCTCCCGGTAAGCCTGCCGCTAACTTTACCCATGGTGGATTTTTGCAGGACCGGAAGAAGGGCGGGATTAACGCCCTCCATCTCTATTTGCACATCGGCCATGTTCCTTTCGAACAGGCGCTGGCCGCCGCTTATGTCTATGGCGCCATCCAGCGTTTCAAGGTAGGCGCAAAAACCTTTGCGGAATGTGAGGGCCGACGTCACCGGAAATTTTAGTTTGGCCTGGGTGGCGGATAATATTTCCTGATTCCCGGAAGGGCTTGGCGCGTATATGGTAAGCCCCGCAAGCTTTACGCCCAGAGGCGGGGCCAGCGCGGCCTCATCGGCTTTCACTTTCACCGGCATGCCTTCCGTGGCCCTGTCCACCAGCGAAAGTAACGCTTCCGACGGGAACCTTATGTACAAAAACAGCAGGAACGCCGCCACGAAGAAAATGAAGTACCCGCCGAACCGGGCCATTTCCGGCCTGTCCGCGAGGGTCTTGGTAACGCGCCACGGCTTCGCCTTCAGCGCCAGCCTGAAAAGCTTCATAACAAGTTCCACGGCTTTTTTCATTTGGCCAGCTCATATCCGGCTATGGTCATGGAAACATCCAGCAACGAGGGGTCTTTAAACTGTGGTTTTATGGAAACCCGTTTAACCCTCAACACTCCTTGCGCGTCCTTGAGCGACTGGATGAACATCAGCAGGCGCGGCAGACCCACTTTTTCCATGGAGATTTCCAGCGTGGATTCCCTGAACTCCCCCATCAGCACAGGTTGCTGGGGGGACATGCCGGTGACATTCTCCCGCACACCACCGGCCTGCGTAAGCCCCTCTATCTCGGACAAGGGTGAGACGCCCGCGGGGTTTTTCTTCAACCGCGCCGTAAAACTTGTCAGGTCGGCTTTTAGCCTGGCGGCTCTCACCGCCAGGCCTTTCACCTCCATCAGCTCTTCGGCCTTGGCTTCGATCTTGTGTTTCATGGATTCGCGTTTTTCCACCACCGGCTCGTAAACGCCCACCCACAGGAATGTGAGTAGCGCCATAATCCCGCCGCCAGATACTAACCAGCGCTCCCGGGGGGCCATATTCTGGTACGCCGTAATTATCTTGTTAAACACCTTTAACCTCCATCACCGGGCGGTTTCTATGGTCATGCGGAACTCCACCGTGCCAGGGGCTATGGCGGCTTTAACGCTATCCACCACGGCTTTCCTTACCCAACCCAGCTTCTCGATGTTTTTGCGGAACGCCTCCACCTTGTCGAACGATTCCGTGCGGCCGGTTAACGAAATATGGCCCCATTCGTACACAAACTCGTCCAGGTCCAGCCTGGCGCCTTCCGGGGCTGAACTGGTTATGCCGTAAAACCGCTCCAGGAACGGGTCCCGCTCCCCCACGGCGGAGCCCAGGGCGCCAGCCTGTTTCTCCATGGCGTCCAGCGCCCCTTTTAGCTGGGATATTTCCGACACGATGTTGGTAACCTCGGGCATGGCTTTCTGGAACTCGGCGCGAACCTGGCCTTTGAGGCCGTCGTATTTGGCCGACAGGCTGATCCCCTCGGCGATATAAGCGGCCAGCATGGAAACCGCCAATACGCCCGCCAGCGCCATGGCCACCAGCACATGCCGCCGCCCTCCGGTAAAGCCCCGCTTCTTCCGGAACTCGTTCTTGCGCAGGTTTATTTCTTTCATCCCCCCGCCTTTAACCGCCAGCAGGGCCGCCCCCAAAGCCCCCGCGAACACCGGGCCCGCCGATGACCCGGCTTTCAACCCCTCCACCTGGGCCGTAGCCGCCGAGTCCGGCAGGTTCACGCGGCCCGAGGGCATGCCCAAATCCTCCCCCAGCCATTGGACGAACTTCGCGTCGGCGCCCGGCTCGCCGCAAACCAGCGCCCCGGCCACCTTCTGCGTCACTGCTTTGCGCCTGGCCGCTTCCGCCGCCAGATAGACGGAACAGGCCACGGTTTTCGCGAATTCCTTGCGGCCGTCCTTGTCATCCTCGCGGGCCACGGCCGCGTCCGCCGCGGGTTCCGCCGTGTGGACGAAGACCGGTTTGCCGCTCTCCATTATCACTATGGTGGTGAATTCCATCCCGGCGTCCACCAGCGCCGTGCCTCCGCCGGAAGCGGATACATGCCCGGTGGATTCCGCCAGCGCGAAGGGCAAGGGGATAACGTAATCGGGGTCTATCCCGGCTTCCGCCAAACCGCCGAGGAATTTTGCCAGCTCCTCTTTTGGCGTCATCACGGCTAAAACCCTTGTCTTGCCGTCCGGGGCGGGGCTATCGGAGAACCCGCATACCAGCTGGCCCGCGTCGAACACCGTCAGCGACTCCAGCTCAAACGGCAACACCTCCTCTATGCGTTTACGGTCGGCGAAAGGCAGTTCCAGCGCCCGGCAGGAGAGCAGGTTTTGCGGGTATATCACCGCCACCGCGTCTTCCCCGGGGTCGAACCCCATGGAGGCCAGCGGCCCGCCGATGCCAGCCGCCAGCGGCGCATATAAAAGCTTCTTCACCGAATGGCCGCGCCACTGCTTTTCTATCTGCGCTATTTTTATCGAATGGGCTCCGATTTCCAGTCCAAATACGTTCATCAAAACACCTTGTAGAATATCGTGTCCGCCGAGGCCGCGCCGCGCCGGTAAACCGCTCTTATGGTTTTAGTGGTCTCCCCGAACGTGGCCTGGGTTTCGGCGGAGTAATAATCGCTTCTCACGTCTATGGCAAGGGCTATCCGGGGATAAATGTCGTTCATGCCCGGTATCCGTTTAATGTCCTCCCGCGCGGTGAACGGTTTTGCAAGCCGCTCCCGGATTATCCCCGCCACCACCTCTTGCGTCATGTCCTCATCCAGGGCGGCCAGAGCCATGTCCGTGGCGGTGTTTACGTTTATCTTGGTGGAAGACCACACCGTCACATGGGGCCTCAGCTTGCCTATCACCTCCGGGGTGAACCCTTTAATCAGCCCCAGCTCGTCCACAGAATCCAGCTTCGCGTTCTTTATCCGGTACGGTTTCTTGAGCGAAAGGTAATAACCCTCCTCGGCCCCCCGTGGAAGCTGGTCGGCGTTGGAATCCTCCCAGTCCACCAAAGCGTCGCAAAGGTTCTCGTCCATATCCAGCCTTTTCAGCAACCGGCGGAATATCTCTATCCAGCGGTCTTCGGGCCAGCCCCGGTCGGTGGTGAGCAGGTTCAGGTCCACCTTGCCCGACTCGTCCTGGATGTTCACCGACACGAACTCGCCGTCTATGGGCACGGCCAGAATCCCCTGCGCCCATTCTTCCGTGAGTGTGTCGTGGGGAATACCGCTCCTGGCGTCTTCCACCAGCACGAGTTTCGCGGCGGCCTGGCCCGAGCGGGCGGCGTACAGGGCCTTTGTCTCGTCGCGGTATCCCGCCGCCAGGGCGGACTGTATCCACGCCTGGTAGAAGAAATCGAACACGCCTATGGTGAGCAGGGCCACAACGGTTATGGTCAATATCAGGGCCATGCCGTCTTGCCCTTGCAGGGGTCTGGCGTTCACCGCGCGCCTCCCACGGGAATGAGCGCCCGCCTTGTTACGGCGTGGCCCTTCCCGTCATCCAGCGAAAACTCCAGCGACACGGTATTGGGAAGTTTTTTTGACTGGCGCGAATCGTGGCCGTCCGCCCAGTTCACGCCATCGCCGAACCGGAGGTTGAAAGATTTTATCCGGTCGGTCACGTCCAGCTTTTCCCCCATCTCCCGGGCCATGGCCAGGTCGGTCACGTAAGGGTTCTCGCTCCGGTATAGGGTGTATAGCTTCGTCTTGTCGTCGTACTCCACGTTCCAGGTGATAAGCGCCTCGTCGGATGAGGACTCGGCCAGCATGGCCCTTCTGCCAAACCCCGTAAAGGATATTTCGTCCGTGGCGGCCTCATGGGTCTTCAAATCCTTCGCCGCGAAAATGGCCTGGGTCTGGTTGTTGGGGTATAGCGAGGCCGACGCCAGGTCGTCCGTAAGTTTTCGTATGATGAACCGCGCCTCGTGATAAACCCGCGCCCGCTCCTCCACCCCCTGGCCCGCCGAGAGGGTCACCGCGAACGCCTCGAACACCATTGCCGACACGATGGTGAGTATCGCCGCGGCGATAAGCGTTTCCAGCAGGGTGAACCCGCCATGGCCCATTATCCTTTTCCCGTTCATCTGGCTACGTAAGCCCTCAGGCCTGTGATGGGCGTTTCCCTGTCATCCCCTGCGCGGAACACGGAGATTCCCACCTCCCACACGTTTGGAAACGGCGTTTCTTTCACTTCGGCCCGCCACTGGAACCACGGAAAATCGTCCCGTCTCCTTTTTTCGGAAACGCCAGCTTCCGGCAACGGCTCCATCTGCATCCTTTCCATCTCTTCCCGGGCCATCGTCACCGCGTCGGTAAGTTTCGCGGCGTCGTCTGTCATCGTCATGGCCCGGCCGTGGGCGGTAAGCAGTGTCACCAGCGATATGGACAGTATGGCCAGCGCCACCATGATCTCCAGCAGGGTGAACCCCGCTTCAGACCTTATTGCGTTCCGCCGCATGATACCCTTCCAGCGCCTCCACCCGGCCAGTAAGGGAATGGACTATCAGCGTCATCTCGTTGCCTCCGTTATCCGCAAGATGAAACACCGCATAGTCCGCAAACCCTCCGGGAAAACAGTGCACCACCGCCTTGCCCGCCGCCACATTCCCCTGGCTGGCCGTTTCCGCCGACGTTATCCGCACATTAGCAGGCAACTTCGTCCGCTTTGCGAAGGCCAGCTCCGTCTCCTCGAACTGGTTATCCCTGTTCAGCCGCGACACATAAAACTCGTTGGCGCCCAGGTCGAACGTTAACCGGTATGTCAACTGGGTCGCCGCGGACCTGTCGTACACATAGGTTATGGTTCCACCCAGCTTGCGGGCGGCGTATTTAAGCCGCGCCGCGCCCACGTCCGGCAGGCGGGGCAGTAACGCCCCCGCCACGATGACGATGATCACGATGACCACCATCATCTCGATAAGCGTAAACCCGCCTTTGTGGCGCAATGGGTTTTTCATGGGCGCGCTACGCCTTCGCGGCTTACTCTATCTCCCAGCTGTTGATGTCGGCGTTCTTCCCCTCGCCCCCCTGTTCCCCGTCAGAGCCGAAAGAGACGATCTCATATTCGCCGTGGGAGCCTGGGCTGAGATATACATACTCGCTCCCCCACGGGTCTTTGGGCACTTTGGGCAGATACCCGCCCTCGCGCCATGCGTTGGGTATCTGTCCGCTTACGGGCTTTTGGACCAGCGCCAGCAAACCCATCTCTGTGGTGGGGTAGGCGCCGTTGTCTATCTTGTACATGTGCAGGGCCGTCTCGATGGATTTTATGTCCACCTTGGCCTTGGCCATGCGGGCCTCCTCTGGCCGCCCCATTATCCTGGGCACTATCACCGTGGCGAGAATCCCCAGGATCACCACCACCACCAGTATTTCTATGAGCGTAAATCCGCGCCGCCCAATCCGGTTAAACTGTCTCATCCAAGCCTCCTCACAATAAAGCTATTGAGCCATCTGGCTAAGTTCGAATATGGGAAGAAGAATAGCCATCACTATAAAACCCACTACGGCGCCCATCACCACTATCAGCGCCGGTTCCACCAAAGAGGTCATGGCCGAAAGGGCCGTCTCCACCTCGAAATCGTAAGCGTCGGAAATCTTCTCAAGCATCTCCGCCAGCGACCCGGTTTTCTCCCCGGCGCTTATCATCTGCGTCACCAGCGGCGGGAACAGCCCGCTCCGTTTCAGCGGGTCGGCCATGGCCTGGCCCTCGGTGATGTTCACCACCGCCTGTTCCACCGCTTTTTCAATGAGCGCGTTGCCGGTTATCTTACCGGTAACTTTCAGCGAATCAATAAGCGGCACCCCGCCCGTAAGAAGGGTGGATAGCGACCGGGAGAACCGCGCTATGGAGGCGTACTGTACCAGCGGGCCGAACACCGGAACCTTCAATATCACCTCGTCGAACTTGGCGCGCCCCTCCGGGGTTTTCACCCACCGGGCGAACCAGTAGCCGCCTCCGGCGATCGCCAAAATCACAACCCACCACCATGACGCGAGGAAGTTGGACACGAACAGCAGTATCACCGTGGGCATGGGCAGGGCCTGCCGCATGTCCTCGAACATGGATTCCACCTTGGGCGTAACATAAGCCAGAAGGTAAAGCAGGACCCCGCCGCCGATAAGGGTCATAACCGCCGGGTATATCATGGCGGCGGTTATCCTGGCCTTCTGTCTCATCCGCGCCTCGCCGAATGTGGCCAGCCGCGCCAGGGTCTTGTCCAGCGAGCCGGATGTTTCGCCCGCGCGGATGAGGTTAACATACAGCTCATCGAAAGCCTGGGGATGCCCCGCCAGCGCCTCGGCCAGCGACGAGCCCTGCATGACCTTCTCACGGATGTCCGTGATTATTTTTCTAAACTTCACGCTCTGGGTCTGGGCCGCCAGCGCGTCCAAAGACTCCATCACCGTAAGCCCCCCCATCTGCAACGTGGAAAGCTGGCGGGTGAATGTGGTTATGTCCTTGGCGGTGACCCGGTTCATCAGCGACGCCAGCGGGTTGCGGGCGAACTCTTTGCCGGCGGTGTCCTGCGACAGGGTTGTCACCATCACCCCATGCTGTTTGAGCTTGGCCCGGGCGGAACGCTGGGTGTCCGCGTCCACCACCCCGGCGGCCTTTTTGCCCTGCGCGTCGTAACCCTGATATTCAAATACCGGCATGGCCTAATACTCAATCCCAATCCGACGTGACGCGGATAACCTCGGCCAGCGAAGTGGCACCGGATAAAACCGCCTCGGCGGCCTGCTCACGCATGGATTTAAACCCGCTGGCGGCGGCTTTCCTGCGGATGGTGGAAGAGTCCGCCCGGCCTATGATAAGCCCACGGATGTCATCGTCTATCATCAGTATCTCGTACAGGCCTGTACGCCCCCGGTAGCCGCTGTTGTTGCATTCGGCGCAACCTTCTGGGTTGTAAAACACCGCGTTTTCCGGCGCCATGGAAGGCTCCACCCCCAGTTGCAGAAGATGTTCCGCCCCGGGTTTATACGGGGTCTTGCACGATGGGCAGAGGGACCGCACCAGCCTCTGCGCCACCGACGCTATGAGCGACGACGATATGAGGAACGGCTCTATACCCATGTCCACAAGCCGGGTCACCGCCCCCGCCGAATCGTTGGTGTGTATCGTGGAGAAAACCAGGTGGCCGGTGAGCGACGCCTGCACGGCTATCTGCGCCGTCTCCCTGTCGCGGATCTCGCCCACCATTATCACGTCCGGGTCCTGCCTCAATATGGAGCGCAGGCCAGTGGCGAAAGTCAGCCCTATCTTGGTGTTCACCTGCATCTGGCCGATGCCGGGCAGTTGGTACTCCACCGGGTCTTCCACGGTGATGATGTTCTTGTCGGGCGAGTTTATTTCCGACAGCGCGGCGTAGAGCGTGGTGGTCTTGCCCGACCCTGTGGGGCCGGACACCAGAATGATGCCGTGGGGCGACCGGATTAGCCTCACCATTTTTTCCATCACCGCAGGCGGCATGCCAAGCTGTGGGAACCCCAGCATCATGGTGGACTTGTCCAGAAGACGCATAACCACCCGCTCCCCGTGGGCCGTGGGGATGACGCTCACGCGCACGTCTATCTCTTTGCCGGCGATTACTATCTTCAGCCGCCCGTCCTGGGGCAGTCGTTTTTCCGCTATGTCCAGACCCGACATTACCTTGATGCGCGAGATGATTAAAGACTGGAATTTTTTCGGCGGCCGCACCACGTTGCGCAACGCCCCGTCCACCCGGAACCGCACCACGAAATCCCGCTCGTAAGGCTCCATGTGGATGTCCGACGATTTTTCCTTGGCGGCCTCCACCATGATGGAGTTCACCAGCCGGATAACAGGAGCCTCCGCCGAGGTCTCCAGCAGGTCTTCCGGCAGGGCGAGCGCCAGCGCCGAAAGGTCCGCCTCATCGGCCAGGTCTTCCATTATCTCTTTTGTGGAGTTGGCGGCCATGTCGTAGGCTTTGTTGATGGCTTTTAAAACCGTGTCGGCGGCGGCGGCCAGAAGGCTCACCGGCGCGCCATAGGTAAGGCGCAGGTCCGCCAGCGGCTCCACGTCGAAGGGGCGGGCGGTGACGGCCAGCACTTTCCCGCCCTCCAGCCGCAGGGGCAAAATCAGGTTGTCCCGGGCGAACTGGAACGGGGTTTTGCCGATAAGCTCATGGTCCAGCGTGGTTACGTCCACGCTCTCCAGCCACGCAAGCCCCAGCCTTTCGGCCGCGGCCTTTAGCTCATCGCCGGGCAGGCCGGTATCCCGGGTATCGGCGGCCATGTCAGTTTTGCGTTCCATCGCCTTGTATAACCGGTTCCGCCGGTTTAGGCTCCATAGGCGGCTCCGCGATTAGTGGTTCCACGGCCGGGGGGGTAGCCGAAGGCTCCGCCGCTGGCGTATCCACCACCGGGACAGGCTCTGGCGCCGCCGAATCCACCGGAGCCGGGGCGCTCACTGCCGCAGGCTCAGGCTCGGCGGAAACCTCCGGGGCCGCAGGCGCGACAGCCGTTTCCAGGACCGGCGCCGGCGCGGGGACTATTTCCGGCATGGGCGCTTCAGAAACCGGGGCCGCCGGTTTTTCTTCCTTCAATTCCGGCGCGGGCTGAACTTCATTAACCTCCGGAGCCGATTTGTCCGCGCTAGGTTTTTTCAGGTAGCTCTTCTTGGCCGGTTCAGGTTTTATATCCTGACCTTTCCCTTTTTCTTTCACAGCCCCGCCAAAATCCCCAACCTCTTCGGGAGCCAGGGATAGTTTCCCGGCCTTTTCGCTGGTTATCCTGTCCATATCCTCGGCTTTGCCGATGATATGTGGCGTCAGGAACACCAGCAGGTTGGTCTTCACCTTCTGTTTCTTGGTGGATTTGAACAGCCACCCCAATAAAGGTATGTCGCCGAACAGGGGCACTTTCACCTCGGTGTCGTTCAGGTCGTCGCTTATCAGGCCGCCTATCACGATGTTCTGCGTGTCCCGCACCACAACGGTGGTTTTAACGGAGCGGGTAAAGGTCATAATGTCCTTGGCTATCTGGTCTTCCACGGGAAGAACCGACGATATTTCCTGGTACACCGTAAGCCGCACGTCGTTGGACTCGGATATCTGCGGCTTTATCTTCAGCGTGATACCCACGTTCTTCCGCTCGAAGGTGGTAACCACGTTGCCGCCGGTGGTCTGCGACTGGCTGGTCTGGAACGGCACGTTGCGGGCGACGATTATCTCCGCCTCCTCGTTGTCGGTGGTCATGATGTTTGGGGTGGATAGCACGTTTATCCCCTGTTCCGACTGCATGGCGTGCAGAAGGGCGCCGATGTTCAGGAAATCCACGCCGCCGAAGGATATGATGCCGTCCACCACGCCCACCGCCAGCCCCTGGGGCGAGTTGAGGGGGTTCTGCGCCACGGCGTTTATATTGCCGTAGTTCACCCCGCCGAATCCCTGCACGCCGGACTCGGTGAAGTTGGAAGTGGTGCGCCACTCTATGCCGAACTCCTGGCTCTTGTCGGAGGTGACTTCCATTATGAGCGCCTCCACGAACACCTGCTTACGGCGCACGTCCAGTTTCTCTATCACCTGGTCCAGGGTCTCGTAATCCTCCACGCTGGCGGTTATCACCAGCGAGTTGGTGGCCTTGTCCGGCGTGATGGTCACCTTGTCCTGAAGCTTTATGGCGCCAGCGGGGGAGCCGCCCTTTGCCTGGGCCTGTTGCTGGGCCGTGGCCTGGCTGGATGTAAGGTTGTTCAACACCTTGGCCACGCTCTCGGCGTCGGCGTTTTTCAGGTAGCGCACGTTTATGCCGCCCCGGCCGACGGGGGGCTTGATGTCCAGCCGCTCCACAAGCTCGACAATCTGGTCGGTCTGGCCCTTGGTGGCCACAATCACCAAGGAGTTTATCCGCTCGTCCGGGATGATTTGCACATCGGATCCCGTCCACCCGCCTGTACCCGGGGGCGAACCGGTTGGCGCCGACGGCGTGGGCGCGGTGGCGGAACCTGAAGTGGTCCTTGCCCCTTTGCCTTTGAATATTTTCTCCAGCTTCTCGGACATCTCCTTGGCCCCGGCGAACTGGAGCTGTACCACCGTTACCGATTCCTCGTTGGTGGGGGAGTCCAGCTGGTTGATGATGGCCAGAAGTTTTTCTATGTTGGAGGCGTAATCCACCACGATTATGGTGTTGGTCCCGGCGAAGGCGTTAATGAAGCTGTATGTGGGCACAAGCGGGCGCAACACGTTCACCAGCTCGTCGGCCTTCACATGTTGAAGGGGGATGAGCCTTGTTATCATCCGGTCACCCATCTCCGCGCCGGGCCGGAACCCACCGCGCTGGCGCGCCTCGGCGGCGGGCACAACCTTCATCACCCGCCCGGCCTCTATGATGGAGTAGCCGTAAACTTCCAGCGTGGATTCCAGCAGGCGAAGGGCTTCCGGAGCCGAAACCATCTGCGGGGAAATGATGGTCACTTTCCCCTTCACCTTTTCGTCTATAACGAAGTTCTTGCCCGTAAGCTCGGCGATGAATTTCACCACCATCTTCAAATCGGCGTCGTTGAAATCTATGTTTATCTTCTCGCCGGGTTTCAACGGCTCCACCCGCAAAGACATGTCCACCTTGGGCGAAAAACCCTGGGCCGGGGCTGGGGCCGGAGCCCCCATAGGCATGGGCTGTTCCCCTTTCATGAGCCGGGGCTGGTCCACCACCGGCGGCATGGACTGACCCCCTGGCGCAGGTTGAGGCGCGCCCTGGGCGGCCTCCGGCCCGCCAGCCTCTGGCGGAACCGGCTGGGCGAATGCAGGGCCGCCCGCGATGGTGGATAAATGAAAGGCCAAAGCGGTAATGAACGCCGTGGCCCGCGCCGCGCGTTTCTTTTTCATAAAGCCGGTCATTGCACCGTGAACCTCATGGATGTTTTTTGCGTTTTTCTTTCCAAGTCCAGATTGAACGTCGTCTCGTTGCGTAGGGCCTGGAAAAGCTCCAGCCCTTTCTCCGCCGAGTTTAACTCTATGCCGTTTATCCTCTTGACCACGTCCTGGTTTTGAAGCCCCACCTTGTCGAACAGCGAGTTCTTCTTTATGGCGAATATCTTGAACCCGTCGGTCTTGCCTTCCTTGTTGATGTTAGGCACGGCCCGCACTTCCGTTAACAGCTGGTTCATGGCCGCCATCTGGGAATCCAGATACCGTTTGGACACGGCGTATTCCGTGTCCGATATCTGGTTCACGTCCTGCCCCGCCGCCATGGCGCCCCTGGCCCCGGCCCGGCCCATTCCGCCCGGCCCTTCGGCGAACTCCACGTCTAAAGACTCCAGCTTGCCGCCCCGGTTAAGCAGTACCTTGTTACGAAGGATACCGGCTATCCGGGCGCCCAATACCGTATCCCCGGTTTTATAAAGTTTCTGTTCCCGGGTGTCTTTAGCCTCTATGGCCGCCAACCTGTAAACGCCGTGGGGATCTATCACCGTTCCCACAAGCCTTAGCCCCAGCGAGGTTTTAGGGGCCGAAAAAACCGCCATCCCCCCGGTATATGAAGCGGCAAACTCCCGCTGGCCAGCGCTGGACATATCCAGGGCCGATTGGGCGGAGTTGAAAATGTTGCGCTGGATAAGGGCCGTATAATCCTCCTCGGGCTGGAACGCCGCTTTGCGAGCCATGGGGGAAACAGAAGGGACTCCTGTGAAGGACATCCCAGAACTGCCTGATAATACGTCCCCTATAAAAAACGCCACGGCCCCGGCCAACACCCAGGCTATCCAGGCGATTATCGCCAGGTGGATAGCCGTCCAGCCTTTTTTAGGTATTCTTAACTTCATCAAACCAGTAATTATTTAAGATACAGCTCATTTAGTATTTTACGGACACGGTTTTTGTTTTTCGGGACTCGTAATAAAAAAGCAAGCGGCTTGAACGCTGGCGGGAAAACCGGGGCTTGCCGCAAACCGGTGGAATCTGGTGGCGGCTGGTATCATCACCTCTTGAGCATGCCGCTCACATCCAGCCCCATGGCCTGTTCCGCCTCCGACAGGGTGGCGCGGGCCACTTTGCGGGCTTTTTCCGTGCCGTCAAACAGCGCCCCAAGGGCTTCATCGCTATGGGCGGACCAGTATTGCCGCTTTTCAACCAGCGGCCCAATCCGTTCAAAAATATGCCCTTCTAACCGTTTTTTGCACTCCACACACCCGATTTTGGCCTGGGTGCATCCCTCTATGATCCATGGATGCTCCTCCGCAGGGGTGAAAACCTTGTGGAAGCTGTAAGCCACGCATTTTTCAGGGTCGCCAGGGTCGGTCCGTTTAACCCGGGCCGGGTCGGTAACGATATTCTTTATCTTGTGGGCCATCACCTCTTTCGGGTCTGAAAGATATATGGCGTTATTGTAAGATTTGCTCATCTTCCTGCCGTCCACGCCCGGCAGTTTGGGCGTCTCGCTCATCAACGGCTGGGGCTCGGTGAAAACATGCCGCTTGTAGATGTCGTGGAACCTGCGGACAAGCTCCCGGGTAAGCTCCAGATGGGGCAGTTGGTCTATCCCTACCGGCACGAAATCGGCCTTGTACAGCACAATATCCGCCGCCTGAAGCACCGGGTATCCCAAAAACCCGTAGGTGTGGAGATCCCGGTTCTCCACCTGCTCCATTTTTTCCTTATAGCTTGGAACCCGCTCCAGCCATGGCAGGGGGGTTATCATCGAAAACAGAAGGTGGAGCACCGCGTGTTCCGGTATGAGCGACTGGACAAACATTACGCATTTGTCCGGGCTCAGCCCGGCGGAAAGCCAGTTTACCGCCAGGTCGGTCAGGTTTTCCTTTAACCTTCCCGTGTCCTCGTAATTGGAGGACAGGGCGTGCCAGTCCGCCGCGAAATAGTAACAGTCGTATTCTTCCTGAAGTTTAACCCAGTTGGTGAGAGCCCCCAACAGGTTGCCCAAATGGAGGTTTCCGGTGGTCTGCATTCCGGAAAGGACTCTTTTCTTGTTCATCGGATTGAAAACCTTGGCCTGGCGAAAATTTCTAAAGCAGGAATTGTAACACGCCATTTATCAGCGGGCGAATGGTCACGTCTATAATCCCCAGCGGGTTAAGGAACAGGATGAAAATGAGCAGAAACATCCCGAAAGGCTCTATCCTGGCGAAGGAAGAAGAATGGGGCTCCGGCAACAATCCGGTGACAATCCTGCCCCCGTCGGCCGGGGGTATGGGGATCAGGTTTATTATGGCCAGCACCGTGTTGAGGATCACGGAGAAATAGAGCATGTAAATTACCGGCACAATCACCATGCCGCCGATACCCATGGACTTGCCCTGCAGGTTGGCGTAAACCTCCATGAGCGATTCGGGGCTTACGATGCCTATGAGCTTTAAAACCCCCGCCGAAAGCAGGGCCAGCAACACGTTTGTAACCGGGCCTGCCGCCGCCACCCACACCATGTCCCGCTTGGGGTTGCGCAGGTTGTAAAAATTCACCGGCACAGGCTTGGCGTAGGCGAAAAGGAATCCTGACAGCGTATAGAACAATATGGGAAGGATTATTGTGCCGAATATGTCCACATGGGCCATGGGGTTCAGCGTAAGCCTGCCCATCACCTTGGCGGTGTCATCACCCTTCAGATGGGCCATGTAACCGTGCGCCACCTCGTGAAGCGTAACCGCGAAGATTACCGGAAGGGCCATCACCGAGATGGACTGTATTATGTTGCTGATTTCGGGATCCATGGAATTCAAAAACCGCTCCAATTTATTTATAGCATCTTTCCATGGGCCCGGCGGCCAGGGAAGATTACAACGTTAAAATATTAATGATAACCTTCAAACCCGAACCCGCTCCACATTTAATTTGATTTGGTGGTGTCCCAGTTTGAATATCAAATAATAGACAGATCCTTCACTTCGCTTGCGCTTCGCCCAGGATGACAATGTTATCAACGGCTATTATTGTCATTCTGGGCGTAAGTGAAGAATCTCCCCTGTTCTTTTAAACTGGGACACTACCTTTGATTTGCGCCGGTTAATGCGCTTTCAAACCTCCTCCGTTATTGCGGCCCCAGCCCGCCGGGTGATAAAGTAAAAACTGGCCAGGCGGCGGAATTTAAAGAATTTCCTCCTAAAAACCGCCCGGCGCCCAGTTCGGATTAACCCTGCGCCCGTTACCGCGGAGCAGGCGGGTGGAAGAGGGAATACCGCCGATGTTCGAAGCCGACATGGAAATCACGCTGGAGCGGGAGCGCGCTTCCGTGCGGGCGCATGTCCGGGGCTGGAAGGATGGGGGTTACATCCTGGTGGATGTCCCGGACGCGCGCTGGAAACAAAAGGATGAGAATCCTCTCGTGGCGCGTTTGGCTTCATCCGGCAAATATTACGGATTCACCACCCGCGCCATCGGGTTCATGCCCGAAATCAACCTTTTGATCCTCGAATATCCCGAGGACATCGTAGACACGTCCTTGCGGACCGCAGAGCGGTTCACCATAACCCTCCCTGTCACCATGACCATGGCCGTAAAAGACAAGCGGTATGATTATCCAGGCCTTATTACCGACATCAGCAAACATGGTTGCCGTATCGCCTGCGGCAGGCCCTTCAACGTAAGTGAAAGGCTGGCGCTGTCCGGCCAGTTCCCGCAAGGGGATAAATTTGAAAAGATCATGTTCACCATAATCAGCGCTTCCGGCGGGGAGGGGAAGTTTTTCTACGGCGGCCAGTTAACGTTCCCGGCAAAAGAGGATGAAAAGGCCTTGGTGGAGTTCATGAAAAGGGTGAAGATCGCCTATGGCCCATAAACACTTATGGTGAAAGTTTTAAAGAATATCCGCCTGCCCATCGGCGAACGGTGCCAGATTCAAATTGACCAGGGCAAATACCCCTCCGCCATCCGGGGTTACGATTTTCCCCGGTACGCCCTGCTGGAGGGGCCTTTGTCCCATGGCAAACCCATGGTGGTGCCCGTGGGGCTTGTGTACGTGGTGCGTTATATACACAAGGGGCATGTGTACGGCTTTGAATCCCAGCTTGTGAGGGAATATTCCACCCCCATCCGGCTTTGGGTTATGAAATACCCGGACGAGGTGCAGATAATAAGCCTCCGGCAAAGCAAGCGCATATCCACTTACATTCCCGCCACGCTGGAAGTGAAAAACCAGAAAAGGGAAGGCGCCCTGATAGACCTGAGCGAAGGTGGCGGCCTGTTCACCAGCAACGGCGGCGAGATTGAACAGGGCGCCGAGGGCCACATCTCCATGACGTTGCCCAACGGCGAGGAAATAAAAAGCCTTTCATGCAAAGTGCGAAGCTCCGCCTATATCAACGGCAAACTTACGGCCGGAGTCTCCTTCAACCCCGCGCAGGAAGACCAATACAACCGGGTGAGGACTTTCTATTTCTCCGTGGCCGGGCAGATTTAACCTTTTTTCGTCGCTTACGCCATGTCATCCCGGAAGGCGCGAAAACGCCTATCCGGGATCAGGGCCTCGATGTCGAAACGGGTGAAGCCCGGATGCCGGATCAAGTCCGGCATGACAACATTCGCTTCCCAGTGGTCGCCCGACCACGGCTCCCGCTTCCCAGTGGCCGCCCCTGGCCACAGTTCCCGCTTCCCAGTGGCCGCCCCCGGCCACAGTTCCCGCTTCCCCGTGGTCGCCCGACCACGGCTCCGATCCCTCACCTTTTCCCCTTGTGGGAGAAGGCCGGGATGAGGGGAATATAGGTTAATAATCCCTCCCCCCCAGTCCCCTCCCATCGAGGGGAGGGGGGTGAAGAAGAGGAGCTGGCCGGGCGATATCCAGTAGGGGCGTTTGCAAATCGCCCAAGGTAACTCAACGGGTTGCCAGCACAGGAATCCGTGGTCGGGCGACCACGGGGAAGCAAGGGCCTCGATGTCGAAACGGGTGAAGCCCGGATGCCGGATCAAGTCCGGCATGACAACATTCGCTACCCCGTGGCCGCCCCTGCGAAGGACCGGTGAAATAGTGGACGCATGATACAAACAACTATCGGTGGTGTCCCAGTTTGAATCTCAAATAACAGACAGATCCTTCACTTCGCTTGCGCTTCGCTCAGGATGACAATGTTAGCAACGGCTTTTATATTGCCGTTCTGAGCGTAAGTGAAGAATCTCCCCTGTACTTTCAAACTGGGACACTACCAAACTATCTAAACCGTTCTGCGTATTTCATTGGTGTGCTATATTTTAATTTCACACATGGAGGGGTGGCCGAGCGGTTTAAGGCGGCGGTCTTGAAAACCGTTGAACGAAAGTTCCGGGGGTTCGAATCCCTCCCCCTCCGCCAAAATAAACCATAAATATCAAATCTTTGTTGCATCTTCCGCATGCTTCATTTGCTAAAAACCACGTTTGGATATAAATATTCCATGTAGTCAGGCCTGAGGCGGAACACGAGGTGGAATCGGACGCCATCTTCATGGGCCATGCCACTTACAACCTTATGGCAAGCTTTTGGCCGACACCTTATGCCCGAGAGATGGATCCGAAAACGCCGGGCCTGATTTCTACCACATAAAATGATCCAGTTGGTGGTAGAGGAATTTTTTCCGGACGCTCCGGATGGGCTTAAATTACAAAAAAGGAAACGCGCTAAACCTCTTTACGAATAAATAGCGAAATCTTGTTGACTTTCGTTTTTATTTCGACTATCTTTCCTATTAGCCATTTCTGGAGGCTAAGCGTGGATATGAACGGTATCGCTCCCGGTCATTCGCAGGTATATATGGCGCTCATTCATGGCGCCGGGTTGGGTAGCTGGGTATGGGAAAATTTAATTCCATATTTGAATTACCCGGCCATTGCCTTGGATTTTCCCGGCCGGGGCGCGGAGCCATCCGATTTAAAACACCTTGGTTTTGAAGATTATGCGCAATCCGTGGCGGATGTTGTGGCATCGCTGGAAACGGATAACGTGGTTCTTGTGGGCCATTCCATCGGCGGAGCGGTGGCCATGCGCGTAACCAACATGGTTCCCGAGAAAATCTCCTCTGTTGTTCTGGTGGGGGGCACGGTCCCCAAAAGCGGCCGATCGAACCTTTCGGTATCCCCCTTTATAGAAAACGCCATGCTTAGGGTGATTTTCTTTTTTTCGCCCACGGTGAAACCGCCAGAAAATCTCATTAAACAGCTTTGCGCCGGGCTGGATGGCGCAACGGCGGACATGGTTTTGAGCAAATATAACCGGGAATCCGCCCGGTTATTTACCGACCCGGTGCAATGGAACCCTTTGCCGGATTCTATTCCCGTTTATTACGTTAAAGATACGTATCTGGATCAGGACATACAGAATCAAATCGTAAGAAGAGTTAAAGCTGAAAAAGTGTTCAAGCTGGGTCACGGCCATTTGCCCATGCTGGAAACGCCGGAGGAACTGGGCGGGATAATAAATTTGGTGGCTGGAGGCGCCTTGGCGGGCGCTGGAGTATGAAGAAAAAACAGGATGCGCCGGAGGAATTGGTAAAAGCGCTAAACGCCGAAGCGGAGCTTTTATCGGCTTGGAACGCGTTGCGCCCAAGTTGCCGGACGGAGTACACGGCAATTGTGGCGGAAGCGAAAAACGCCGAAGCGCGGAAGAAGGCTGTTCAAAAGGTCATAAAGTTGACCACGGAATATTACAAGGGACATCCGGAAAAGCATAAAACACCTTCCTCCACATCCCGCCTTAAACGGCCCCTTTACCCCATGCCGGAAGGTATCCGCAAAGCGTTAATAAATGCAGTGCTTTTGGAGGCGTACAACAGCCGCCCGCCGTATCAGCGGAACGACTATATCGGCTGGATAACCCGCGCCAAGCGGGAAGAGACACGCCACAAACGGCTGTCGCAAATGCTGGACGAGCTGGAGGGAGGAAAGTTTTATATGAACATGGCATACCATGCCGGTCAAAAAGCCGCCAAACGGGCAAAAACCGGAATGGGAAACAGAAAATGAAGTCCTTCGGATCCGCTCAGGATTGCCGCGTTATCGGCCGGGTTTTGGCCCTTTAGAACGATTTGTCATCCTGAGCGAAGCGAAGGATCTCCCTTTCTTCGATAATACTGGAGAGATTCTTCGGCTCTGCCTCAGAATGACAACGGCTAGGCGCCACAATGACAACATAGAAACCGTTGATTACATTGTCATCCTGAGCGTAACTGAAGGATATGGTTTACGGTTAGCTGTTTTTGATCCTTACAACCGCCAATTTATGGGAGACGGACTGTGCTAATGAAACTTACGCCAAACATGATGGTTGAAAACGTCAACTCCACTTTGGAGTATTACACGGCCCAGCTCGGGTTTGAGCTTGTCATGGCCGTGCCGCAGGATTCGCGGGAGGTTCTTTTTGAGTTCAACAGGGAACGGCCCCTGGTTTACGCCATGGTGAAAAAGGACGGAGCGGAACTGATGTTCCAGACCCGCGAAAGCCTTATGGAAGATGTGCCGGCGTTTACCGGGCAATCCATCGGCTCATCCGTCACGTTCTATATGGAAACGGACGACCTGGACGGTATTTTCCAGAAGCTTGGCCCATCGGTGGATGTGGTCAAAAAACCTGAAACCACCTGGTATGGAATGCGGGAATTTTATATCCGCGATCTGAACGGCTACATTCTCGGGTTCGGCCAAAGGGCCTGACTGTATGGATCCGCGGGAAAAAGCCAGGGAGCTGATGACCATCCCCGGTGTGGGCAAAACCATCGCCGGGGATTTGCTGGAAATCGGCATACAGCATGTGCGGGACTTAAAGGGCAAAGACCATGAAGAGCTGTATGCCCATATGTGCGCCAGGGCTGGAACCCGTGTGGACCGGTGCATGCTTTACGTCATGCGTTGCGCGGTTTATTACGCCTCGAACACAAAGCATAAACCGGAGTTGTTGAAATGGTGGAACTGGAAGGACCGTTAGCCTGTTTACAGCATTATTATCCGGGATGAGGTGAACAAACAATTACAGGCGCTGGGTGGACTTGTCATGCCGGGCTTGACCCGGCATCAGGACCTCGCGTTTCCGTGGCGGCTTAACTTCGGTTGGATAACGTTGGTTGTAACTGGCTGTCGCGGATGCGCCACTGTCCAAACGGAACAAGCCGGATTTTTGGTAGTGTTTCAGTTTGAAAGTATAGGGGAGATTCTTCACTTACGATCAGAATGACAATATAAAAGCCGTTGATAACATTGTCATCCTGAGCGAAGCGCAAGCGAAGTGAAGGATCTGTCTATTATTTGGGATTCATACTGGGACACCACCGGATTTTTTGAAAGGTCAGCTAATGGATCAAGCCATAAAAGATGAAGTGTGGGCCACCATTCAATACATGAATCGTCTGTGGACAGTAGAAAACAGGCCAGAAGAGCTTGCGAATTACTTCCACGAAAAAATGGTGGCAATAACCGCAACGGATAAACTCCGCGTCGAAGGCCGCGCGGCTTGCGTGGCTGGCTGGAAAGGTTTTGTGGAAGCCGCCAAGATCCATTATTGGAAAGAAATTGATCCCAAAGTGGAATTTTTCGGCGATGGCATTTTCGCCATCGTCACCTATTACTTCGACATGTCTTTCGACATGGGCGGAGCCACTATTAACATGAGCGGGCGCGACATGTTCGCGCTGGTGAAAGAGGATGGCAAATGGTGGGTGGTGGCGGACCAATTCTCGCCGATGCCACACTAAGAGGATTCTTTTATGGGTAGAGGGAGGAAACTAAGAGTTGGATATTAACAACAATGGAAAGGTTGATTAATTTAATAACCTTGTCATTTCTGCCATTCGTCCACTTCCATGTCCAGGTCGCCTTCGTCGTGGATGAATTTGCGAAGCTTGGCGCGCAGGCGCATCACGGCCTTGGTGTGCAACTGCGACACGCGGGACTCGGTGATGCCCAGCACCTCGCCGATTTCCTTCATGGTCAGCTCTTCGTAATAATACAGCGACACCAGCAGGCGCTCTTTCTCGGGTAGCATGTCTATGCTTTTGGCGATTATCGTGCGCACCTCTTCCAGCCGGGCCAGCGTCTCCGGGTCTGTGGCTTTGGTGCCGGCCAGCACTTCCATGATGTCCCGTTTTTCGCCGTCTTTGTCCACCCCGCCCAGGTCTTCCACGGACAATATGGCCTGCCCCGCGGCCTGGTGCAGAAGGTCGTAAAACTCCTCCATGGAAACGCCCATGGACTGGGCAACCTCGTCGTCCTCCGCCGGGCGGCCCAGCGACTGCTCCAGCTTGGCGTAAGCGGAGGAAAGGTTGGTGGCTTTTTGCCGGACAGAGCGCGGAACCCAGTCCTGCGAGCGAAGTTCGTCCAGCATGGCGCCGCGGATGCGGATCTCCGCGTAGGTTTTAAACTGGGTTTCCTTGTCCGGGTTGAATTTCTCTATGGCGTCTATCAGGCCTATGACGCCGGAGCTTATAAGGTCGTCCAGCTCCACATGCGGGGGCAAGCGCACAGCAAGCCTGTGGGCTATGTATTTTATAAGGGGCGAGTATTCCAGGATCAGCCTGTCCGCCTCCGGTGTGCCCAGCTTTACTCCGCCGGAAGGTATCTCGGAGTAAAAGTTTTTCTTCATTCCGTCCCGCAAACCTGCATGAATAGATTTAAACAATTATAATTTCAATAATATCCGCTGTAAAGGCTTGAAACCGTTTAAAACCGGCAATTTCGGTGTGACTAACGCTGGAAGAATGGCCAGGATTTATTCCTTTTCATCCTCCTTATCGCCAAATTCCCCGGTGGGGGTGGTTACAGGCCCTTCGTAAATGGCCGCCGCCAAAACTTTCCCTATGATGAAAAGGGCCGCCCCGGCCATCGCGCTTTTAATCAGCGACCCTGTGATTGTGGAGCCGTAGTATAGCGAAACAAACCCGGCCACGCCAAATCCCGCCACTCCCAAAGCCGCCGGGAAGCGCCAGCCGAAATCTTTCATAGCGTCCGCCGTTTCCTGTTTGCCCCTTTATTTTATTTTCAAGCGTGCAGGGCCAGCAACTGGTCCCAACCCATTTCCATGGGAGCCGATGTCTCCACGAACGTCCGCGCGATCCTGCGGATGCACTCCGAGGCTTTGCAGGAGGGGAACTGTTCGGTGAACAGCCTTTGTTCCCTCACCGACCGCAAAACCATCTCGTCGCTCATGATATACCCCATCAGGTCTATCTGGATGTTCAGGTTGAACCTGTCGGCCACCTGCTCCAGCCGGTTGTGGACGATGTCCGCGTCGCGCCGCCCGGCCACGCTGTTCACCACCAGGCGGAACTTGCGCTGGTCGTAATCGCGGGAGAGCACTTTCATCAGGGCGTAAGCGTCGGCGAAAGCCGTGGGCTCTGTGTTGGTTATAACCGCCACTTCCTTGGCGGAGGAGCAGAAGTACATAACGTTGTGGGATATGCCAGCGCCGATGTCGAACAGGATGTAATCGAACTGGCTTGAAAGCGCCTCCAGCTCGGTTTTCAGTGTTAGCATCTCCTCGCCGTTAAGTTCGGAATATTTCCTGTGACCAGAACCCGCCGGTAACACCGCCATGCCTCCCGGGCCGCGCATAAGCGCCTCTTCCATGGTTCTCTCGCCGGAAATGACGTGTTGCAGGTTATACCTGGGGGCCAGCCCCAGCAGGATGTGCACATTGCCCAACCCCATGTCCGCGTCGAACACCAAGGTGCGTTTGCCCATTACTCCCAAGGTATAGGCCAGGTTCGCCACAAAATTGGTTTTGCCCACGCCACCTTTTCCGGAGGCCACCGCCAGGCCCCTAAGCCTGCCTAACCCTATTGCGGGCGCTGTATTTGCGGCTCCGCCGCTTTTTACGAACCGCCTCAAACCTGCCGCCTGATCCATTTTCCGCTCTCCTATATACTCTAGGTCACCTTACGGTAACTGTTTACTACCCTGCGAATATGCCGTTAATCAGCCTCTTGGCCGTTGCTTCTTCTATGTCCTCGGGCACGCGCTGGCCCGTGGTGAAATACGATATGGGCAACCCGGTGCGCACATGCTGGTTGAACACGGTTCCCAGCTGGCCCGCTTCGTCCAGTTTTGTGAAGATAAGGCCAGACACCGGCAAGGCCGAGAAATTCCTGATGGCCTCGCTGTTCTGTTTCTCCGAAGCCCCGGCGGATAAAACCAGCCGGGCGTCCACCGCCGGATTCATGTCATAAAACTTTTTCAATTCGTCTATCTGCTCCAAATCCCTTTGAGACCTGCCTGCGGTGTCTATCAGCACCACGTCCATGGAGCTGTACATATGCAAAGTCCGGCCCAAATCCTGGGGCGTCAAAATTACTTCAAGGGGTATGTTGAGGATTTTCGCGTAAATCTTCAACTGCTCCACCGCGGCGATCCTGAAAGTGTCTATGGTGGCAAGACCAACCTTGGCACCTTCCATGGTCAGCCGGGCGGCTATCTTTGCGACGGTGGTTGTTTTTCCCACACCGGTGGGCCCTACTAACGAAACAACCCTGGGCGATCCGCCACCATTGCCGGGACCGTTTATCCACCCGCCCAATATAAGCGTGTCTTTCATCCTGTTGGCGGTGACCGAAAGAAGGGTCTTCAAATCCGGTTCGCCATGCCCTTCGGATTTCTCCCGGATCTCGTCCAGCAGGGCCAGCGCATATTCTGACGCCACACCCCGGTCTTTCATTATCCTCAGCAGGGAAAGGTAACTTCTGCCTAACCCCTGTTCCTTTTCCACTTCCGCCTGATCCATGAGATAGGAGATCATGGATTTAAGCTCCCGCACATCGTCTTCTATCCGTTCGGCGGTCTTTTCGGGGGTTTCCTCTTTTGCGGAGATTTTCGAAAGGTTTCTCCGGATATCGTCTATCCCCTCCAACAGCGGCTCCATAACGGCCACGGTGGTCTCTATCATGTTTTTTGTTTCCGCCACCGGGTCTTGTGCGCGGTATCTGCCTTGGCGGACGGGTTTATGTGGCGCCTCCTCGGCGGGCTGTTGGGCCAGGGCCGCAGTAACCTCGATAACGGGCCTTCCGAACAGGCCAAAAGCCGACGACCCTTTTTTCACCGTGCGGGTGGAAAGGATCACCGCGTTGGGCCCCAGGTCGTTCTTTATCAACTTGAGGGCCTCGCCCATGTCCACCGCTTCGTATCGTTTAACCTGCATCATGATTTATCAGACCTTTATCACCATCAGGTTCTGGAGCTTCACGTCCATCGAAATCTCGTTGTGGGACAACACCGCCAGATTGGATATGAACCGTTCCGTCATCCGTTTCATGTGGAGCCTGGCGCCGGGGCCCGTGAGCAGTACCGGCGAGGCGCCCATCATGTCGAACTTGTTTATGTTCTCCCGTATGGCGTCTATTATCTTTTGGGCCATTCGCGGATCCAGCGCCAGGTAAGAGCCATGTTCGGTGACTTTTATGGACTTCACAACCGCCTCTTCCACCTGGGGGTCCAGCGTCATCACATATAAAGAGCCATCCGCCTGTTTCAAAGAGCGGCATATCTGCCTTCCCAGCGACGCCCGAACGTACTCGGTGAGCACATCGGTGTCCTTTGTCATGGATGCGAAATCCGCCAGTGTCTCCAGTATCGTGTGCAGGTCGCGCACGGATACCTGCTCGCGCAGGAGGTTCTGGAGCACTTTCTGGGTCTGGCCCAGCGAAAGCTGGCCGGGTATAAGCTCCTCCACCACTTTCGGATGGGTTTCCTTGAAGGTGTCTATCAGCCCCTGCGTTTCCTGCCTGCCCAACAGCTCGTAAGAGTGCTGGCGGATAAGCTCTTTTATGTGCGTGGTGATAACGGTGGCCGTATCCACCACGGTGTAACCGGCTATGCGGGCGCGCTCACGGTTGGCCTCGGCGACCCACAGGGCGGGCAGGCCGAAGGTGGGGTCGCGAGTCTCTATCCCAGGCACTTTCTGCACGCCCGTGCCCGGATCTATGGCCAGGAAATGGTTCATCCACAACTCACCCCGGGCCACTTCCACACCCTTTATAAGAATGGAATACTCGTTGGACTTGAGCTGTAAATTGTCGCGGATATGCATTGGGGGCACTATGATGCCCATCTCCAGCGCAAATTGGCGGCGCAGGGATTTTATCCGTTCCAGCAGTTCGCCATCCTGGGCCTGATCCACCAGCGGAATAAGTTCGTAACCTATCTCCAGCTCCAGCGTGTCCAACGGCAGAAGGGCTTCCACTTTCTCCGGCGTGGGAGCCGCGGCGGCTTTTTCCGCTTCCGATACCTCATGCTCCTTGGCGGAGGCCTCGGCCTGGTATAGGATGTAAGACAGCGCGCCAGCCCCGGCGCCCAGCACCATGAAGGACAGGGTGGGCATGCCGGGCACCAAAGCCATGAACGTAAGGAACCCGGCGGCGATGCCGTAAACCCGGTGGTTCACCAGCAACTGGTCGGTTAATTCTTTACCAAGGTTGGAGGATCCGATAGCGCGGGTCACTATGATGCCCGACGCCGTGGATATGAGCAACGTGGGTAGCTGGGCCACCAGACCATCACCGATGGTGAGGATGGTGTAAACCCCCGCCGCCTCGGCCACGGGCATGTCCTGCTGGAGCACGCCAATGGCGAAACCGGCCACTATGTTCACAACGGCTATGATGATACCGGCCACGGCGTCGCCGCGCACGAACTTCAGCGCGCCGTCCATGGCCCCGTAGAAACTCGCTTCTTCTTCCAGGTTCTTGCGCCTGGTCCTGGCCTCGATTTCGGTGATGAGCCCTGCGTTCAAATCGGCGTCTATGCTCATCTGTTTGCCAGGCATGGCGTCCAGGGTGAACCTGGCCGCCACTTCCGAGGTGCGGGTGGCGCCCTGGGTGATAACCTTGTAATTGATGATCACCAATATTACGAACACCACGGTTCCCACCACATAGTTGCCCCCCACCACAAACTGGCCGAAAGCCTCGATGACCCGTCCGGCCGCGTCGGAGCCTTCACTGCCGTGAAGCAATATCCGCCGGGTGGTGGCCACGTTCAGCGACAACCGGTAAATGGTGGTGATAAGCAACAGTGAAGGGAACACCGCCAGTTCCAGCGGGCTCCGTATATAAAGGGTGACTAACAGGATAACTATCGAGATGGTGATGGACATGGATAACAAAATGTCCAGCAAAACGGCCGGCAAAGGTATCACCATTACCGTAAGTATGCCGATCACAAGGATTGCAAGCCCTATGTCCGCGTACTTTGAAACCCCTTCAAGCCTAATGGGGGCCGCTATCGCCATTTTCCCTTTTATCCCTTTAAATCGTCAAAACATTGGCGCCAAAACGTCAACGCGCCGCCGCGTCAAAACCATGACGCTTGCTTAATTTCGTTCCGGGTTACCATCAAATCCGTTGCACTTATTTGTATTGCATGGCCTTATTCTTTAACCGGTACACATACGCCAGTATTTCGGCCACCGCCTTATATAGCGATTCGGGGACCGCGTCCCCTACCTCTACACTCTTAAACAATGTCCGTGCCAATGGCTTGTCCTCCATGATGGGAATGTTGTTTTCCTTGGCTATCTCCCGGATTTTCAGGGCAAGGAATCCGGAGCCTTTGGCCACAACCATCGGGGCCACGTCGTTGAACCGGTCATACTTGAGGGCGATGGAAAGATGGGTGGGATTGGTGATGATAACTTCCGCCTTGGGCACTTGGGCCATCATCCGGGAGCGGAACATCTCGAACTGTTTCTGACGGATGCGCTGTTTTATCCTAGGGTCGCCTTCCATGTCCTTGCGCTCGTCTATGACTTCCTGTTTGGTCATCTTGAGGTTATCGGTGTAACGGTATTTCTGGTAATAAAGGTCTATCCCAGCCAGAATTCCCATAACGGCCAGCACTTTTATCACCAGCCAGAATGTCTCATCGCCTATCATCTGGAGGATCTGCTCCACGGGCATTTCCATCAGGGCCGGAGCCGCCTGCCATTGGCCGGATAGGGACAGATAGACCGTAAGACCGATAACAAAAAGCTTGGCCAGCGATTTGCCCAGGTTCATGAGCCCGTCCATGCTCATAAACCTTCCCCAGCCGGTTATGGGGTTTAGCTTTTCGAATTTGGGCATTATCGGCTCCCAGCTGAAGAGCCACCCGTCGTTCTGCCAATAGTTGACGGCTATACCCATAAGGGCTATAACCCCAAGCACCGGCCCCATTATGAAAAACAGTTTCTCCAGCGTGATGGCCAGAAGTTGCTGGGATGAATCCTCGGTGAGTGGGTAGGAGGCCGCGGCTGTGAAATATTCACGCCACAGGGCCATGATGTCTTCCAGGAACTTCATGCCGAATATGCTGAAGAACACCAGCCCCGAAAGAAGGACAAGGACGGTGTTGATGTCCATGCTCTTGGCCACCTGTCCCTTCTCCCGGGTCTTGGTGATTCGCCGCTCGGTAGGTTGCTCTGTTTTTGACTCTTTATCCTCAGCCATCCCCTAAGCGCTCCTTATAGCATGGCCGTGAACAGCGCGGGCATCCGGGCTATCATCCCGGCGAACATTTTTTCCAGGTAAATGCTGAACGCGGGCATGGTGAAAACAATGGTGAGCAACCCTATGGTGATGGTGAAAGGGAAGCCCACGGCGAAGATGTTCAGCTGGGGCACTGTGCGCGCCATAAGCCCCATGGCCGCCTGCTGGATCAGCAGGGTCACGGTGACTGGGGCGGCTATCTGCGCCGAGGCCACGAACACCGCTTTCATACCGTCTATCATTATTTCCGCCACGCCCTGCCCGCCGTGGAACCCGCCCAAGGGTAATATGGCGAAACTGTCGGCCATCCCGCTCAATATGTAATGGTGGGCGTTGAGCGACAGGAACAGCAACATGGTGGTGATGTTTAGAAGCTGGGTGGTAACGGATACCTGGGCGCCGGTGGCGGGATCCACCACGTTAACTATGCCGAACCCCACCTGGAAATCTATAAAACTGCCCGCCAGCTGGATGGCCGACAGGATAAGGTTTATAAAAAAAGCCGTGGCCATGCCTATCATGGCCTCACCGGCCACCATCAGGATAAGAACCAGCGAGTCGTCTTCCATATTCACCGGGCCGGCGTCCACAAACGGGAATATAACCCCCGCCATGAGGGCCGAAAGGGCCACTTTCACCCTGGATGGGACACCGGCGCCGCCGATTACCGGCATGAAGGCCACCATGGCCGAAACGCGGGTGAATATCAGGAGGTACGCCTCGAAAAGCTCCAGCCTTAAAGGGAACAGATCGGGCATGGCCCCGTCACCGTATGTATTCGGGGATGTTTATGATGATGTTGGCGGTGAAACTTACCATTAGCTCTATCATCCACGGAAAGAAGATGAGGATGGAGGCCATCACCGCCAGTATTTTGGGGATGAAGGTGAGGGTCATCTCCTGGATGGAGGTCACCGCCTGGAACATGGACACTATCACGCCTATCACAAGGCCGAACCCCAGCATCGGCGCGGCGATTATCAGCGACACCTTCAACGCCTCCGCCGAGAAGCTGACCACGAAATCCGGCGTTATCATTTTCCAGCTCCCTTATATCGTGAAACTTTTCATCAGCGACCCGGCGATGAGATACCAGCCGTCCACCAGCACAAAGAGCATCAGCTTGAACGGCATGGAGATCATCACCGGCGGCAACATCATCATGCCCATGGACATGAGCACCGAGGCTATCACCATGTCCAGCACAAGGAATGGTATGTAAATAAGAAACCCTATGGTGAACGAGGTGCGCATCTCGGAAATGATGAACGCCGGGATAACCACGTATGTGGGCACGTCTTCAATGGTTTGGGGCGCCTCCAGCCGGGCCATCTCCACGAACAGCGCCAGGTCCTTTTCACGGGTCTGGTTCAGCATGAACTCCCGCATGGGCTCCACCGCTTTTTCGTAAGCCACTTCCGGCGCTATCTTCTCCTGCGAAAGGGGGAGGAACGCGTCGTTATACACCTTGGAGAAAACCGGTTGCATGATGAAGATGGTCATGAATATGGCCAGCCCGGCTATCACCTGGTTTGGCGGGGCGGTCTGGGTGCCCAGCGCCTGCCGGAGGAAATGCATCACCACGATTATCCGCACAAACGAGGTCATGGTGATGAATATGGACGGCGCCACGGAAAGCACCGTGAGCAGGATCATTATCTTAAGCCCGGTGGCTATCTGGCCCGCGTTCTCCGTCTCGCCCATGGAGATGTTCAGCGTGGGCAAGCCGCCCCCCTGGGCATGGGCCGTGGCGGTGAACACCGCTACCCCCAGCATGGCCAGAAGGGCTATTTTCAGATAACCGGCTTTTATGTTCATGGCGTTACGCTATGCCCAGGTTTCCGTTCTTGGCGCGGATGGCGGAAGTTACCCGCTTCAAAAGCTCTTCCCTGCCAGCGCCGGGGGATGAGAAAGATACCTCGTCCCGCACTTCTATCTTGGGGGCGGGTTTGGGCGCGGTCATGGGCGCCTTTTCCCTTAGCCCGGCCAGGTTCCCGGCGAATGTCAGCGGGTCGCTATCGTCCAGCAGGGCGGGGGGCACCGGCGCTGAGGCCCGCACCCTTCCGATCCGCAAAGCGTCCAGCGCCTTCTTCAACGCTCCGGATTTATTCTGTGACGTAAAATCGCCAAAGTCGGCGGTGGCGTAACCTGCGCCGGAAGAGGGCTGGCCGGGGCCGCCAAGCCTGCGAAGCCTGTCGGCGTTATCCTGGTTGTCCACATGTGTGAGCATGGTGATGTTGTCCCCGGCGATGCCCAGGATTATCACCTCGCCAGCCACGTCCACCACGGCTATCTGTTTCTTCATGCCGATGGAGCCAGTGGCCAGCACTTTCACCACGTTGCCGCCGCCGAACACGCCGTTTATCTTGCCCATGTACTTTTTAGCCAGCCACGACAGGGCGAACACCAGGCTCAACACCAGCGCCAGCGAACCAACCATTTTCAGCGCCATCATCTGCATGCTGGGCGCTTCGGGCGCCTTGGGGGCTTCGTAGGCAATCAGTTTCCTGGCGCCGCCTTTGGAGGCTTCATCGGGAGCCTTTTCAGTGGTAGCGGCATGGACCGGTTTGGCCAGAAAACTGAATGTCCGCTCACCGTCCGCCGGGGCCGTTTTGCTCTCTTCTTTGGGGGTCTCGGCGGCAAGCGCGGGCAGATCCACCTGCGGCTTGGCCTGTTCGGACTCTGTAGGCTCTTCCACGGCAACGGTTTTAACAGGCGCCGGTTTTTCTGGCGCGGGTTTCTCTATACTGCGTTCCTTCGCCTCGGCCTTCGGATCTGGCTGGGATTTGCCCACGCTCTTGTTAAGGGACAGTATCATGGCCTTGCCAGCGGTGGATCCGCCCCAGGTATCGGCGAAACTCCGGGAATCTTCAGAGGTGAAGAGCCTTACCCGCACCGTGGTAGGGTTTATCTGGTTGGCGGTGGCGTAAGCCAGGCCGCCGTCGTTCAGCTTGAACTCCCGCCTGGCCGGGGTAATGAAAGCCCCTTCGATGTCCATCTGGATGGACTTTTTATAGAACACGGGGCGGGGCCTTTTATTCCACTCCCGGGCGAACTTCAGGTTTACGTTGGCGGAGCCATCCTCATGCTCTATCTCAATACTCTCAAGCCTGTTGAGCTTGCCCGAATCCCACGCCGAATGGGCGGGCCGGGCCCAGGTTAAAACCCCCATGGCGGCCATCGCCAGAATCAAAAACTTTTTCACTTTCCTTCTCCGTCGCTTTATTGGCGGACTGTCGTGGATTTGACGCTATTTGCGCGTATTTACCACTCGGAGATAGGTAAGAGCAAAGGGTATGCCAGCGCGAAAAGCGCCGGGGGTTTGACGGGAAAAGGATTAACTGGAGGCGTTCGATGAAAAATATCGGGTGATAATCAACCCAGCGTTTCTATCCTCTCCTGCGGGCTCAACACTTCGGTGATGCGGATGCCGAACTTCTCGTTCACCACCACCACCTCGGCCTTGGCCACGGCTTTGTTGTTCACCAGCACGTCCAAAGGCTCGCCCACCAACTTGGTAAGCTCAATTACAGAGCCCTGGCCCAGCTGAAGCAGGTCGTTTATAAGCATCTTTGTATGGCCCAGCTCCACGGTAACCTGAAGCTGGATGTCCAGAATCCGTTTAAGCTCCGAGGCGTGCCCGGTAGCGGGCGCAGGGGCATGTGCCACCGGGGCTGGAGCTGGTGGCGCTTCCATCACCGGTGTCGCGGCCGCCACGGGCTTGCCTGTGGCCGCGTCGCGCAACATCTCTTTTTGTTTCTGCAGGTCTTCAGACGCCGCCGCCCACAGATCCTCATCGCTCTCTGTGCCGATTTCAGAATCCCCCATCCCAGACCTCCGTTTTTATTAAAATCCCGGTTACGCAGATTCCAGCGTGGGGATTTCCTGTTTCTTGCCGCTACCGGCCCTGGGAAGCAGTTTTGCCACCCTCACGGCCCTGTTCCCTTTCACCACGCCCGGAAAGCCTTTGAATTTTGTTATCCCCTCCACCCGGATATCTATCTCGTCATCAACGTCGGTGTCCAACGTTATCACGTCGCCGGCCTTCATTTCCAGATACTCCCTGCTGGTTATCTGGGTAACGCCCAGCTCAACCCGCACGTCCACGAAGGCTTCGGACAACCTGTCACGCAATCTGCGGATCCAGGCCTGGTCCACCTCCAGCTGGTCACTCTGGAACCCTGCGCGCAGTTTGGCTATTATCGGCTCTATGGTGGAGTAGGGGAGGCAAACAGTCATGGTGCCGTTTATCTGGTCCAGCTCCACCTCGAACATTATCACCACAACCACGTCGGTGGGGGGCACTATCGCGGCGAATTGCGGGTTCACCTCGGACCGCACAAAGCTCATCTTAACGCCATGTACCGGTTTCCAGGCAGACTCTAGGTCCTCCAAAACCATGTGTACGACTTTTTTGATCATCCTCTGCTCGATGGTGGTGAAATCCCGGCCTTCGATTTTCATCTTGGCTTCACCGGCTCCGCCGAAGAATGTGTCCACCAGCGCGAACACCAGCTTGGACTCCACCACAAGCAAGGCAAATCCCCTCAACGGGTCTATCTTGAATATGTGGAGAGACGCGGGCACTGGGAGTGATTTTATGAACTCGCCAAACTTCACCGTGTCGGTGGATACCGCCGAAATGTCCAGCACCTTGCGGAGCGCCGAAGAAAGCGAGTTGCGGAACAGACGCGAAAACCGTTGATTTATAATGTCCAGCGTCGGCATCCTGCCACGGATGATACGCTCCTGGCTGGTAAGGTCGTAAGGGACTATCCCCGAGTCATCGGCGACATATTCAACCTCGGTCTCAATTTCGCCGTCGGTAACGCCGCGTAATAGCGCGTCAACTTCTTCTTGGGATAATACCTGGCTCATGGTATGAAGATTGCGTAACCCTTTATTTCACTGTTATTGTACCACGAACTCTACGAAGAAAAGCTCCTTGGCCACGCCCGTGGTCAAGGTCTGGTTTATCCGTTTTACAAGTTCAAGTTTCAGCTCGTATTTGCCTTCCACTGTAAGGATTTCAGAGGGTTCTTTGCTGGAAAGAACGGTGATTATGGCGTCTTTAATCTGCGGCGCCCGGTTGGTTACCTCATCTTTTACCGCCACGGAAGAAACCTGTATAACCAGCACAACTTTTAAATACCGGCTCTCCTCACCGGCAAGATTAACGATGAAAGGCGGCAGTTCCACCACCTCGCCAATGGATCCTTGCTCTTTACCTGCCTCACCCTTTCCTTCTTTGCCCTCGCCGCCTTCTTCAGCCTTTTTCCCGGCTAAAAAGAAATATGCCGCGCCGCCACCACCGGCCAACAGCAACACAAGAACCACGGCGATGATTATAAACAGACCTTTCTTGCTCTTACCTTCCGGAGCCGCCTCATCGGCCATAGTTCAATCCTCCAAGTTCCATTCGTATCAACGCCACCGGAGCCCGCCAAACCGGCGCTACCCATTCGAATATATCGCAAACCTGCGGCGTTGCGTATTTAACCATTTTCCCAAGTGAGCAACTTTGATACCAAAATCTGAGCCCCGCTCCGCGTCAGTTTATTGACGCAACAACCTTCACTATATATGCAAAACGGTCTTTCCAACACCTCTCCGCGTTACGATACCCCACAGCGGGCAAAGCATGGCTATTTTCAAACCGCCTTGGTGTTTCATTATCGGATTTATTTTAAGTTTCTGTAATAGTTTTCCTGATTTATCAATTAAATCCGGCATGGTTTAATTGATAGAGCCTTGCCGAATTTACCAGTGGCATTGCTAATTTATGATAAAATTTGCCCAACATTCCATTTTCGACAGGGGGAGCCATGGCCGGGACATTTACGCACTGGATGGTTGTTGAGGAAGCGCTAAAGAAAATATCGGCTACTGGCCTTCAACCATCTCTCACCGACTACAAAGATTTCGTTTTGCTCGGCGCAGTAAGCCCGGACTTGCCTTACCTTACAGACGCATTGCCTAACGCTGTCGCCAAAATGCACAACTGGGCCGACCGGATGCATTACGAGAAAATAGACGGCTTTATTTTCACCGGCTTCAACAAGCTTTCAGAATTGTTCAAACCTGGCTCCGAAAATTACAATGTGGCAATGGCCTGGCTATTCGGTTATGTGGCGCATGTCATCACGGACGTGGTGGTTCACCCCGTTGTGAACGCAATAGTAGGCCCATATATTTTCAATTCCACCGAACACCGCGTGTGTGAGATGACACAGGATGTGCTGGTATTCGCCGAAATCAATGGCGGAAAGGATCTAAGCAAAGAGGGATATCATCTTTTCATCCGAAATTGTTCGCGAGCCCCAAAGGACAATCCGTATATGAACGCCAACCAAATAAGACCGGCTATAAAAACCTTGTGGAGCGCCATTCTTAAAGAAAACCATCTTGAGGATGGAGAAAAAAACGCCAAAAGATTGCCAAAGTATTTAACCTCCATTAATCCGGATACATGGTTTGAGAACTACAGGAATGGCATAGGAACGGCCCAAACTCCCAACTTTGTGACACGGCATCTGCTAAGCGCCGCCAACTTGGCCTATCCACTTTTGAGCAAAATGGGGGCCGCCGAAAGGAAAAAATATTACGATGTGGTCAGTATGCCCAAAGGACATAAACCCGAAAAGTTTTTTGATGTGGTTTTCACCGAAGCGGTTGATGAAGTGAAAAACGCATGGGAGAAAATTTACGCTGACCTTTCCGGGGCCAAACCGGGGGATAAAATGAAAGCCGGCGCTTATATAAGAAACTGGAACCTGGACCTGGGCGTGGATATGAACGACGCCTATATGTGGTAAGCATCCGTTAGCGTCCACGGCGCCGCGTTTAATAACGGCGAGGCGTTTATTTACACGCCGGGGCCGCTTTTATATTTCTCCATTTTCCTGTAAAGCTTGGGGCGGCTGATGCCCAATATCTTCGAGGCTTTGGAGATGTTGCCGTTTACCGCGTCCAGCACATAAAGGATGTGTTCCCGCTCTATTTCAGAAAGGCTCAAAAGGTGCCGGTTCTTGCTGGTTTTCGATTTTTTCTCGAAAGACAGCGGCAGGTCTTTCATCTGGATGACGTTCTTTGGCGCAAGGCTTGTGGCCCGTTCCAGCACGTTGGCCAGTTCCCGCACGTTGCCCGGCCAGTTATATTCCATCAGCGCCTCCAGCGCTTTTTTGGATATCCTTTTGGCGTGGGCGGGCCCGATGCGGTTGCTGGACATTATGTGGGAGGAAAGCTCCGGAATGTCGTCTTTCCTTTCCCTTAAGGCCGGAACGTTAAGGGTGAAAGTGGAAATCTTGTAATACAAGTCCTCGCGGAACTTGCCCCGTTTGGCCAGGGTAAGCAGGTTGTCGGTGGTGGCGAATATCAGCCTTGTGTCCGCCGGGATCTCGGAAGCCCCGCCCAGCCTTCTAAACTCGCCGGTGTCCAGGTAGTGCAGTATTTTCACCTGCATGGCCGGGCTCAACTGTTCCACCTCGTCCAGAAACACCGCGCCGCCATCGGCGATTTCCAGTAGCCCCCGTTTGCGGGCGCCTCCGGCTCCGATATAAGCGTCCGCCTCGTGGCCGAACAGCTCCACCTCCAGCATCCCCTCGGGCAGGACGCCGCAGTTTATCGCCACGAACGGGGCGTCTTTCCTGGGGGAGTTTTTCAGCAGGGTAAGGGCGGCCACCTCTTTGCCGGAGCCGGTTTCACCCACTATGAGCGTGGGCTCGGACAGCGACGCAAGCCGGGTTATCTGCTCCCGCAATGTCTGCATTGCCTTGGAGGAGCCTATTAACTGCTGATCGGCCGCCCGGCGTTTTATTTCCTCGCGGAGACGCACGTTCTGCTCTTTCAGCATCTTCTTCTCATACGCCTTGCGGATGATTATTTCCAGTTCGAACAGTTTGCAGGGTTTGGCCAGGTAGTCGTATGCGCCAAGCTTCATGGCCTCTATGGCCGAATCTATGGTGGCCTGGCCTGTAAGTATTATGGCTTCAAGTTCCGGCTGGACCGATTTCAACTCACGTAAAAGCTCGATGCCGGAAATGCCGGGCATCCGGATGTCCAGCACCCCCACGTCGAACCGGCGTGACTTGGCCGCTTTTAACGCATCCTCTCCAGAAGCGCAACCGGCCACCTCAAACTCGCTGTGATCGAACCTGCGCACCAGAAGCTCCCGGAAAGCCTCTTCATCGTCCACTACTAACAGGTGTATCTTGCGTGTGCTCATCTGGGGGGTCAGCCTTTCCAATGCTCATTGTTCGAGTGTATTTCCAGCGGCAAAATCACATGGAAGCTTGCCCCCTTGCCCGGTTCGCTTTCCACGCTTATCTTGCCTTTCAACCTGTCCACCAGCTGTTGGCATATGGCCAACCCTAATCCCGTTCCACGGCCCACCGGTTTGGTGGTGAAGAACGGATTGAAGATTTTATCCAGGTTCTCCGGGGGTATGCCGCTTCCGGTGTCTTCGATGACCAAATGGAAATTCTCCCCGTCAAACGACGTGGTGGTGATTATCTCCCCCCGGTCTTCAATGGCGTCCACCCCGTTGTTGTAGATGTTCAGCAGGACCTGCTCCACCATGTTCAAGTCCGTCCGGATGGGTGGCAGGTTCCCACCCAGGTTGTTCACCAGCGCCACATGCTTGTCCTCGGTCTTGTGCTTGGCCAGCCCCTGGGTGGCCAGCGCCGCCTGGTTTATATCCACCACGCTTACGAATATCTCCTGTTTCCTGGCGAAATTCAGCAGGGACCTTGTGATGTCCAGGCAACGCTCCGCCTGCGAGGTGATCATGGCCAGCACGCCCATAACCGTGTCCTGCCCCACCCGGGCCACGCCTGACAGCTTCAATTTGTCCATCAGGTCTTCGGCGTACCCGGAGATGATGGCGATGGGGTTGTTTATCTCGTGGGCCACGCCCGAGGCCAGTTCGCCGATAGCGGCCATTTTGCTGGCCTGCAAAAGCTCGTCCTGTGCGTGGGCCAGCTCCATGGTGCGTTTCTTCACCATCTCCTCCAGGCTTTCGTTGTACTCCTTCAGCTTGGCTTCCAGCTTGAGCCTGTGGGTGATGTCGCGGATGATTAAGTGGATAACCTCGCCAGCCTGGGTGCTTATGACGTTGGCGGTGATGTCGCAATAAAGCTCCGCTCCGGCCCTGTTCTTCATGGGAACCCCCTCCAGCCGCCCGGCGGCGCCCAGCAGGGCGGTGTTTAGCCGCTCGGTAAGGCCGGGACCCAGAAGGAAGTTTAAATCTTTGCCCGTCAGCTCTTCCTTGGGGTAGCCGGTGTAATCGCATGTCCGGCTGTTGCTCTCTATTATTTTCCCCTCGGCCATGTCCACCACCAGTATGGCGTCTCCGGCGTTCTCCATGAAAGACCGGTATTTGCGCTCCGACAGGCTCAGGTTCCGGGTGCGCTCCTCCACCGTGCGCTCCAACTGCTCGTTGAAACGCTGGATCTGCTCGAACAGCAGGATGTTGGCGAAGGCCAGCGCCGCCTGGTTTGTGATGAGGTTCAGCACCCGTTCGTTGTCTTTGGAGAAGGCGCCAATGTCCGGGTGGGACATGTTCACAACCCCCACCACGTCGTCTTTCCCCTTTATGGGAAGACACAACAGCGATTTGATGGAGGAGGAAACGGCCGTGCCACCCATCTCCAGAAACCGGGCGCTTTCGCTTACGTCTTTAATCAGCAGGGAGGTGCCATGCTTGGCCACCCACCCGGCCACGCCTTCGCCCAGCGGCATGCTACTGGCCCGGGGATCGCCCGGATCGAAATAACGCACCTCATGGTCCCGCTGGCCCCGAACCGCCGTAAGCTGGATGAACCGGCGCTCCGGATCCACCACCCAAAGGGAGCAGTTCTCGGCCATGGTCTCGTCTATGATTATGTCCACTATCTCCACGCATACGCGGCGCTTGTCCAGGTTCCACCGGATGGAGTCCCCGATCCGCTTGATGATGGAGAACTCGTTGACCTTCTCCCTGAAAGCCGCGTTGGAGTCCGCCAGGGCCTTGGCGTAAGTGTCCCGCTCTTTTCTCAGCTCTTCGAGCTGGCTATACAAATCTTCAGCGCCGTTCATTTCTTGTCGCTCGCGAACGATTCGATCATTTCCCGGCTCTTTTCGGTTTCTTCCAGGACAAAGGCTAAATCCTCTTCATTGATGTCCGCAATCGAGAGGGCGTTGGGATCTAGAGCCACCTGGGCGTCATCTCCGCCAGAGCCTATCCCCAACTTGCGGCATAAATGGTCGGCTATGTGGACGATGGCGGAGGTCACCTTGCAAACATCATCGTCCTCGCAGTCCGATGGTTTGTGATGGCATCTGATGGCCGAAATCACAGGTGAAGGGAATAGCCACTTCCGGGCCAGATAATATCCGGCCTCGGCATGGTCCATCTCAAAAACCCGCTCTTCAATGTCGCGCACCCATGCTTTTTCGGCCTTGGCCGTTTCAACCACCCGGGCATATTCTTCATTGAAATAATTATCGAAAACCACTTTCCCCAAGTCGTGCAACAGGCCGGAAAGGAAAACGGTTTCAGCGTCCACCCCGCTCCTGAATTTGCGCCTGTCCAGCAATTTGCGGGAGATGGTGGCCACGCCTATGCAATGGGTCCAAAAACCGGTCCGGTCAAACGCCGAGCGTTTCCCACCGGCGGAACTATGGAAAATGGATACCCCCAGCGCCATTGTCTGCACCGTTTTATAGCCTAATATCACAACCGCGTGGGAGATGGAGGAAACCTGCCTCATGTGGCCGTAAAACGCTGAATTTACAAGCCTGAGAATAACGGAGCTGATGGATTGGTCTTTGGAGATCACTTCCGCCAGGTCGTTGGAGGTGGAGGTGGGATCCTCCACAAGCTCGATGATCCGCACAATGGTGGAGGGCAGGGTGGGCAAGTCTTGCACACGCTGAATCAGTATGCGCCGTTTTTCCTTGTCCAAATCTGTTTTGTCCATGGCAAAAACAAGCCCTGCGCTTATAAAACCAGTTAAAATTAAACCGCCGTTTCTGAATAGAAATGCGTGATGACCACCACAGAATATAATGGGATGATACATTGTGTTTTATTTGGACACAATAACAAAAATGGACATTGTGTATGTTTGCGTTGCGAAAAAGGGGGTATTCCCGTTTCTGAGGGAACAAGTTGTGACAAATGTCCTATCAATGTGGAATTACGGGCGCGTATAAAATCCATCTGTAAGGGGCCATGGTGACGGATATTAATTGGGCTTGAAAGGCGGTTTTTACGATGCTGGATGATGTTGTTAACACCCTGAAGAGGCCGGTGCTTCCCAAGGAACACGGTATGTGGGTGGCTCTTTTAGCCCCACTTATCGCCGGGGTGTTCGCTGTTCGCCCTGAAGACGGGTTAAAACCGTTAGCGGCCATATTACTAGGTTTATCAGTAATTTCTGGGGCTTTCGCCCTGGAACCCATAAAACTCGTTGTTAAATCCGGCGCAGGGGTGGGCAAACGCCGGATTTACTTTTGGGCGGCGGTATATACCTTCCTTGCGCTGGCATTTATTGCGCCACTGGTGTTTTTCTATGACCGGGCCGGGCTTGTATGGTTTGCCATTCCCGCAGTGGTCCTGGGTGGAATAAAGATGTGGGCGGGTTTGGCCAGATCTTTACGGACCTTGATGGTAGAGCTATTAGGCGTGGCCGGCCTGGCCCTGTCCGCCCCCGCCGCAAGTTATACCCAAACCGGCCGGTTGACGGGCGAGCCGGTCATGCTGTTCATCCTGATGACCGTCTGGTTTTCAGACCGGGTGTTCACCGCCCGCGGGATCCTGGATCTGATGCGTTCCAATGGCCCAACGCCTCCGCAAGAGAAACGGATTGAAACAAACCGGCGCCAGTTATACATCCATACCGCCAGTTTATCCCTGGCGGCGTTGACGGTGGTTTTCTCCGGCGGGCTGGCGCCCTGGACCTCCTTTTTGCCTTTCCTGCTTGCCACCATAAAATTCCGGCGGGACGTGAGAAACCCCACCCTTCCCGATGGCCCTATGGCGGTGGGATACGCCGAGATGCGGCTAAGCTCCCTTTTCACTGTCATGATGGCCGCCGCGTTCTGGTGGAAAGGGTCATTTTAATTTCGTGTGGCGCCCGGTAAATGGGCGGGCTTGTAATCCCACCGCAAACAAAATAGAATTACAGCCGGTTTTTGATATTTTCCTCTCGCCTTTTCGGAGATTTTTTTAGTGTGAGCCAGTCATCGCCGGAACTGGATATGGAAAGCCTTGACCCCAACGAGGCCAAGCTCGCCAAAGTCCTGCTCGACAACGGCAAACTGACCCAGGAACAGGTCAAGGAATATCTGGATTTCCGGGCCGATCTGGAAAAGGGAGGGAAAAAATATCTGGGCGACATTCTGGTGGAACGCGGATATTTGCCCCGGCAGGTTGTGGACGATTTTTTTACAGAACACAACCAGCTATACCTGGACTTCTGCTCCCGCCTCAAAGACGAGGGGTTTTTGAACCGGGAACAGTTCAACCAGATCATGGCCCATCCCCATTCCGATACCAACGTGGTGTCGGTTATGGAGGACTTGGGGATAATGACCAAGGAGAATTTCAGCAAGCTGTTCGCCAACAAGGTGAACGCGCTGAGATTGGGCGACTGGCTTCTGGCCAAACGCAAGATAGACCCGGCCTTGTTGACCAAGGCCCTGGCGGAACAGAAAATCTACCGCTTTGAGGACTACCTTGTGTATCACGACCTGGCGCCAAAATCGCTTATTGATTACATAAAATCCAAACTGGGGATGCACTAAGGGCTGTAAAGCCTGACAGGCTTCGTTGGAAATGACGTTGTAACAAAATAGGGAGGAGACATCTGCATATGGGGATAATGGAAGGTAAAAAAGGGCTGATAGTGGGCGTGGCCAACGAGCGTAGCATCGCATGGGGCGTCGCCAAGGCTCTTGCCCGGGAGGGGGCCCAGCTCGGTTTCACCTACGCCATGGAAGCCCTGGAAAAACGTGTCCGCCCCCTGGCCGAAGAGGTGGGCTCCACGTTCGTGCACCTTATGGATGTGCAGAACGACCAGCAGATGGACGAGGTTTTCAACATGGCCAGGGAGAGTTTCGGCTCGCTGGACTTTCTTCTGCACGCCGTGGCCTTCTCCGACAAGAACGAGCTGAAAGGCCCCTATTACAACACCACCCGCAGTAATTTCCTTATGACCATGGACATATCGGTGTATTCGTTCACCGCCATGGCCCGGCGCGCGGCGGACCTTATGCCCAACGGCGGCTCCATGGTTACGCTGACTTTCTACGGGTCGCAGAAAGTGGTCACAAACTACAACGCCATGGGTGTCGCCAAGGCGGCGCTGGAGGCTTCCACGCGCTACCTGGCGGTGGACATGGGGCCGAGGAACATCAGGGTAAACTCCATCTCCGCCGGGCCGGTGAAGACTTTGGCTTCCGCCGGGATTTCCGATTTTAAGGAGATGCTCTCCATCAACGCCTCCAAGGCTCCTCTCAAAAGGAACGTCACCCTTGAGGAGATCGGCAACGCCGGCCTGTTCCTGCTTTCAGACCTGTCCACCGGCGTCACCGGCGATAATCTTTTCGTGGACTGTGGCTACCAGGTTACGGGTGTGTGACGGGTTACGATAACAATAGAGGCGCCCAGGCAATCCCCGGGCGCCGGTTAAAAATCCTTTTTTCCGTTATCGCGCCGGAAGAAGTTCCGGACATCATCCCCGCCTCCGATGTCATAGACTTGAAAGATCCCTCCAAAGGCCCCCTGGGCGCCCCGGATACGGCGTTGGTTAAATTAACAAAAGAGACGTTAATCTCATCAGGCCATGGGCATAAAACCATCTCCGCAAGCCTGGGAGACGCTTTAACGCGCCATGGGGATTATCACAAGCTCGGCAGGCAGATGGCGGAAGCCGGGGCGGATATCGTTAAAATAGCCCTGTCGGCCCTGGCTCCGGAGGACGCTCTTTTCGCGCTGACCCTCCTGCGCCAATCGTTGCCGCGCCGGACGGCTTTGGTGGCGGCGGTTTACGCCGATGCCCGGATGCCCGGCGCCGTAACGCCGGAGCTTTTGCCCGGCATAGCCCAATCCGCCCTGGCGCAGGGCATTTTGCTGGACACCATGGTGAAAGACGGCCGGACCATTTTCGACCATATCCCGGCGCCACTACTGGCTTCCATATCCCGCGATGCGAAAAACCGTGGCCTTTTCGTTGCGCTGGCGGGTTCGCTGGGAATAGGTGATGTGGAACAGGCCATCTCGGCGGGAGCGGATTATGTTGGGTTCCGCTCGGCTATCGTAAAAAACGGCGGGCGCGGTTCCGTGGGGGTGGATGGGGCCAAAGCCATGTCCATCCGGCGAAAGCTTGTGGAGTTTTCAGCCCCGCCTAAAGACCATGCCGGGGTCACGGCCTTGTCACTTTAGTCCCCACCGTTCCACGCCCGGCCAGCGCCGCCTTTAACCTTTCGGGGTGAAGGCCGTTTACGATGAATACCGTTACACCCTTTTCAACGCCATCGAAAAACAGCGGGTCCACCACACCGGTATTCACTGGGGCGCCAGCGTCCACTTCGTCCATCAGGGAGCCGTTGGCTCCCATAACTCCGTCCACACTTTTCACCAGTACCAGGTTTGCAAGCCCCAGGGCGCGGGTGATGTGAAGGGATATGGTGTCCGAGGTGGCCTCCCACGTTTCGGGGATTTCATGGGCGTCAAGAATGTAAGGGTAGGGGATGAACACCGGTATCTTTTTCCCCGTCCAGGCCTGTTGGGTCTGGGTTTTGTCGTGAACGGCCACGGCCCCGCCGATCAACGATACAAGCTCAAACCCGTACTGGGCCATGGAAAGCACGGCCTGCACATGGGCCACTTTTTCGCCGCCGCCGTTTCCACGGATGAAATCGGCGTAAACACCGCCACCGGGTATCACCACCAGTTCCGCCGTTACCGCCGCCTGTTCCACGGCGCGGGCCACCATTGAAAGCCGCCCGTTCCCGCCAAGGCTTCCGCCTATCTTCACCGCGCGGCGGTTTGGCGCCTCCGGGGTTTTCACTTCAACGTGGTAACGTTCACCGGCGCGGAGGTTTCGCTTTCCAGCCCGGCCTTGTCCACCGCCGTGATCACGAACGAATACGATGTGTCGGGCTTTAGCCCGTTCACTTTATAAGTGGCCTGTTTGCTGTCCGCCACTTTCTGCTTACCGAAGAACCCGGCGGAATAGATGGTGTAATGGTCAATGTCCGTTTCCGGATTGGGCTTCCAGCTGAGGGTAACGCTGGCCCGTTCCGCTGTGGCTGTAAGCTCTCTGGGCATGGAGGGCGCCGCCTTGGTGGTAGCCGACGCGGCATCGGACTCGGGACTCATCAGGTCGTCCTTGTCCAGCGCCTGGACGCGGTAATGGTAAGTGGCCCCGTCTTTCAACCCGGCGTCCTCATAGAAGGTCTCCTTCACCGTGCCGATGGAGGAATACGACCCGCTACGGCTGGCGGCGCGAAGCACCCTGTAGCTTACAATGTCTTTCTCGGGGTTGGCGTTCCACTTCACCGTGGATTTGCGCGCCTCCCCCTGGGTGGCGAACAACCCCGTGGGCGTGGCCGGGGCCGGTTTGGTGCGGGCGGAAACCACGGTTTTGATCTCGCTTTCCACATCCACCACGTTGAACGACCGGACGGCATAGAAATATTCCGCCCCGTCTTTCATCCGGGAGCCCCACTCGCCGGTGTCTTTATACTGGCTGGCTTTGGGTTCGCGGATGCTTTTGATCTTCTTCAACGACTGGGCCGATTCCCCGCGCCAGATGGAGTAACCCGCCACTTCACCTCCGGCCACCGGCGCCCAGCTTAACGCCACCTGTTTCACCAGGCCAGACACCGCCTTCACATCCGAAGGGCCAGGAGGAGGGCCAAGTGTTTCCGCCTTGGCCGGAGCGGACAACTCCGACTCGGCTCCGCCGGAATTCACCGCCGTAACGCGATAGTAATAAGCCAGTCCGTCTTTTAATTTGTCGCCGCTCTTGTCCTGGTCGGTGTATTCGGTGACGGTCCTGCCGGAAAGCTCTTTTATGGCCATGAACACTCCGTCCGGCGCGGTATGCCGGTAAATCCGGTAAGCGGAAACATCCGGATCCGGGCTTTTATCCCATGATACTGAAACTGTCCGCACCCCCGAAGCCGCTATCGAAACCCCCGTAGGGGCCGGTGGTTTGGCGCGGGAGGCGGCGCTGGCGGGGGTTGTGGGGTTGCCAGGTTTCTTGTCCCGGTTATAGGAGACCACCCGGTACCAGTAGGTTTTCCCGTCTTCGAGAATATGCTTGTCCCTCTCCCGGGGCTTGTCCACATAACCCAGCGCGCTTTCCGAAAGATCGGCTATCTCCGCGAACTCGCCCGTCTCCGATTCGCCCCGGAACACTTTATAGCCCACCGTGTCCTCGTCGTCGCTATTTCCCCAGGCAAGCCTTATCTCCCGGATAAGGCCCGACTCCGCCAAAAGCGACAACGGCGGGTTCGGCCCTCCCTTGGCCACCACATTGCCGGCTTCGGACGGTTCGCTCCGTTCTCCCTCGTCGTTATAGGCCACAACCTTGTAGTAATAGTTCTGGCCGTCTTTGAGCTTGCCCGCGCCCTTGTCCAGATATTCCACATTCTCGCGGCCGCTGATTTTTCTTAGCTCCTCGAAGGGGCCCTTGGAATTATCCGACCGGTACACCACATACCCTTCCACCTCCGGCTCGGGGTTCATGTTCCAGCGGACCGTTATTTCCCGGTATCGCTTCGAGTACCCTCCCACGCCGGTGGGGGCGCTGGTCCGCATGCGGATCATGTCGCCGCTCTGCACGCTGTTACGCTCGGTCTCCCGGATTATCCGCGCCTGGGAAGAGGCGGGGCCGGGCACGGTAACTTTTATTTTCCCCGTTATCACCTGGTTGATGGAAAGCACCATGCCGCTGACAGGGTCCATCACCCTCTCGCTGGCGCGGAACACGGTGAACACCTTGTCCTTGTCCACCCCTTTCAATGTCCCCACGTTCACGGTGACGGTCTTTCCGAAACCTTCACCCTCCCGTTTACGCTCCACCACGAACCCTTCCATGTGGGGCAAAACCTTGTACACCGTCACGTTTATGGGGGCTCCCGGGCGCCCTGAGTATTGGATATTCCCCTCGGCGTCCATCGCTTCGATGTAATACTGGAGCTTTCTTGCGGCCATGAAAACATCCGGCAGGGTGAACTCGTAGTCCCCCAGGCCGGTGGTGTCTTTCATGGGCTCTTGCAGATAGGTGGAGTCCTCCCCCCGCTTGTAATAAAGCCTGGCGGAGGCCAGCGCCTTGTTGTCCCGCACGTTGGCGCGGATGACAAGTTTGGAGGCGTCGGACGTGGCGGTGACGGGTGTGTGGAATATCCTGGGCGGTTCCTTGTCCAGCTCCGTCACGCGCACATCGTAAGGCCGCTCGGCGGAGCCTTCATAGGTGTCCGCGCCGCCGGTGTCTTTGGCGATGATGAAATACTGCACTCCCTCGCGGGTCACTTTCTCGCCGGGGATAACGCCTTCGTACACCCCCAGGGCGGACTGCTCCATCAGGGTGGACTCATAGGCGCCAGTTCCGCTTAGCGAACGGTAATGGAGCCGCGCCTCGGTCACGCCGATGTTGTCGGTAATCTGCGCCTTCACCCGTAACGATTTACCCTCCACCCCATTCTGGACGGCTTTGTGCTCTATCACCGGCGGCGTCTCGTCGGCCACGTTGAGTTCCAGGTAAAACTCTATCCGTTCCGATTCGCGGGCCGTAATCTCCCGCTCCTCGGCGCGATAGCCCTGTTTGACTATTTTCACTTTGTGCGGGCCGGCTGGCATGTCTTCCACCACCACCGGCGTAAGTCCCGTCAGCTTGTCGTCTATGTACACTTCCGCGTCGGCGGGCTGGGTGAGGATGACCACCGCGCCCAGGTGCCTGGCCCGGGCCTGGTTGAACAGCCGCACAATCTGGGGCGGGTATTTCTTGGCCGAGAGTTTCAGATGGGGGTCTAACAGGACGGCTTTCTTGAATTCCTCCTCGGCCGTCTCCTGCTGGTTCTGCGCGTAATGGGCCATGCCCGCCAGTAAATGGGCCCGGGCCTTGGCCTTATCGTCGGACAGGGTTGCCAAGGCATCGTTGATGGCCGAAAGGGCGTCGTTGAAACGCCCCTTGTGGTAATAGGATTCCGCCTGCGCCAGCGGGTCTTCCCCATTGGGCTGAGACCACGCCGGAAAAGCCGGGATGGCCAGAAAAGCTATAAGGAACAAAACTATCAGTGGCAAGCGCATCAGCTGTTACACCTCCCAGTCTATCCGGTTATTCTACCGCTATGTTCGTCGTGATGCCGGGAGTTATTTCAACTTTGCGTTTATGGTCGGGCATGCCCGCCCTTTTGATTACAAGATTGTGCGTCCCCGCGGGAATGTCGTTCACGGAAACAGGGGTCCTGCCATACAGTTTGCCGTCCACGAACACTATTCCCGGCGGGGTGGAAGAAACTTTCAAGGAACCATAGGCGCCTTCCTCGCTTCCCTCTTTTGTCCCCCGCTCACCCCCGCCAATCTCCTCGGCCTCGGTAAAGATATGGCCGACCTCGGCCCTGTCATCCTTGCGGACTGACACTGTTGTCTTGTACGGCCTGTAAGCCGGATTGACCAGCCGCACCTCCGCCTTGCCCTCGGGGATTTTTTCCAGCGTCCTGGGCGTTACGCCCATGTCCTGCCCGTTCACGTATATGTTGGCCCAAGGTATGGCCGTAACCGATATGGCCCCAAAACTGGCAGGGGATTTTGAAGCCACGGCAGAGGAGAGCCCAACAGGTTTTGGTTTAACACCTTGCGCCGGGGACAGAGGCTCCAGACGCACGTCCAGTTTCGTTTGCTCTCCTGAAACCAGAGCCACGGTCTCCTGCGAGGGATTAAACCCTTTCTGGCTCAACTCAACCTTGCGGCGGCCCGCTGGAAGGTTTTCGAGGGTCAACGGGGTTTTGCCTTTTTCGGCGCCATCTATTTTCACCACGGCGCCTGATGGGTTGGATGTAACCATAAGCGTGGCAAGTTGAGCAGGTTTTTCTTCCACCGCTGGCGGGGCGCCTGAAGGCTGGGCTGGCGCCACAACCGACTGGGACGCGGGAGAAACCGTTTCTTTTTCTTTCCCGCCGGGCCGCAATATCAATATGGCCGCCACGCCCATAAGCGCCGCCACGGCCCCCAACGCCACTACGGCTCCGGTTTTCTTTTTCCCTTTGGGTTCCACCTGGTGGCTGGACGAGTCTATCTTCACCGTCACGTCCGGGGCTTTTATGTTCACCGTTTTGAGCTTGTCCGAATCTGATATGGGGAACGGCGTGGCGGGCGACACGAACTGCCTTAAATCCCTGGCCACTTCCCGGGCCGAGGTGTACCGGTCTTCCGGGTCTTTGGCCATCATCTTTTCGATAATCCTGTCTATGGCCTGCGGCAGGGTGTCCACATGATGGCTGGGGGGCTTGGGGATTTCCTTTATTATTTTAAAAATCACCGCCGTAAGCGAGTCCCCCTCAAAGGGACGCTTCTTGGTGAGCATCTCGTAGAACATCACCCCAAGGCTGAATATGTCCGACCGTCCGTCCACCGGCAAACCCTGCACCTGCTCCGGCGACATGTACGAAGGCGAGCCCACAGCGTGCCCCGTTTGCGTCACCGACCCGGCGGATTGCAGACGCGCCAGGCCGAAATCGGTGATCTTCACCTGGTCGGTGGTGTCCACCAAAATGTTTCCCGGCTTGATGTCCCGGTGTACGATGCCGTTCTCATGGGCCAGGGCCAGCGCATCGGCTATCTGGCCGATGTATCTTGCGGCGCGGGGCACGGGCAGGGGCCCTTCCCCGGCGATGATGCCCGCCAAGTTCCGCCCCTCCACGTATTCCATGGCGATGAATTTCTTGCCCTCGGTTTCGCCGATGTCATACACGGTGACAATGTGGGGATGATGGATTTTCCCGGCGGCCCGGGCTTCGATGTAAAACCGCTCCAGCAACTCCTTTTCCGTCATGGAGTCGCCCATTTCGTCGAGCTTGATTATCTTGAGCGCCACCATGCGGTCCAGATGGGGGTCGCGCCCTTTCAATACGATACCCATGCCGCCCCGGCCCAGTTCGGACAGGATTTCGTAACGGCCAAGCTTCCTGATTTCCGCCATACCCCTGGATTGATGAGTTAATTTATGGCTTTTCCCCACCCGGCGCCGGTCACGCCGGTATGTACTGCCCCCAGCGTGCGGCATTGCGCCAAAACTGACGTAAAAACAAACCGCCACCCGAGATGAAAGTATATTTCATGGGGTCTTGCGGTGTCCAGCCAATTGCCAGATGAACGAAGGAGGATGAATGAAACAATTTCCCCCTCGGTAGCCGGACGATGCACGGGGCTACAAGCGGCTTCCCCGTGGTAGCTTCTTAAAATGCTTCCCCGTGGTCGCTGACCACGGATTTCTGCGCGGAGTGGAGAAGACCGGGGTCGGGCGACCCCGGTGAAGCATAGAAGGCGGCCTATTTCCCATGCTTCCCGGTGATCGCTGACCACAGGCACCTCTCTGCCCGCCGCTTCCCCGTGGTTGCTTCTTAAAATGCCTCCCCGTGGTCGCTGACCACGGGCCCCTCTCTGCCCGCCGCTTCCCCGTGGTCGCTGACCACGGATTTCTCTTGATCCGGTTAAATTTTTCCCTAATAACTTTTACAATTAATTAGTATCCGGCGGCCCGCTGGAACGCCGATTCAGGCCCATTAAACCCACTGGCAATAAAGGATTTCACTATCGTTGACACCCCCATTTAAAGCTGGTAATCTTTTACAACTTAAAGCAATGGGTCGAAATAGCGCTAAAGATAGGGTCGCTATTCGCAATATACATATTTCAAAGTCCATTGAGGAGGCGGGCTGGCCCATGGAATTTACTATCAGCCGTGACGAATTCTTCAAAAGCCTTCAAAGAGCGCAGGGTTTCATCTCTCCAAAGGGAACCATGCCTATTTTGGCCAACATCCTTCTGGAAGCTTCAGAGTCGGCGGTCACTTTGTTCGCCACAAATCTGGACATAGGGTTTCGCGGCTCATATCCGGCCAATGTGGCCCGGCCCGGCCGGGTCACGGTGCAGGCCAGGAAACTGCATGACATAGTCCGAGAGCTACCCGGTGGCGACATTTCGGTAAGGCTGGACGAGGATGAAAGGCTGAGGGTGAGTTGCGGCAAGTCCAAATTCAACCTGGCCACGATTGACGCCAACGAGTTCCCCTCTTTCCCGGCGTTCGAGGAGAGCGGGCTTGTGGCGCTGGATTCGGATATGATCAAGGAAATGATCTCCAAAACCCAGTACGCCATCTCCCAGGACGAAACCAGGATGACCCTTCACGGGGCTTATTTCGAGATAACCCCTTCCCGGGCGCGGATGGTTGCCACCGACGGGCACCGGCTGGCCTTTGTGGAGCGGGATGGCGCTTTCGGTGTAAAAGAGCAGGTAAGGGCCATCATTGCCCGGAAAGCAGTGGCGGAGTTGCTGAAACTCATCAGCGAAAGCGACGACGCGTTGAAGTTCGCCCATCAGGACAACCACGTGGTGTTCGCCAAGGGGCGGCAGACCATGGTTGTGCGCCTTATCGAAGGGGCCTTCCCCAATTACGAGCAGGTGATACCCAAAGGGGCCACCCGCGAAGCGGTAATAGATTCCGCCCAGTTCTCCCACAGCCTCAAGAGAGTGGCCACGCTGGCCGATGAGAAGTCGCACATGATCCGGCTTGGTTTCGCAAGCGGCAAGGTGGAGCTTTCCAGCGAAGGCGGCGAGCTTGGCGAGGCCAAGGACGAGCTTGAGATAGAATTTACCGGCGACGAGCTTGAGATTGGGCTTAACGCCCATTATATAATAGAGATGTTATCGGCCATGGGTGAGGAGAAGGTGCTCCTGAAACTTCAGGATCCTTTAAGCCCGGTGCTGGCCACCTCCGTGGTGGACCGGGGGCTGATGTCCATCGTTATGCCCATGAGGCTGTAACAGAAAGGCTGACCGGCGGGTTATTGTGGCTGGAAGTAAAGAGCGGTATCTAAAAGATATACGCAGTTGGGCCATGTACATGCTGGAAATTCTCCGGCCCTTGCCGAACACAGCGGAGAAGCATGGCATTCTGCAACAGGTGGACAAGCTAAAAGATGTCCCAAACCTGTTGGAGCGGGACGTGCCCGCCTACGCCGGGGCCATAGCGGTGCTCACCGCCAAGGCGGTCCAGCTGGTGCGTGGAACCAAACTGGACACCATGTACCACAAAGAAAAAATCATGGAGCTGTTAAACTCCTCCCTGCTTAAAAAACATCTCACCCAAAACCCTGTGGTGATGATACAGCTGAAAGAACTTCTGGACATTTCTCCCAAATCCACCACCTCCATGACGCTGGAAATGCTCTCCAAATCCGGCCACTAACCCCGCAAGAACGCTCTTCGCCCTTAAATTTCTTAAAAAATATGGAAAAAACCGCTGTTTCCGGCCAAATGTCTATTTAACTGTTATTGAAAAGGGTTATATTAAAGTCATCCCCATTCCCCGCCAATAGTGTGCCCTTTTTAAGAAGGCGAGGAAACGATGTCTTACTCAAAGACAGTCCGGGCGGCGGTGATGGGAAAATGCGCAAGGCCCCGCCGAAACACAAACACATCCGGATTCACCCTCATCGAGGTTCTTGTCTCCATAGTCATCCTGGCTGTGGGCATTTTAGGGGCCACGGCGATGCAGTCGGCTTCCCTTGGTGGAGAATATCAGGCGCGCAACCTGGACTCGTGCGTGAACCTGGCGTTCGACGCGCTGGACAGGATCCAGTCCAACGTGGAGATCATCGAGCAATACAGCTCTGGCGGCACCATGGTGGTGGATCCTGAAAGCCCATCGCCCCCTTCCGGCTCGGAAGCCTCGGCGGATTACAACCAGCTTACCGCCGCCATGCAGAAATATGTGGCCGCCTCCCAGTCCATGGGCATGCAAATGGAAAAAGCCCAGATGCTCATAACCTTCCAGCCGGACTCGCCCTTGGCGGGGGTGGACACGGTAACGGCCAACGTCACCTGGAACCGGAAAGGCAAAACCGAGCAGTGCCAGATGACCAACATAATCTACAAGAACAAATAGCCTTATAAGCGGAGCGGGAACAGCGCGGGAGACAATGATGAAATCCAGATTTGGCAGGGGCGGGTTCACTTTCATAGAGTTGCTCATAGCCGCCGCCATGGGGGTTATAGTGCTGGTGGCCGCCGTCCAGATGTTCCGGAGCAACCGGATAGCCTACGAGCTGGTGCGGCAGATGACCCAGATGGAGGAAAACGGCCGCGTGGGGGTGGACATGATGGCCAAGGAGCTTCGGATGGCCGGGGCCGGGTCGCCCGGCTTGCCGGTAAACGTTTGGGACAACGCCTCCACCGCCGCGGTGAACGGCTCCACCTATTCCGAGCTACAGGCCAGCCTCACCGTAAAACCCGGCACGGACATCGTGGAGATATTCTATTCAGTCATCCCGGAGCCTATATCAATCCCCAGTTTCAACGCCAACGCGGCCAACGTGCAAGTCCCCTCCAACAAGCTGGTGGGCCTGCCGGGATACACCACAAACCTGGGCCAGTCCGAGGTGGACGCCTTGCTGGATCCTTATACGGTGCTTATATATGAATGCGCCGCCTCTTCGAACCAGTGCACCCAGAACATCACAGGCGGCAGGTATGTAAGCGGCGGGGCCGAGAACCTTATCGAATACAACCGTGGCACATGCGACGACTCCACGGTTTACGGCTACGCCCCCCCGCTTGCGCCAGACACGATGTACGCCTCCCTGTTCAGTACCGGCGAGGCTTGGGCGGCGGCCGGTGGCGGCGGCGGTGGTGGAGCCCCAGGCGGCGGTGGTGGAGCCCCAGGCGGCGGTGGTGGAGCCCCAGGCGGTGGTGGTGGAGCCCCAGGTGGTAGCGATTGCGCCAACCGCCCTCATGACTGCACCTCCGTGCACAATAAAGACGTATGCATAACCATAGGGTATGACACCTATTTTTACGTGGACAATTCCGACACCGCAAACCCCCGGCTGGTGCGTTACACCCTGGGGGGCCGCAAAGAGGTTATCTCCAACTATGTGGAAGACCTCCAGTTCTCCGTGGGTGAAGATTCCAGCGGCGATGGCGTTATCCAGTCTGGGGAGTGGGGCGACGGCGTTACCAACGCCGCGGACATCCGCATGGTCAAGTTAAACATAATGGTGAAAGCCACCAGGGAAGACATTGGCAAGGCGCAGGAAGTGGCCCCCACCCTGGAGAACAGCACCATAACCAAAGCCGCCGGGGGGGACCGGTACCGCAGGCGCGTGATGACCAGAACCGTGCGCCTGAGAAACTTAGGCAACGACTAGAGGTTTGATAAAAATCATGAACAGCATGTTATTCCAGCGTTACTCTGAAAGACCGGCGCGCTCCAACCGTGGCGCGGTGCTGATCACCGCCCTTCTCCTCCTGGCGATGATAACGGCGCTGGGGCTGTTTTCGGCCACCCGCGCCTCTATGGAGCAGAGGATATCCACTAACATCCGGGACAACGCCAACATCTTCTTCGCCGCGGAAGGTGGCATCCACCACGGTTTGCAGGTGTTGAAGAACCTGTTCGCGGCGGACACCACCAACAAGGTGAACATCGCCATGGGCCAACCCCCGGTGTGGTCGTTCCTGCTCAACGGCGCCACGCTACCGGCGGCCTCAAACTATTACTGCCAGGGGTGCGACACCGGCGCGGGCACGGTAACCAGCGGCGCATGGCTGACCAGCGGCACACAGGTGGTAAGCAGGACCTTTACCCAGGGCAACCTGGACATCAGCTACACAGTGACCGCCTGGAACAACGACGAATCCAGCAACACCACGGCCCCGTGCACAGGCGTTACCAGCGCCACCACCGATTGCGACAGCATCATCTACGTCCGCTCCGAGGCTTACGCCTATGTGGCGGGCACAACGGACGCGCTGGCCTACGCCGTGCAGGAAGTAACGGTTAACGGGAACGCTGGAAACTCCATAGGCCTCATATCGGGGCTGTCCCAGGAATTCGCCAATGAGGGAAAAACTTCCACCGCAGTGGACGTGAACGAAATAGACGCCGGCAGTCTGGCTGGCGGCGCCACGATATAAGGAATGGAGATTATCATGGACCGGACAGGATTAAGACAATCGTTTATATCCAGGACCGTAACGGCGTTTCTCCTTGCGGGGATGGCCCTTTGGCCGGTTCCCGGCGCCCATGCCCAGGCTTTGGCCACAGGGTGCGTGGCGGGCGGTTCGTCCTCCACCACGGCGGGATCTTTTAACGCTTCCAACTATTCGTTGAACGGCGTTGGCGTCAATGCCAGCGGCAACCTCCAGCTGGAAACCGGGCAAAGCGCCCTTAATCCCAGCAGTGTGGTAGTCCCCTTCGAGCAGGACATCTACTCGACCTACATCTCCGAGGGCGCGGGCTATGTGTCCCACTTCGGCTGGTTCCTGTTGAGAGAGGCCGAACAGAAAGTTAACGCCGGGAACCCCATCGCCGGGCCGCTGTCATGGGCTTCCCTCACCAGCGCCGGGGTGACCCTTAACTACCTGTACCGGTCCATAAAAGACGACGGCGCCAGCTGTTGCGACGGCGGCAACGGCATTCTTGATAACTATTACAACAGCGCCGGCACATTGCTGGGCACTTCCTCCGGTCTTACCGAGGCCCAGCTTACAACCTACGGTTACTCCCCCAACAATGACGGCGCCGTGGACAACCGGGACATGCGCAAATACATGGGTCATTTTGTGGGGGGCACTGAAATAGTATTCTTCCTGCTTCCCAACGGTAGCACCGCCACCCCCTGGTACTCCAAGAACAACTGGAGCGGGGACACATGGAACCCCTCCAACAACAACAAGAAAAGTTTGGTGAGCGGCTCTACTTACCGCCAGCTCACGCAGACCCTTTTGCTCGACCAGCTTTCTCCGGAAAGCGGTGGTACCACCACTTACAACTCCGCTCCCAATCCCAGGACCTGGAGCCAGGGCTGGATACCCACGGCCCCGCAAACACGTTTGTCCACATATCACGCCACAACCCTTTCGGGTTCCGTGGCAAACACATATACATACGGGCAGAAATATAACCACTTCATCGTGGGCGCCCCGCCAACCGACCCGTTCAAGTGGGTCCTTGGCATGGAAGACCTCAGCGGCGCCGGTGACGCGGATTTCAACGACCTGGTCATATATATCCAGCGCAAGACCGGCGGCATGGCCCAGCTTCAGTCCACCCAGGCCATGAGCCCCACAGACGCGGACGCCTATATTACGCAGGTTACCTTCTCGGTGCGGGACAAGATGCCCACCTGCAACGGCAAAGCCTCTTCCATCAGGTACTACCTTTCCATAGACAACGGCGTCACCTGGGTGGAAGTGACCAGCTGGGACCAGATAAAGACGCCTGATTCAATCGGAGCCACGGTGACCGGCTGGGTGTACGGCACGCCCGAGGAAACCTGGCGGCAGGGCACCATAAGCTTCTCGGAACTGGGGCTCACGGGCCGACAGCTTCTGTGGAAGGGTGAATATGTCTCCGAAGACGACGCCTGCAAGCCCGAGACGATAGAAGTGTCCCTGTCGTTCCAAGCGGCCAAGAACCAGCAGTTCAGCCGCTCGGCCCCCACTTCGCTGGGTAACGTGATGTACACCGCCACCTTTGAAACCCCGGCGACCACCTGGACCGACAAGGAGCTGAGGGGCCACCTGTTCTCCGAGCGGTTGTACGACCCCACGTCCACCTCCGCCGGATACAGCATCGTCCAGAACTGGGACGCGGGCTCGGTGCTTACCGCGGGAAGCCCCAACTCCCGGACCGTGCTATACCCGGACATAACCGTTACAGCAATTGCCGGGGAGGCCCTGGCCACCGGAGACGGAGTGACCACTACCTTTTCCGGCACGCTGGCCCAGAAACCGCTGGTGCATTCAACGCTGTCCATAACCGACAGCATCGAAACCTTCATTGACAAACGCACCACCGAGCTGGAGGGTAACCTGACCGGCACGGGAACCATCAACCGTTTCACCGGAGCGTACAGCATCACGTTCAACAGCGCCCCGTCCGTGGGGGTGCCCATAACGGCCAGCTACCAGTATTACGTCACTTCTTCCACCATGAACGCGTTTAACACCGCCAACATGACATACCAGAAGCTGGCGCTGGATTCCTCCAGCTACTACGATGGAACCGGTTTCCACTACACCTACGATTTCAACAGTAGCGGAACGGCCTCCACCGCCGACGGTACGCTGGAAGCGGACGCCGACTGGCTGACGCAATGGGTCCGGGGCTGGACGAACGGTTCCACCGCAACCACAAAGAAAGAGTGGCTGTTGGGGGCCATAGACCATAGCGCCCCGGCGGTGGTGGGCGCCCCGGGCGTGCCGGGCTGGTATTTCGGCACGGCGGTGACGCAGACCATCAAGGACGCTTACGACACCTTCCGGTGCACGGAACGAACCCGGCGCACCGAGGCGTATGTGGGCGCCAGGGACGGCATGTTGCACTCTTTCTATTCGGGCGAGTTCAGGCCGTTCTTCATCGACGAATCCCTGATGGGCGGCACCTGCTCCGGCACCGTGGACCTGGAGAAGTTCCGGGACGCCACCAATCCGAACACCTTCACTTCGGCCTCCGGCGCGAAGTTCCCTTACTACACCACGCCAACGGGGGTGCAGATAACCATCAACCGCGGGTATTACGACTGGAAAACCAGGAGCGGCTCGACCCTCTCCAGCTCCACATCCCCGAACTACGGCACAGGCGCGGAGACTTTCGCCGCCGTACCGGTGGAACAGCTGGCCAAGTTGAAGAACAACAAGCTGAAGGGTGAGGACAGGGCTTTTGTGGACGCCTCGCCATCGGTGGCGTTCGCCCAGTTCTCCGACGGGACATGGCATACCGTGCTCATCCACGCGGAGGGCAACGGCGGGGACCATGTGACGGCGCTCGACATCACCAACCCCACAACGCCCACGTTCCTGTGGGAGTACGCCGACCCGGACCTCTACCGGTCGCGCTCCTCCCCCTCGGTGGGCTCCATCGGCAGGATATACACCTCCTCCGGCCCGAAATGGGTGGTGTTCTTCGTGTCCGGCATAAACCAGGATCCCACGCTGAACCCCTCCATCTATATGCTGGACGTGGAGACCGGCGAAGTGCTCAAGAGGATATTCCTGGATTCGGCCGGGGCTTCGGGCCTTGGAGGCACCCCCTCCGGCCAGCCGGCGATAATAGACTCCGACGGGAACGGGTATAACGACAGGCTGTATATCGGCACCGACAAGGGCTTCATGTACAAGGCCACCCTGCCGGACAATCCCAACTCCTCGGCGGGGGACATAACCGTGTGCACCCTGTTCAACGCCGGCCAGCCCATTTACGCCTCGCCGGCGGTTTCCAACCAGTCCACCATCCAGACCGACGGCACGCTGGCATACAACCTTACGGTGCTGTTCGGCACTTCCGACAGCCCCTACTATGTGGATGACACGGGCCAGACCTACTGGTTCTACGCCGTAAGCGACACAGCGGACAAGGGCCAGTGCGCCTCCGGAACCATGCTGTGGAGCTTCCAGCTTCCCCCGGGCCAAAGGGTTTACGCCTCGGCGTTCGCCACCGCCGGGCGGGTTTACTTCGGCACCAGCACCGCGGACACTGAAGACCCGTGCTCACCTGCGGTTTCTTCCGCGGGCGGAGGCGTGGGTGGCATATACGCCCTGGATATTAAAACGGGCGCTACGGTTTACAGCGAGTCGGTGGGCAACATAACCACCTCCCCGCTGGTGGACGACGAGCACCTTTATTTTAAATCCGCCAACGGTCAGTTGCAGGGCCGTGGGGGGAATACGTTCCAGAATCAAGTTCAACAAGGAGGCGCAGGAGATGTTCAGATCAACATGTGGCGGGAAATCAGTCAGCAGTAACGGGAAAGGAGGAAGCGCGGAAGACGGCCCTTTACGTAGAATGAGGGCGAAAGGCGGGTTCACCCTTACGGAAGTATTGGTGACCGTCGGTATCATCGGCGTCCTGCTGGGCGCGGCTGTCTGGTCCATGGCGGGCATCCTGCCCAAGTGGAGGCTCGAAGGCGCCTCCAATGAGGTGGTGTCGGTGGTGCAATACGCCCGGTCGGAAGCGGCCAGGATGAACACGCCCACGCTGGTGGAGTTCGCCAACGTAGGTAGCGTGACCAACTCCAAGATCAACGTGTACGTGGACAACAACCGTGACGGCCAGCTGGACGGGGGAGACACGAAAATAAAGAGCGTCTCCGTAACCAGCCTTTACCCTCAGGCGTACATCGCCAATGTTGAGTACGGCGTCACCAGCGCCAGCTCCGGGGGAAGCAGTTCTTCCTCCGGTGGCAGTAGCTCTTCCGGCGGAGAAGGTGAAAGCGAAGGCGCCGACAGCGACAAGTCGGACGATAGCGACAAGTCGGATGATAGTGATAAATCCGATGACAGCGACAAGTCGGACGACAGCAGTTCGGATAAATCGGACGATAGTTCCAGTGATAAGTCGGACGACAGCTCCAGCGACAAGTCGGACGATTCCAGTTCGGATAAATCGGACGATAGTTCCAGTGATAAGTCGGACGATTCCAGTTCGGATAAGTCGGATGATAGTGATAAATCCGATGACAGCGACAAGTCGGACGATAGCGACAAGTCGGATGATAAATCGGACAACAGCGGTTCCGGAACCAACCCCTCGGTGGTTTTCAACCCGAACGGCTCGGTTAGCTCCAATAACCTGCCCGTGGGTGTGACCATATCGAGCGTGGTTCCGTTATCGCCACAGAGTTACCAGGTGATACTGCCCCGCGGCGGCGTGGGCCGGCTTGTTCCATTGCCTTAAGGCTGGCTCGGCTTACTGGTTTTTTACAGCCCGCCGCCTGCGAGGGTGGCGGGTTTTTTGTTTGAATCTAAATGTATTTTATATGAATCTAATAGTTGCACTGCTTGGCTTAAAAAGGGACGATATTCTTATTAGGGGGTAATAAGAAAATATCCGTCATGAGGGAACTTTAGAGGCCAGCGATTAGCGCCACCGGAAAACCCGGGGGCAAAAGGAGGGAGCCTGGATGAAGTTATCTTGGGGGAGAAAATCAAGGAATCGCGCGGCTGTTTCACGCGCCGGATTCTCGCTGGTGGAGCTATTGGTCACCATCGGGATACTTTCAATGATTATCGGTCTTGCTGTATGGTCTTTGCAGGGCACATTGCCCAACTGGAGGCTTAATAACGCCGCAAGCGAAGTCACTTCGATGTTCCAGTACGCCAGGTCCGAAGCGGCCCGCAACAACGTGAGGGCTTTTGTCTCCTTCAGCGGCATAGGCTCCAGCACGGCGTCCAAAATCGACGTTTATCTGGATGTGGACCGCAACGGAAATCTGGACGCGGCGGATACGCTGTTGAAAAGCGTAACGATACCCATGAAATACCCGAGGGCGTATATCGCAAGCGTCACCGACGCGGCTGGAGCGATAACCACCGCAACCATGCGGGCGGACGGCACCATGACCGGTGTCACGGCGCCGGTAACCGTCACCGTGGACAGCCTGGCCACCACCACCCCGAGCCAGTACAGTGTTGTGGTGATATTGAGCGGCGCGGCGCGGGTAGAGCCGGTCCCATAACAACCGGCCGCCATTGATAGGCGTTGAATCGCGGCCCCCGATGGGCTACGATTTAACGCGATGGAACCGGTGGCGAGCAACGTGGCCCATATCCGGCGCAGAATAGCCTCAGCGGCGGGCCGGGCGGGGAGAGACCCGTCTTCGGTGCGGCTTATCGCCGTCACAAAAACCGTGGATGTGGAGCGGGCGGCGGAGGCTATATCAGCCGGGGTATTGGATTTGGGCGAGTCCCGCGTACAGGAAGCCCGCAGGAAGTTTGATGTTATTGGGGCTAAAGCCCAATGGCACATGATCGGCCCCCTGCAAACCAACAAAGCCAAATATTGCCCCGGCCTGTTTTCGCTGATCCATTCCCTGGACCGGCTGGAGCTTATGGAGGAATTATCCCGCCGGTCACTGGGTGAGGGGCTGGTTATGCGGGGCCTTCTTCAGGTAAACCTTACCGGCGAAACGCAAAAAGGGGGATGCCGTCCACAGGACGCGGCGGACATTTTAAAGGCCGCGTCGCGCCTGCCCGGATTAAGAATTGAGGGGCTTATGACCATCCCCCGGTTCTCGGACGACCCGGAGGATTCACGCCCCGTTTTCCGCGCCCTTTTGGAATTGCGGGCAGACCTTGATAGAATCGGCATTGAAAACACGGGGCTGGATGAAATATCCGCCGGCATGACAGGAGATTTTGAGGTGGCCGTGGAAGAAGGGGCCACCATGGTTCGCGTGGGAAGCGCCATTTTCGGCGAGAGGGGATAACCAGATGATAAAGAGCAAGACAACGGCGTTCATCGGAGCCGGGTTCATGGGTTCGGCCCTTATCCGGGGGTTGGCCCGGTCGGGTTTGATAGACCCTTCCAGGATAATCGCCACAGACCCCAGAGAGGGGGCGTTAAAAGAGATCGCCGCTGACCTGGGCGTTCGCGCCACCATGGACAACGCCCTGGCCGTAAGCGAGGCGGACATAGTGGTTATCTGCGTAAAACCGCAGATTCTCTCCGGTGTGTTAAAAACCCTGGGCAGAAAGATAAGCCGGAAGAAACTGGTCATATCCATCGCCGCCGGGGTGAAGATGGAGACGTTGCAATCGCTTCTCCCCTCCGGCTCCCGGATAATCCGGGCCATGCCCAACATGCCTTCGGCGGTGGGGCAGGGGGCCACTGCCATATGCGCCGGGGGCGACGCCGAAGAGATGGACGTGGCCATGGCCAGGCAGATTTTCGACGCCGTGGGCGAAACGGTGGTGGTGGATGAAAAGCAGATGGACGCGGTGACGGGCCTTTCCGGCTCGGGCCCGGCCTTTGTTTTCCTTTTCCTGGAGGCGTTCATAGACGCGGGCGTGCGCGTGGGGCTCCCCCGGGATGTGGCGCGGGTGCTGGCATTGCAAACGCTGTACGGCTCCGCCAAGTTCGCAAAGTCCACGGGCGAGCATCCGGCGGCGCTGAAAGACCGGGTCACCTCCCCCGGCGGCACCACCATAGCCGGGCTTGCGGTGCTGGAGGAAGAGGCCGTGCGCGGGGCCTTGATAAGGGCCGTGGAAGCGGCGACGGAACGGTCTAAAGAGTTGGGCGGGCAATAACGCCGTCTTTTTTAATCAACGCGGAGTATTAGCGGAAATGTTCGTTTTGGGAAACCTTCTTGTGGCTCTGGCGCAGGTGCTAAACATCGCGCTCACGTTATATTTGTGGATAGTCATTATCCGGGCGCTCATATCCTGGGTCAATCCGGACCCGTACAATCCCATCGTCCAGTTCCTGCACAGGATCACCGATCCGGTGCTTTTCCCCATCGCCCGGGCCCTGCCGCCCATGGGGGGGCTGGACATATCGCCCCTGATCCTTATCATGGTCATCTATTTTACCCAGTGGTTCGTGGTGAAAACCCTCATGCAGTTCGGGCTTATGCTTAACGCTTCGCCCATGTAACTTAAGGTTTACCGCGACAATGCCCCAGGGCAAGCTGGATATTAAAGAGGGAAAAGAGGGCGTAAGGTTCATTGTCCACGTGGCGCCCAGGGCCTCCCGGTCGGAATTCATGGGGCTCCACGGCGACGCCATGAAAGTGCGCCTGGCGGCCCCGCCGGTGGATGGCGCCGCTAACGATGAGCTTATCGCGTTTTTATCAAAATTTATCGGTGTGCCGAAATCGGCAGTGGCTATAATCGCTGGAGAAACATCGAAACGGAAGACCGTGAGGATATCCGGGATTAACGCGGCCTCGATAACCGTTAAAATTGACAGGTGAGCCATCCGCTCCATTAGGCGGCCCGGCTTTTGTTTTCAGATAAAAATTCACCGTGGAGGGCATGGTAATGGGAGTAAAGAAAAAACTGGCTCTACTGGCCCTGGTTATGGCCCCATTGTATGGTTGCGTCGCCCTTGTGGCAGGCGGGGCCGGAGCGGCGGGTGCGTATATGTGGACCCATGGGAACCTCACCCGCAATTACCACCAGCCCATGGAAACCACTTGGGAGGGCGCCCTGCACGCGTTGAGCGTTTTAAACCTGCCGGTGATAGAGCAGGAACACGACAAGTTCAACGGGCGCATAAAAGCCAAGATGGCCGTGAAGAACGACCAGCTGATAATCATCATGGAACGGTGGACGGATAACGAAACAAAGGTCACCGTCCGCGCCGGCCCCTTGGGCAACAGGGGCATTTCCGAAAGGGTCCATGAAGAAATCGCCAGGGCGCTCAAGTAGGCTTTGAAAGCTTTGAAAAAACCCATGCCCGGCCTCCATTCATAAACGGAGTCAGTTATATGAGCGGGGTAGTGGGTGTTTCCACCTGTTGGTTATCAAGAGTCTCTAACGACGGGGCGGGAATAATCAGTGGCATCGCGGGCATCGGCGCCGCCGCCGTGGAGCTGGATTACCGGCTGACACCGGCCATGCTGGGCCATGTGGAAGCCGCGCTTGGATCCCGGGGGATGGGGATTGTCTCCATCCACGCCGTATGCCCGGCCGTGGAAGGCAAGCAAGACACCCGTCAGGCGGAGCGGTATTCCGTCAGTTCCGCTTCGGAGGATGAGCGCCGCATGGCCGTTGCCGATGTGATAGATACCATCCGGACAGCGGCGCGGCTTGCGGTAAAAAACGTGGTGTTGCATTGCGGCAAAACGCCCATGGAAAGGGTGACGCCCATAATCCAGCGGATGTACGATGATGGAACCCTGCATACGCCGGAGGGGCAAAAACGGATCGGCCAGTTTAAAACAGACCGTTTGCGAAGCAGGGGAAACACCTTCAAAAATCTCCTGAAGTCCCTGGATGAAATAGGCGGGGAAGCGGCAAGAAACGGCGTGGATATATGCCTTGAGAACCGTTATTACATGGAGGAATACCCAAATTTCGAGGAGATGGCCGTGATATTTTTGCGGCTGGATAACGGCCCCATAAAATACTGGCACGACACCGGCCACGCCCAGGCGCAGGAAAACCTTGGCATGATCAGCCACTCCGCCTGGCTGAAAGAATTTTCCAGCCGGATGGCCGGGGTTCATCTGCACGATGTGGAGCGTTATACCGACCATTTGGCGCCTCCTTCCGGCGCTGAGGGTTGCGTGGATTTTTCCATGGTGGAGCGTTATATTGCCCCCGGCGCCGCCAGGGTGCTGGAGCTTCGTGAAACCGTAACCCCCGCCCAGGCAAAAGCCGGGCTGGAATGGCTTGCGGCCCGGGCGGGTTGATAAAATGGCCAAATCCGCCACCATAGTCTTCGACATGCGCGCGCTCCAGGCCGGGTACAAGGCCCACAAAACCCGGGGCATCGGCGTTTACGCTCGCAATTTGGCCCGCCGGATGAGCCTTTCCCCTGCTGGTCTTGCATGGATCCCCATGTTCGACCCCAGGTTTGAAAACGAATGGCTTTCAGGCTTCGGCGCTTTGCCATTACAGCCTGGCGCGGTTTCTTCCGTCTTGCGCCCTGTGGTCCGCGAATTTTTGACCCAGCTTTTATTCATGCGCCCAGCCCTGGACAGGTTCGCCCGGGAACAGAAGGCGGGCCTTATTTTTTTCCCCACACACCTGGACGCCCCTCCGGGCCTTTGCGTCCCATACGCGGTTACGGCCCACGACATGATCCAGTCCGCCCTGCGAAAAGAGCATTACAACAGCATCAAACATAGGCTTCACATAGAAAGCCAGAAAAAGGCGTTGAACGGCGCCCGGCTTGTGATCGCCATTTCGCATCACACCAAACAGGACGTGATAAAACACGCCGGGGTGGATCCGGAAAAAATAGTGGTGATATATAACGGGGTGGATCCTGTGTTCCGCCCCGGCGCCGGAGAGGGTTTTGCGCGTTTGACGTTGCCGGAAAAATTCGTATTGAACGTGGGCGGCATAGATTTCCGGAAAAACATCTCGCTCCTGCTTACGGCTTTTTGCGAGCTGTCCCGGAAACATCCGGATTACCGGCTGGTGGTGACCGGGGAGATAACCCGCGATCCGCAATACGGCTCTTTTACCCGGATGGTGGACAAACTGGGGCTGGCCGAAAAAATAATCACCACAGGTTATGTCTCCACCGAAGAGCTGGCGGCGTTATACAACCGGGCGCGGATGATGTTTTACCCCAGCGTGTACGAAGGCTTTGGGCTTCCCGTGGCCGAGGCCATGGCCTGCGGCGCGCCGGTGATATCCACCAACTGCTCTTCCATTCCCGAGGTGGCGGGGGAGGCGGCAATCCTACTGCCGCCAGATAAGCCCGAAGCCTTTGCCCAGGCGCTGATTACACTGGCTGAAAATGAGGGTGAGCGGGAACGGCTGAAAAAGGCCGGCATCGAGCGCGCCGCGATGTTCACATGGGAAGAATGCGCCCGCAAAACATTTGAGGCGCTGGCGGCGGCAACTGGATAATTCGTGGCCGGCGCTTCTTAGGCGCCGCCATTTTTCAAGATGCCGTTGCTATTATTCTGGTATCTGGCGCTGAACCGGCCGAAAACGTCTTTCTCCTCCAACACATGGAGAAGGTCCCCGTCCAAATGGTTTTTCTCCACCTCTCCGCGAAGGATTTTGTACACCGTGTCCAGCGGAATGCTTTTCTTGTACGGCCTGTCGGGCGCGGTGAGGGCCTCCAGAAAATCCACCAGGCACAATATCCGTGACTGGGTGGGCATCTGTTCGGCGGTGAGCCTGTTGGGATACCCTGATCCGTCCAGATGCTCGTGATGGCTTCCGGCGTAAAGGGGGACGTTCTTGTACTTGCGCGAGAATGGTATTTTCTGGAGCATCCTGATGGTGACGTCTATGTGGCTTTGCATTATCAAGCGCTCTTCTGCGGTGAGCGTGCCTTTTTTTACGGACAGGTTGTGCAACTCGTCTTCCGATAACCTGGGCAGGCGGTCCCCGTTCATCACGAACGTCTTTTGGGATATGGCGCGGAGCCGCTCCACTTTTTCGTCTTCCATGAACTCGCCGGGATTGTTGCAGTGGAGCACGAAATCCCGCTCATCCTCCAGTTCCCGAATCTCTTTATCCAGCCCGGCCCTGGCCTCGGCCAGCGCATTATCCCCGGCGCCCGAGCGGGCCAGGTTGGCGATTGTTTCGAAACCTTCCACCTTGGCCTGGGCCAATATAAGCTCGTACCTTGTTCGTATCAGGTCCGACCTGTCATAAATTGTCTCCAGCTTCACGGACTTGTCCATGATGTGCTGGGGGGAGACTATCTTACCGATGTCGTGCATCCACGCGGCGATGCGAAGCTCGTTTATTTCGTCCGGGCCGAATTTCACCCCGGCCAGCGGGCCTGTGTCGGTTTCGTTTATCGCCTGGGCCATTTCCAGCGCCAGCTCCGCCACCCGGCGTATGTGGCCGTGGGTGTATTTGGAGCGGGCGTCCATCGCCGTGGCCATAACCTCCAATAACGACTCGAACAGCCGTTCCGTCTCCCGGATCAGGCTCACGTTGCTGATGGCCACTGCCGCCTGGCTGGCCAGCGATTTGGCCAGCGCGGCGTACTTCGTGTCGAAAGGTATCACCTTCCCGGTACGCCGGTCTTTGGCGTTTAACAGCTGAAGCACGCCGATCACCTCGTTCTGGTAATCCATCAACGGCGTCACCAGCATGGACATGGAGCGGTACCCCGTGGCCTGGTCGTATTTCTTCGGCCCGGTGAAATCAAACTCTTCGGACTTGTAAACATCCGGAACGTTGATGGTTTTCCGGGTGATGGCCGCGTATGAGGAAACGAAGGCCGGGCTGAGCGGAACCGGCGGAAAAGTGGGGGCGTTGCCGGACATCCCGCCCACTTTCATGTTCATGGAAACGTTCCGGCTGACGGTAAAATGAAGCTCCGCGCCCTTGAGGAGATAAAGCGTACACCCGTCGGCGTTGGTTATCTCGATAGCGCCGTCCACTATCTTTTCCAGAAGGCCGTCCAGGTTGCGTTCCGATGAGAGGGAAATGCCGATATCTATAAGACGGCGGATCTGGTTTATGTCGGAAGCGTGGCTATCCTCGAGCTCTTCCATACGTTCCCCGGCCGTTCTCATCATGCCTCCACCACCCAAGGGGGCAAAAACCACTAGAGATCTCTGGACTCATCATTCCCACTGCTTCATGACCTTGGCTACAGTACCTTCCGCGAACAGCTTGAGCCATGCGTCCACCACATCAGGGTCAAAGTGGGCGCCAGAGCCCCGGGCAATCTCCTCCATGGCCTTTTCCACCGGCCATGCTTCTTTGTATGGCCGGGCGGTGGTCAACGCGTCGAACACGTCGGCTACGGCCACGATCCTGGCCGGTAACGGTACGTCCTCGCCAGATATTCCGTCAGGATATCCGGCGCCGTTCCATTTTTCATGATGGCCCCTGGCTATCATGCGCGCCATGATGAAGAACGGCTTCTTCGGAAGGATGCGCTCGCCATGGACGGTGTGCAGTTTCATCACAGTAAATTCGCCATCGGTAAGTTTGCCCGGTTTTTTCAAAATGTCGTCCGGGATGGATATTTTGCCCACGTCGTGCATGATGGAGGCGTAACCGATATCCTCCGCCTGGGCCTGGTTCAACCCCATTTTTATCGCCAGCGCCTCTGAGAAGCCGCGTATGCGCATGACGTGGTTGCCCGTGTTCTCATCTTTTGCTTCCGCCGCCATCGCCAGGCTGAATATGGCGTCCAGGTTGGACTCCCTCAGCTCCAGGGTGCGCTCACGCACCCTTTGCTCCAGGGTCTCGTTGAACTGGGCCAGTTTTTCGTTGGCCGCGCGCAGGTCCTCGTACAGGGTCTTCACCCGCAGATGGCTCTGGATGCGGGCTATGAACTCCTCGCTGGAGAAGGGCTTCACCACATAATCGTCGGCGCCCATGTTGAGCAGGAGTTTTATGTTCTCCTTCTCCGAGATTGTGGTGGAAACCACTATCGGGATGAACTGGTAGCGCCGGTCCCCCCGGATAAGGCCCACAAGCTCCCGCCCGTCCATGTTGGGCATGTTTATGTCGGTTATCACCATGTCCAGGCCATCGGATTTTTCCTTCAGGATGTCCCAGCCTTTTGCGCCATCCTCGGCCTCCAGCACCTGGTGGCCGTTCTTCTCCAGAAGGTATTTGGTGACGGCCCTTATGGTGTTGGAGTCCTCCACCAACAGGATGCAACTTGATTTGCGGCCCGCCCCGGCCTGGAGATGGGCCTCCACAAAACCGCCCAGCTTGCCCACCTGGAAGGGCTTTTGGAAAACGGTGATAACGCCGCTCTTGAATCCGGCCTCTTCGGCGGCCTTTACGCCAACCCCAAGGACCGCCACCACGGGGATGTCCCTTGTGCGCTCGGAAACCTTGAGTTCGCTTACCATCTTGAAGCCGTCATATCCGGCCACGGTGGGGTCTATAACGATTATGTCCGGGGATTTTTCGAGGGCAAGCTCCATCCCCTCCTTGGGGTTGCGCGCCTGAAACACGCGCAAGCCGACAGATTCAAGCTCTTCCTCAATGATCAACCTGGAAACGCCATACTCGTCTATCACGAGGGCGCTTCTATTGAGTTCTGCGGTTTCCGGATCGCCCATAAATCCCACTAACGGAACTTTCGGAATTATTGATAGCCAGACCGTCAAAAACAATCGTCCAGCCTGCGGGCCGAACGAGCGCAAAGAATCTTCCTAAACCTGCCGGACACTTGCCACCAACCACTCCCCGCGCCTCAAGAACAGGGGCGCAGGGCACATGCCCAGACAAATGTCCAATGCTTGTATGGTATCATCTTTTACCATGAATACGCTAGACCGTTACATATTAAGCGAGCAGGCTAAAGTCTTTCTAATCTCGGTTTTTATCCTGCTTTCGGTACTGCTTCTGGAGAAGGTGAATTTCCTTTCCGGATTGCTGTTAACCAAGGGCGCATCTTTTAAATCCATCGGTGAACTGCTTCTGTACCTGAGTCCGTCTTTTTTCACCTTGGCGGCGCCGTTGGCCATGCTTATGTCTTCGCTGTTAATTTTTTCCCGGTTCGCCGGGGATAACGAGATTACAGCCATGAAATCCGCCGGAATCTCGCCATGGCGCATCTTGAGGGCGCCCCTTATCCTCTCCGGGGGGGTGTTTCTGGCCACGTTATATCTTTCGGTGTTCGTGGCGCATAAGGGGAATTTGCATTTCCGGGACGTGGTGGTGGACATTATTCGTTCCAACATCAGCATGAATATCAAGGAGCGCCGGTTCAACGAGAATTTCGGCAAACTGCTGGTGCATGTGAATGAGAATGATAATGGACAGCTTTCCGGTGTCTTCATATCCGATGGGCGCAACCCGGCCAAACCGAGAATCATCGAGGCTAAACGGGGCCACATCCACTCCGGCGAGGCGGGGGACTCGGTGGTGATGGACCTTTATACAGGGGTCATCCATTCCCTAGGCGCCGATGGGATGTATCAAACCATCGGGTACGACAACTACACGCTGAAAGTGGAGCTTGAGGGAGAGTTTTCCAAGCCTGCGGAAAAGGAAATTCCGCATTTGTCCCTGCCAGAACTCTCTGAAAGGATTACCCAATCCGAACAACAAGGCTTAAAGGCCTCCGCCGAAAAGGTGGCCTACCACAAGGCTTTTTCGGCCCCGGTGGGATGCCTGGTGCTGGGCCTTTTGGGCGCGCCGCTGGGAATTCTCACCCACAGGCGCGGTTCCGCCGGTGGATTTGGGGTTGGGGTCTTGATGATCGTCATCAATTACCTTTTATGGATGATAGGGCAGGGGTTAGGCTCCGAAGGGAAATTGCCGCCGGTTCTCGCCATCTGGGCGCCGGACATCATTATGGGCGCCGCGGCGCTCTATTTCGTTTATCACGTCTCGAGGGACAGCGCCCCGGTCTGGATAGAAAAAACCGGCTGGGTGTTCTCCCGGCTCTGGAAAAAGTAACCGCTGAATGGAATCCCTCAGGGCGCTGGACGAGGCGCTGTTCTTATTGATAAACAACGGGTTGTCTAACCCGGTTCTGGACGTGGTCATGACTTTCGCCTCTGTGGCGGGGGACGCGCCGGGCTGGATTATAGGCGGCATTGCGGGTATTTTCTACTTCGACCGGGCCAATTTCAAACGCCGGGCGGTTACTTTCCTTCTATTGATGGCCGCGGCGGGGCTTCTGCTGAATGTGACCAAGAATGTTTTTGAGCGGGATCGGCCCCTGGAAAAATTTAAACAGCGACTGGACGCGGGGGAGGTGATTATCCACACCCCTTACAACAAGCTTTGGGCGCGTTCATTCCCCTCGGGTCATTCCCAGGCAGCCTTCACGGCGGCTACGTTTTTTGCCTTATATTACAGAAGGTTCCAATGGGCATTATTTGGAACTGCGGCGCTGGTGGCCCTGTCCCGGGTATATGTGGGCGCCCATTTCCCGGCGGATATAGTGGCGGGATCGCTCTTTGGCTGGCTTATGGCTTATATATGGTGGCGGATGGATCCGCAAGCTCCGCGACCCATCCAGGTTGCCGAAGTTGAAACCGGAGCCGCCGTAAAATAAAAAGTGTAAAGCCCTGGCCAAGCCGGGCCGATACATATGCTATAATTCACGGTGAAAGAGCGGAAAAATGAAGATAAACGGTTTCGATCCCTCTCAGAACGCGCCCGGGCCCAAGAAGGCCGCCGGGGCGGAGTCCAAACCGTCCCAGTCGTTCCTCGAAGTTTTAAATGGAATGACCTCGGGCACAGAGGCCTCTGCGGGCAAAACATCCACGCCCGGCATTTTGCCCACTTCACAGGTTCCATTTATAGCGCCACCGGTGGGGGATTTTTCCACCACAGGCTCCGCTTCGGGAGTGCTGAATCAGGTGGATGGCCTGCTTACAGACCTTTCGATGTTCAAGAACGCCCTAGGCAATCTGGACATTCCCATGGAGCGGCTGGCCCCGCTGGCCAAAGAGCTTTCTTCCAAAAAAGACGAACTGGCCGGGATGATAGGCTCCATGTCCGATGGGGAGCTGAAAAAACTGGTGACCGACGCGCTGGACCTTGTAATGGGGCAGATAGACCAGTATTACACCGGCTACGCGGCGTAAACCAATCCGGTAATATCGGGGCGGCCTTGAAAAGCCGCCCTTTTTTATTTTGGAGCCCGCATGGAAAAAAGCGAACCTCCCGGAGATTACGGCCCGCTCTTCCAGCGATACCTCGCCGTAATACTTGCTTTCGCCTCCAAAACCCGCTCCATGCTATTTAAATCTTTCGCGCTCCTCATGGGTGGAACGATGTTTCTCGTTGTAATCCCCTTCCTGCTTTATCTGTCAGGCGAGGCCCTGAATGCAATCATCAACATCAACTGGCCCGCTGAAGTTGAGATTCCGGTGGCCGCGCTTTCGGTTTGCGCCGGGCTATTCTTTCTGCTGTGGGCGGTTTGGGCCCAATTGACCATTGGCCGCGGCACCCCCGCCCCCATCGCCCCCACCAGCAAACTCATCGTGACGGGGCCGTATAATCTTTGCCGAAACCCAATACAGCTGGGGGCATGCCTCTATTACCTGGGGATTGTCACCTGGGTCGCCGGACTCATGGCGGGCATCGTATCCTTCGCCTTGGGCATGGCGCTGGGCTCTTTCTATCACAAGGTGTTCGAGGAAAAAGAGCTGTTGGCCCGGTTCGGCGATGATTATCTAAGATACAAAGAAACCACCCCGTTCATCATCCCCCGGCTCCGGATTCGCTGATTATCCCTTTCGCCTTGTCATCCCGGAAGGCGCAATAGCGCCTATCCGGGATCGGGGCCTAAGCGTCAAGGATGCGAAGCCCGGATGCCGGATCAAGTCCGGCATGACATTATTTGAGTGACGAACCCAAGGGGTTAACGGCGACAATAATAATCCCGTCATGGCGGGCTTGTCGGGCCACGAACCTGATATCAATGCGCCCCTCAGCCAGGCTTCGGCAGACTCAGCCTGACGATGCCAGGAATGACATATCGCTTCCCCGTGGTCGCCCGACCACGGGACCGGTTTGGCTGGATACCGTGGTCGGCGACCCCGGCGAAGCAAACTTGGCAGGCTGTGCCCGCTCATGAAATATTACTTCATGAATAATATTATACATGTAGCACTACTTGACAGAGCCGCCCCCGGCGCGGTAAAATCCGGCGTAACACTCAATCCATATCAAGGTTCGGGATGGAGACAAAGGCCAGGGGCGCGGTGAGCATGTCCGGCGGGGGCGCGGTATCACGCATCCGGGGCGTGGTTCCTTCGCTTCAGCCCGCCGAACGGCGGGTGGCGGAGTATGTCCTTGCCCACGGGGAGGATCTGCTGGCCCAATCCGTGGGGGAGGTTGCGGCGGCGGCGGATGTTTCCGAGGCCACGGTCATCCGCTTTTGCAGGACTGCCCGGTTCCTGGGGTTCGCCGACCTGAAAATAGCCCTGGCGCGGGAACTGGTCACCCCCATCGCGTCCGCCATCCACGAAGACATCACCGAAAAAGACGACACCGCCACGCTGGCCCGTAAAGTGTTCGGCGCCAACATCCAGACCTTGAACGACACCTTGAGCGTTGTGGACGCCAAGGCCGTGGACAAGGCGGTGGACATGCTGGCCGGGGCTGGCAGGATACTGGTGATAGGCGTAGGCACCTCGGCGCCCATAGCCATGGACGCCTACACGAAATTCATGCGGCTGGGTCTTTCCGTGACCGTGCAGACCGACGCGCACCTTATGATGATGGAAGCGGCGCTCCTTTCCAAAGGGGATATGATATTCGCCATCAGCCATTCGGGATCCACCAAAGACCCGGTGGAAACCATAAAGGCGGGCAAGGGCGCCGGGGCCAGGGCCGTGGCGGTGACCAACAGCTTTTTATCGCCCATCGCCAAGGCTTCGGACGTGGCTCTTATCACCGCCAGCAAGGAAACGCGGTTCAGGAGCGAGGCGTTATCGTCCCGGATAGCGCAGGCTTCCATTCTGGATCTTCTTTATGTGGCTCTCGGCATGCGCGACAGGAAACGGACGCTCTCGTGCATCCGCCGGATAGAAGACGTTATCACGTCGAAACAATACTAGGGGTTAATAGCGAAATGATTACTTTGCGCACTTTCGTTTTATTGGACAGCCTTCAGGACCAGCTGGCCTCTTACATCGGCTCCACCGCCAAGGGTTTCCTTCCGGTGCCTGGGGTGGCCTCGCTGTTTGTGGAGATAGCGCCGGGGCTGGCCATCAACCGGGTGACCGACGTGGCCTTGAAAGCCACCCGCGTCCAGCCCGCCGTGCAGATTGTGGAGCGGGCCTACGGCCTTCTGGAGGTGCACGACATGGACAAGGGCGAGGTGATGAGCGCCGGTCAGGCCATCCTCGACCATCTGGAAGTCAAAGAGAGCGACAGGATAAAACCCGACATCGTGGCCAACCAGATAATCCGCTCCATGGAGGCCTACCAGTGCCAGCTGATCAACCGGAACAAGAGCGGCTCGATGATATTGCCGGGCGAGTCGCTGTTCATACTGGAGACCGAGCCCGCCGGTTACGCGGTTTACGCCGCCAACGAGGCGGAGAAGGCCGCCAACGTGAAACTTATAGATGTGCGGCCTTTCGGCGCTTTCGGGCGGCTGTACATGTCTGGGACCGAAGCGGAAATAGACTCGGCGGCGGAGGCGGCTGTTAAAGCCCTCGAAAGCCTCACCGGCCAGCCGAACAAGAAAAGCAGATAACCCATTTTTGATTTAAGGAGAATGCAATGCCGGACGCTCTGGGAATGATCGAGACTAAAGGATTTGTGGGCATGGTGGAGGCTTCCGACGCCATGGTTAAAGCCGCCAAGGTGGAATTGGTGGGCTACGAGAAAATAGGCGGGGGGTTTGTCACCGCCATAGTGCGCGGCGACGTGGCCGCCGTGAAAGCCGCCACCGACGCGGGCGCCCGCGCCGCCGAAAAGGTGGGCGAGCTGGTTTCGGTTCACGTGATACCCAGGCCGCACAACAACATAGACGGTGTTCTGCCCCTGGGCAGGAAAGCCGTGGCGCAGGACTAGCGCCATGTTGTTCGGCAAAGTGGTGGGGACGGTGGTCTCCACGAAGAAGACACCCTCGCTGGAGGGTCTTAAACTTTTGCTGGTGCGCAACGTGGACCACCTGGGCGAGCTGTCCAAAGGTTATGTGGTGGCCGCCGACTCGGTGGGAGCCGGTGTGGGCGAGGTAGTGCTGTACGCCACCGGCTCATCGGCGCGGCAGACCGACATCACCAACAACAAGCCCGTGGACGCGGTGATCATGGGCATTGTGGACACCTGGGACGTGGACGACAAAACGGTGTTCACAAAATACCAAACCGCCGGAGTGTAACCGATGAGCATCAGCAAGGACCAGATAGCCGAAATTGTGGAGCGTGTGGCCCGCCGGATAGCCTCGGAACAACCTGCCGCCGGTCCGGTTGTCGCCGACAAGCCGTCCAGTGGCGGGCGGGGCGTGGGGATATACGACACGGTGGAAGAGGCGGTATCAGCCGCCAAAGCCTCGTTCCACACGCTGGACACCCATCCGCTGGCTGAGCGCAAGCTGATGATAGAGGCCATGCGCAACGCCGCCCGGCAAGACATCGAGACGCTGGCCCGGATTGCGGTGGAAGAGACTGGCTTGGGCCGCGTGGCGGACAAGATTTTAAAGAACACCCTGGTGGTGGAAAAAACGCCGGGGGTGGAGATAATTGAGCCGAAAGCTTTCACCGGCGACGATGGCATCGCCCTTATGGAGCGGGCGCCATACGGGGTGATAGGCTCCATCACCCCCTGCACCAACCCCACCGAAACGGTTATATGCAACGCCATCGGCATGATAGCCGGAGGTAACGCCGTGGTGTTCAACGCCCATCCGGCGGCCAAAAACACCACCGCCCACGTGATAAACCTGCTCAACCAGGCCATCATCAGCGTTGGCGGCCCGGCGAACCTTTTGACCGCCGTGGCCAACCCCACCGTGGAAAGCGCCGGGGAGCTTATGCGCCACAAGGACATCCGCCTGCTGGTTGTCACCGGCGGCCCCGCCGTGGTGAAGGCGGCCATGAACAGCGGCAAGAAGGTAATCGCCGCCGGGCCGGGCAACCCGCCGGTGGTGGTGGACGAAACCGCCAACCTCGAAGACGCGGCCAAACACGTGGTGGACGGCGCCTCATTCGACAACAATATCGTCTGCGTGGTCGAGAAAGTCCTCATCTGCGTGGACAAGGTGGCGGACGATTTAAAACGCCACATGAAAAAATTCGGCGCTTACGAGATAAACGCCAGCCAGGTGAAGAAACTCGAAAAACTGGTGGTGGAACGGGCTCCATCAGGCCCCGGCGACCATGGGGTGATCAACAAGAAATGGGTGGGCAAAGACGCGTGGAAAATCCTGCGCGCCATCGGCGTTGACGCCAGCGAAGACATTAGGCTTGTGGTGTTCGACGCGGAGAAAGGCGACCCGCTGGTGGTGATGGAGCAACTGATGCCTATCCTGCCGCTGGTGCGGGTGGCGGATGTGGACGAGGGCGTCTCCTTCGCAAAAATAATAGAGCATGGGTTCGGCCACACGGCGGTGATGCACTCCACCAACGTGGACAATCTCTCCAAAATGGCCAGGGTGATAAACACCTCCATCTTCGTGAAGAACGGCCCCAGTTTCGCGGGGCTGGGCTGGGGAGGGGAGGGCTACACATCGTTCTCCATCGCCAGCCCCACCGGCGAAGGGCTCACCACAGCGTTGAACTTCACCCGTGAGCGGCGTTGCACCTTGAAAGACCGGTTCAGGATAATTTAACCCCATGTCATCATTGCCGGACATCGCCAGGGAGGCGGGAATCATAGGCGCGGGTGGCGCCGGGTTCCCCACCCATGTGAAGCTGGCCGCCGCCGTGGACACGGTTATCGTCAACGGCGCGGAGTGCGAGCCGCTGATGGCAGGCGACCAGTATTTGATGGAGAACCGGGCCGGTGAGATAGTCTCAACCTTGCGGGCCGTCGCCGCATTTATCGCCCAGCGCTCTGGCAAGCCGGTCCGTAGCGTTATCGCCGTGAAGAAGAAATATAAAGAAGCTCTGGCGGCGTTGAGTGGCCGTATAAAGAACAGCGGCGCAGAGATACTGGAACTCGATAACGTTTACCCCGCCGGGGATGAGCAGTTTCTCGTTTACGAGGCCACGGGCCGCATAGTTCCCGAAGGGGGAATACCGCTGGCGGTGAACGTGGTGGTGATGAACGTGGGCACCCTGGTGAATCTGGCGGACGCCATTTCCGGACGGCCTGTTACCCACAGGGTGATAACCGTGGGCGGGGCCGTGGCCAACCCCATGGTCATCCGCGTTCCCATCGGAACGGCCTTCCCTGAAATAATCGCCCGGGCTGGCGTGACGGTGGACGATTATATCCTGCTGGTCAACGGCCCCATGATGGGGCGCGTAACCACCGATTTGTCCGGCGTGGTGAACAAGACCACCGGCGGGCTTTTCGTGTTGCCCAAGGGGCATCCGCATGTGGCGCGGATGACGAGGCCTTTGTCCACCGAGATCCGCATCGGTAAATCCGCCTGTGAGGCGTGCCGGTATTGCACCGATTTCTGCCCGCGTTACCTGCTGGGACACAAGTTGGAACCCCACAAGATAATGCGCGTGGTGAATTACGATAAAGACCTGGACACCGACACCATCACCGCCGCCTGGCTATGTTGCGAATGTGGCGTGTGCGACCTGTGGGCCTGCCCCATGGCGTTGTCGCCCCGGGTGTTTTTCCGCGAGTTCAAACGCAGGCTGAAAGAGGCGGGCATCGGCAACCCTCACAAGCGGACAGACATATCAGCGGACTATTACCGCCAATACCGGGGCGTGCCCGCCGAAAGGTTATTAACGCGGCTGGGGCTGGCGGAATATGACCGCAAACCAGCTTTCTATGATGGCCCGTGGAACGTGTCACAAGTCACCATAAACCTGAATCAACATGTGGGCGAGCCGTCGGCTCCGGTGGTGTCCAAAGGCGACCGGGTGGAGCAGGGGAGGCTGATAGCGGAAATTCCCGAAGGCAAGCTTGGGGCGCGGTATCACGCGTCAATATCCGGCATGGTCGCGGAAGTTACTCCTCAATGGATAAGGATAGAGGCATGAGTTACAACGAACCGGCGCTGGCGTTGATAGAGCTCCGCTCGGTGGCGAGGGGCGTGGCCACGGCGGACGTGATGGTGAAAAAAGCCCCCGTGCGCCTGCTGGAGGCGCGCACCGTTTGCCCCGGCAAATACATGATACTCGTCGCCGGTGAAACGGCGGCGGTGGACGAAGCCTACCGGGCTGGTCTCGAAAAAGGGGCGGAGCTTATAGTGGACCAGCTTTTCCTGCCATACGCCCACGCCCAGCTTATACCGGCCATCCAGGCCTGCGTCCCGGCGCCGGAAATGAAATCGCTGGGGGTGGTGGAGGTGTTCACGGTGGCCTCGGCCCTCCTCTCCGCCGACGCGGCGGTGAAAGCGGCCGAAGTGACCGCCATCGAGATAAGGCTGGCCAACGGGCTGGGCGGAAAATCGTTCTACACCATCACCGGCGACTTGAACGAGCTGGAAGCGGCGGTGGACGCGGGGGTTTCCATTATCCAAACCACGGGCACGCTGGTGTGCCGCGAGATAATCCCCAACCCGCACGGGGACATTAACCTGAAACTTTTATAGGCGTAACGCAATGCATCTAGCCAAGGTTATAGGCCGGGTGGTGGCCACGGTGAAACACGAGGCGCTCACGGGCGTGAAACTCCTGCTCATCCAGCCCATAGACGACAAGGGCGCGCCCAAAGGCGAACCCATCGTGGCGACGGATTCCGTGCAGTCCGGCCCGGGCGATCTTGTAACCTACGTCTCCGGCAGGGAAGGCACGCTGGCCCTGGACGAGCCGTTCACCCCGGTGGACGCGGGCATTGTGGGCATTGTGGACAGCGTGAACAGGGAAACCCCATGAAGCTTTGCAGGGTGGTGGGAAACATCCAGTCCACGGTTATAAACCCGGTGTACAAGGGTCACCGGATAATGATTGTCCAGCCGCTGGATGAAAACATGAAAGACGAGGGCGCCACATTTTTAGCCGTGGATTTCGCCCAGAGCGGCCCTGGAGACATCGTGCTGGCGGCAGTGGAGGGCAACGCGGCGCGGCAGTTGTTCATGGACCAGAACGCGCCGGTCCACAGCGTCATAGAAGGCGTGGTGGACCGGGTTGACATGGCGGAGTAAAGGGAAATGAAGACCGAATCCGAATACAGAAAAGACATAGTTGAAGTTTGCAAACGCATCCACGGGCGCGGCTGGATATCCAGCACCGACGGCAACGTCTCCGTAAGGCTGGGGCGTGACCGCATACTGATAACCCCCACCGCCATCCACAAAGGTTACATGACCGAGCGGGATTTGATTATCACCGACATGGAGGGAAAACTTATCGCCGGTAGCCGGAAACCCTCCAGCGAGATTTGCCTGCACCTCACCTGTTACAGGGAACGGCCCGACGTGAACGCTGTGGTGCACGCCCATCCCACCATGTGCGTGGCGCTCTCTTTAGCCGGTGTATCGCTGGCAAAATGCCTTTTGCCGGAGGTGATTTTTACCCTGGGATCCATCCCCACGGCGGAATACGCCCCGCCCACCACCGAGAAAGTGGCCGAGTCCGTAAAGAAATACATAAAGGAATTCGACGCGGTGATACTGGAGCGCCACGGCTCCGTAACCGTGGGGGCCGACGTGTTTTCAGCCTACAACACGCTGGAACGGATGGAGCATGTGGCGGAGATGACCTATTATGCCCGGCAGATAGGAAACGTAAAACCGCTGTCGGAACAGCAGATAGCCCATCTCCAGTCCATCGGCGACAAACAGGGCTGGCCCCGGAAAAAACTTTTGGAACAGGCCTGCAACAACTGCAACGCCTGCGGCAAGCACAACAATAGCGGCTCTTGCGGCGGTCACGCGCAAAATGAGCAGGCGGTGCAAGCGGCGGCGCCATCGGCGGATTACATAGAAAAACTCATTGTAGAAGAAGTGCGGGCCGCGCTGAAACGGAACTGAGCTAGGCCCAAGTCCGCCACTGTCACTGTTATCTATTAACAACCCACCTTAATAAGAGCATATGATAACATTACTGTCTATTTATATTTGGATTTCTCAATGACTTATAGCGTTTTCGAAACCATAAGCCGCCGTTTAGGGGTACTGACAAAAAGTTTGCAGTATCTAGCCGATAAAGAACTGAGAGGTTGGCTGAAAGATAACGAAGAGTATAAGAAGTACAAGCTTAGCTGGTGGGAGGCCTACTTCCTGAGTGCGGAAAAACATCCTTTTCTGAGCTCACTAGACATTTTTCTTCTATATCTTTTCGTCACAATTACTACATTTTTTCTCGACATATACAGAGAATTGGATTTTTCATCAGCGTTTAACACAACCCTTTTAACGCCATCCTCATCAAACCAAGGATCGAACGCTGAAATCTTGCTGTCCTATTTCACCGGACTTTGGGGAGTTCAAGCGGCAATCATAGGTCTTGTTTACCCGATCGCCATATCCCTCATTGCCATCCTTCTTCAAAGAGAATTTCGGAGTGACACATATCTGAGAATTTATCTTACGCTTTCCGCCGCACGTTCTTCAGGTTCGCGATCACTTGCCCTAGTCATTCTCATGGGGGCGCAATATCTATTGATATTAAGCGCCGGTACTAATCTCCCATTTCTATGGTTGGTTCTCGACGGACTAATATTTTTGGAAAATGGCGCTGGCGCATTTTGGTTCCTGGCCAAGACGTTTCAATTTCTAAGCCAAACTGAGCAGAGCAAGGCGGTGCTACGATACGGGGTGGGCATTACATGGCCCAAAGAGCTCAATGAGCAAATGCTTTTTACCTTATTCGCCAGCGCTCCTTCTTTTAAGCTCCTACCAGTCAAAGCTTACGGTGACAATGACACCGAGAAAGAACCTCAGGTCCTATGTATGCCATTGGGTGGAGAAGAAGGTGTAACTGAAGTGCAAAAACGGTTTGCGCATAAAAAACGTTTTGTTGATGTTCGCTTTAGTTTATTGGCATATGCAGTCATCCGATGGCGAGACCGGGCTCACGCATCTGCACAGGGCCGTGAAGATAGTTCTGGGAATGAAACGAATAATCCGCTCCTTATTTTTCCACTTACAGTTGGAGAGGATTATGAAAAAGTTGTTCCTATCTGTATTTCTCGTGATGCGCCCGGACTTGATGCATGGGATCGATTTATCATGAAACGGGCATTAGTATTTCGAAGACCTACCCCTCCAGAGTTTGGCGCAGACCTAACCACTTTTGAGATATTTGATCAATACGCAAACGAGCTTCGTTTTGCTGTTCAGGACGACCGCGCAGGTAGTTTCGAAAAAGCAAGTGATGCAATGATCGACCTCTTTGTATCACTCATCAAGACTGGAGATTACAAGCTCGATTCTGGCAAGTGGGACAACTATACAAAGCTGAGCGACTATAGGTCATTCGGTCAAAGAACATTTTATCAGAAATGGCTCATGTTTTTTCGTGACCCAATCAAGCTTGCGGCTGATTCAATCCTTAAGAGAAAAGACTTCGCCATTAGTTTAGCCAATATTCCTTGCCAACTTGCTAACTGTCTGGATATCCAGAGGCATTCGGAAGTCATATCCAATTCCTATTGGTTGTGGGACAATCTCTGTTATTTCGTCATTGAGCGATGGGCTATTGCAGTAGAAGAACAAGGTGAAATCAAACATGACTTTACGACACCTTGCCGTCTTCGTGCACCCTTTCAACGTTCTTATCAGGCTCTTGTGGACGGAATTTATGAGAGATGGGAATCGCTTGAATTTTATTTGCAGCCCAAGAAGGAGACCGATGGCTGGGAAGAGCTAAATACAGCAGGAGCGGACCTGTTGCCAAAGCACCTCGACACGCTCGTTCGCGCGTTCCTCGCTTTTGCTCACACAGGTGACCGTACGGGCGCTGAGCGGATGCTTGATGGTATTTTGCGCTGGCCTGACTACAGGTTTCAAGATGAAGTTTTCTACAACATCTATAGAGTCACCCATTACCAAACGCTCGGTCTTGCTGTATTTACGCAGGAATGGATAGATATAAAACCCGAGTATGTTAGGAATGACGAATCCTTTAAAATCCAAGTAGCGCCTTACACCATCTTCTCCATGGCAATGTCGAATTATTGGAAAGATGTCTGTTTGATAACCTTCGGCGCTTTATTACACTGGTGTGCCACTGAAGGGGGCCCCCATGCATTCCCGGCTGAACTTTCCAAGCGAATTGCGTCCGGGGAAACTCCTCATCCCGATGATACAAATATCCGATTTCTCCCATTTGCAGATGCGGAAGGGGTTCTTTGGGCGATGCTCCGGCAACGAATGGCGCACACTTCCAATTCTGACCCGTTCTCAGAAAAATTCGGTGGTCTGATCAAAAAGATTTATTCTTTGGATGAACCGCGCCATCTTTCTGGACGGGTTTATATACCATCTTCCAGTGATATTCGGTCGCTAACTGGAGAGATTCTGGTGGCGCTTCTATTGAAAGCCGAGAAACGTCAAAATAATGAGCCGTGGTCCCCATCATCAAATTTTTTATCGGATATTTTAAACGTTGTTACAACTGGGCGTTGGGACGAAGCAACCATTAATGGATTGTTGGGTGAATGGATAAGAAAGTTGGAAGACGAAAAATTTGATCGATATCAGCCAGTTTTACTTTTTCTTCTTGCGGTAAATGATGAGGCTGTTTTTAAGGAGCGAAGAGAGGCCGTTATCAAGGGATTGAAACTTCTGAGTGATAGAATCACCTACACAAGAAATCAGAAGATTTTGGGAGCAAACATAGATAATGCCCTGCTAAAAGAGATCGGGTTATGGGCATCTGCCGGTTTTAGTGCGAATGGCACACACCCACGCCCCCTGCCACTATCATTTTTTAAAGCTTTCGAAGAAACTGACAACCCTCTCTCCGACTGGACATTACGCATTACCAAGGTGAATAAGGCTCGTTACACAAGCCCACGATTCGAAGATCCGCCTTCCAATGAGAAGGAATGGTTCGCTGATACAATTGAAAAGCATGTTGCAATCAGAGTGTTAAATATCGTTTTAAGTCAAACATCGTTCGAGGATATTGCGTCAATCTCCCCAGAAACGTTTTGGAAATATGTTAAGGCGTTCTCTGAAAAAGCCAGGGAAACAGGCAATTCTCCAATCCTGCTGGTAGCAATAAGTAATCATCCCAAATGGCTTTCAGATTGGTTGAGCCACTATCAATCGTCTAATAGAGCAATCCGCCCCGATGATATGACCGTGTCGTGGAGGGAAAATATGCCTAATGGATACATGGGAAGCCTCAATGAGGTGGAGGTATATTTTACAAATATATCTGAAGACGCATCTTTTCTTATGATGAAGGGGGCATTTGAGCGTGTCCAATTCCACGGGTATGGAGGAAACCGGTTCGTTGATGTTACTACCGAGCAGGTCAAAGACAGTCAACTGCTTATCAATTTAAAGCTGACCTGGCAGATGGAGGTCGATATTAAAAAGCTTCCCGCCGTAAAACTTCGGCATCATGTGCAAAATTGATTATCGAGAGCGTGAACGACTTTTTTGATTTTTGGCTTATATTGCTCGTTACCCAAACCGATTCGGCATAGTATCCGTCTTTGCGATTTCCAACCATGCCTCGCCGGCAGGAGATTAGTTTTTCCCCGCGCCCCTCTCGTAATATAATCTCCCCATGTCTAATCTTCTTTCCGTGGAAAACCTCCGGGTCCGGTTCGACACGCCCCATGGGCCAGCGTGGGCCGTGGACGACGTGTCGTTCTCCATGTCCGCCGGGGAAACCCTCGGAATAGTGGGGGAGTCTGGTTGCGGCAAAACCATCACCGCCCTGTCCATCCTGCGGCTGGCGCCTTCATCGGCCACCATCGCCGGGGGAAGGGTGATGTTCGAGGGGCGCGACCTGCTGGCGCTCAGCAACGAAGAAATACGCGATGTTCGCGGGCGAAAAATCGCCATGATATTCCAGGAGCCCATGACCGCTCTAAACCCGGTGTTCACCATCGGCAACCAGATAGCCGAAGGCATCCTGGCCCATTTCCCAATCACTAAAAAAGAAGCATGGGACAAGGCGGTGGAAATGCTGGCAAAAGTGGGCATCCCCTCGCCGGAACGGCGGGTGGGCGAATATCCCCACCAGCTCTCCGGCGGCATGCGCCAAAGGGCCATGATAGCCATGGCGCTGGCGATGGATCCTTCGCTACTCATCGCCGACGAGCCCACCACGGCGCTGGACGTTACCATCCAGGCGCAGATACTGGAGCTTTTGCTGGACCTGAAAAACCAGTTCGGCATGTCCATGATTTTGATCACCCACGACCTGGGGGTGGTGGCGCAAACCTGCGATGACGTGGTGGTGATGTACGCCGGGAAAGTGGCCGAATCGGCCCCGGTGAAATCCATCTTTGCCAATCCGAAACATCCTTACACCCAGGGCCTGCTGGATTCAGTGGCTAGCCGGAAATCCGCGCCAGGCGACAAGTTGCGCGAGATTAAAGGCACGGTGCCAAGCCTTATGGAGATGCCCACAGGATGCCCGTTCCACCCGCGTTGCCCCAAGGCCATGAGCGTATGCCGGGAGAAGATGCCGGAATTAAAAGAAGTGGGCGCCGGTCAAAAAACCGCCTGTTGGCTGTATTAGATTAAAGGTGGCTCTTTATCACGTCGTGGAGGCGCAGTAGCCCCACGGGGCGGTTGTCGTCGTCCACCACGGGCAGAACGGATATCTGCGTCTCCCGGTTTTCCATAAGGTCCAGCGCCTCGGCGGCGGTGGCGGAATGTTTCACCGTTACCGGCCCGGTTTTCATGAACTCTTTCACCGGCCTGTTCAGCAACCCGTCATCGGCTTTCAATATGAGCCGTTTAATATCCCCGTCGGTAAGCACTCCCAGCAGTCTGCCGCCGCCGTCCACTATGTTCACGCCGCCCAACCGGCACTCCACCAGTTTCACCACGGCGTTGCGCAACGTGTCTTCGGCGGAACAAACGGGGTTCTTGTCCTTGGATAACAAATCGCCCACCCTGGCGGTGAGCATCCAGCCAAGTTTGCCGCCGGGATGAAACTGGGCGAAATTCTCCGGCTTGAATCCTTTAGACACGATAAGCGCCGACGCCAGCGCGTCCCCCAGCGCCATGGTTACGGTTGTAGAGGTCATGGGCGCAAGGTTCAACGGACACGCTTCCGACTCCACCCCCATCAGAAGAGTCACGCTGGCGGCCTTGGCCAGGCTGGAAGCGGGGTCGTTGGTGATGGCGATAATAGGGTTGCCCTGTTTTTTCAGAAATGGCGCCGCGTCCAGCACTTCGCGGGTCTCGCCGCTTTTAGATATGAGTATGGCCACGTCGCCGGGGCGGATGGCGCCCAGGTCTCCATGCAACGCGTCCCCGGCGTGGATGTAAATGGAAGGCGTTCCGGTGGAAGTAAGGGTGGCGGCCATTTTCTGCCCCACCAGGCCCGACTTGCCCATGCCCAGGATAAACAGCGCGCCCCGGCAGTTATGGCAAAGGGATAGCGCCGAGGCGAAAGCTTGCGAGCGGATGACCTCCGCCAGCCCGTCCAGCGCGCGGGCTTCCTCGCTGGCCACTTTTAAGGCCGCGTTTATCGCCAACTCTCGAATGCCGGATTCCATCCCCGTCGAAAATTCAGCCTTTGATATGCCTGGCCGGATCAAGACCCGCCCGGCGCAAATCCGACTCCACCATCATCCGCACCAGTTGGTGGAAAGTGGTTTTCGGTTCCCACCCAAGAACCCTGCGGGCCTTGGAAGAGTCGCCCAGCAACGTTTCCACCTCGGCGGGGCGGAAGTAAGCCTGGTCCACCTCCACGTAAACCCTGCCGGTCTTATCGTCGTAACCCTTTTCTTCCTGGCCTTCGCCTTTCCACTTTATGTCTATGCCCACAAGGCCAAAAGAGGCCTCCACGAATTGCCGCACGCTGTACTGCTCGCCGGTGGACAGCACGAAATCGTCCGCCTTTTCCTGTTGGAGCATAAGCCACATGCCTTCCACGAAATCCTTGGCGTAACCCCAGTCGCGTTTGGCGGAAAGGTTGCCCAGATAAAGCTTGTCCTGCGTCCCCTTGAGGATGTTGGCCAGCGACAGGGTTATCTTGCGCGTCACGAAGTTCTCGCCGCGCCGGGGCGACTCGTGGTTGAACAGGATGCCCGAGCAACCGAAAATGTTGTACGCCTCCCGGTAGTTAACGGTTATCCAGTGGGCGTAAAGTTTCGCGGCCCCGTACGGGCTTCTCGGGTAGAAGGGGGTGGTCTCTTTCTGCGGAACCTCCTGCACCTTGCCGAACATCTCGCTGGTAGAGGCCTGGTAAAACCGGGTTTTCCAGGTGAGGTTTAAGGCGCGGATGGCGTCCAGTATCCTCAAGGCCCCCAGCGCGTCCGCCCCGCCGGTATATTCGGGGGTCTCAAAGCTCACCGCCACGTGGCTTTGGGCGGCCAGGTTGTACACCTCGTCCGGTTTTATCATCTCCATCAGGCGGTTGATGCTCAGGGTGTCTGTCATGTCGCCGTAATGGAGGAATATCTTGTTATCTTTCAGGTGATGGTCTTTGTGCAGATGCTCTATCCGCTCCCGGT